>NZ_JACVUR010000030.1:0-78378 GCF_016516495.1 Delftia sp. S65
GGGTGCAGCGGGTGCAGCGGGTGCATCAAGCGAACTGGGAGGCATGCCGCAAATGTCTCATACGGCAGCCGCCGCCGACGCCTGCAGGCACCGCACCCGCGCTGCCCCCGCGCTGCCCCCGCGCTGCGCGGACGCTACATCTGCCGGACGGCCTGCTTGACCAGCACCGGCTCGGCGCGGTAGCTGCCCGGGAACAGCTGCTTGAGCTGCTCCACCTTGGGCAGGTCGTTGATGACGATGTAGGGGTGGCGCGGGTTCTCCGTCATGAAGTCCTGGTGGTAGTTCTCGGCCGGGAAGAAGCTGGGCTTGTCCTCCAGCCGGGTCACGATGGGCTTGCCGAAGACCTTGGCCGCGTCCAGCTGGGCCACGTAGGCCTGGGCGGTCTTGAGCTGCGCGGCGTCGGTGGCGAAGATGGCCGAGCGGTACTGCGTGCCCGTGTCCGGCCCCTGGCGGTTGAGCTGGGTCGGGTCATGGGCCACGGAAAAGTAGATCTGCAGCAGCTGGCCGTAGCTGACCTGGGCCGGGTCATAGGTGACCTCGACCGACTCCGCATGCCCGGTGCGTCCGCTGCTCACCGCCGAATACGAGGCCTGGGCCGCCGTGCCGCCGCTGTAGCCCGAGACGGCGCGCTGCACGCCCTTGACATGCTGGAACACGCCTTGCACGCCCCAGAAGCAGCCGCCCGCAAAGATGGCTTTCTGCGGCCCCTGGCCCGTGGCGGGCGCATCCTGCGCGGGTGGTGGAATGCGCACGGCCTGCTCGGCCGCCTGCAGGTTGCTGCCCTGCCACAGCAGGGCGCCGCCCAGCAGCACGGCGCTGCCGGTCAGCAGTTGGAGAAGGCCGCGGCGGCGGGGTGCGGTGGCGAGGGTGGAATCGTTGGTCATGGTGTCTCTCCGGTGAAAGTGAAGTGGCCAGGGATCAGCCAAAGGTGAAGGCATAGGCGGAGATGCCGGGATCCAGGAATTCGATGCTGAAGGTGTGTTCGGCTGCGCCGCCGTCCTGGCGCACCAGCTGGTACAGGCGCTGCTCGGTCACGCTGCCGCTGCCGTCGGCGGCCACGTCCATGCCGCGCGAGGCGCCGGGCGCCTTGCCGTCGATCAGCACCTTGAAGCGCACGGGCTTGCCATCGCTGCCGGGGCCCAGCACCAGGTGCAGGTCGCGTGCCTGGAAGCGGTAGGTGATGCGACCGGTGGCGCCGTCCAGCGTGGCGCTTTCCGGGCCCACCGTCCATTGGCCGCTCAGGCCCCAGGCGTTCAGCGGCAGGCGCTCGGGCGTGGCATAGGCGGTGGCCTGGTTGTGCACGGCGGCAGGCGTGGCGGCAAATTGCTCGGCGCGCTCATAGCCCAGGTAGGTTTCGTGCGAGCGCACGGCTGCCATGTCGGCTGCCTGCTGCACGCCCTTGGCCTGCACGTCGATCAGGCCCTGGTCCACCTGCTTCGATCCGGCTTCATGCAGCAGTTGCTGGATCACGCGCTCGGACTCGGCATAGCCGCCCTCGCCAAAGTGGTGGTGCCGGATGCGGCCCTGGGCGTCGATGAAGTAGTGCGCCGGCCAGTACTGGTTGTTGAAGGCGCGCCAGATCTTGTAGCCGTTGTCCACGGCCACGGGGTAGCTGATGCCCAGGTCCTTGATGGCCTTTTCCACGTTGGACAGCTTGCGTTCGAAGGCGAACTCCGGCGCATGCACGCCCACCACCACCAGGCCCTGGTCGCGGTATTTCTCGGCCCAGGCCTTCACATAGGGCAGGGTGCGCAGGCAGTTGATGCAGGAATAGGTCCAGAAATCCACCAGCACCACCTTGCCGCGCAGTTGTTCGGCCGTCAGCGGGGTGGAGTTGAGCCAGTCGGTGGCGCCGTCCAGCGCAGGGGCCAGCCCTTCGTCCGGCAGGGTGGCGCGGGACGGGCCACCGGCCATGCGCATGGCGCCGCCTGCGGCCATCATGGCCGGGCCGGCACCCGAGCCCTGGCCCGAGCCTTGGCCCGAACCCTCACCCCTGTCCACGGCGGCCATCATTGCGGGACCGGCCTGCATGGCCATGGCGCCACCCTCGGGCCTGCCGCTCAGGCGGTCCACCAGCCTTTGCTCCAGGCCGCCGGTGGAGGCCGTGGACACTTGCGCCAGCACGCCCGTGTCCAGCCCCAGCGCAATCGCGCCCACGCCGGCCAGCATGGCCGCGCCCAGCCCGCGCCGCACCCATTCGCCCGCGCCCAGCATGCGCTTGAGCGCCGCAAACACCTTGCCGCCCAGCAGCAGGGCCGCCGCCATGGAGGTGGCCGCACCGGCCGCATAGGCCAGCAGCAGCAGGCTGGAGGTGGTGTTGGCGCCCTGCAGTGCGGCGCCCGTGAGGATCAGGCCCAGGATGGGGCCCGCGCAGGGCGCCCACAGCAGGCCCGTGGCCACGCCCAGCAGCAGCGAGGCGCCGGGGCGGGCGCCGCCGTCCGTGCCCTGGGCACGCTCGGAAAGGCGCGAGCCCGCCGCCACCAGCGGCCGCGTCAGCCGCTCGGACAGGCCGGGCCACAGCAGGGTCAGCGCAAACACGGCGACCAGGCCCAGGGCCAGCCAGCGGCCGTATTCATTGGCGGCCACCACCCAGCCGCCGCCCACGGCGGCCAGCGAGGCCACCAGCGCGAAGGTCAGCGCCATGCCCGCCAGCAGCGGCAGGCCGCTTTTGGCGAAGGGCTGGTCGGCGCGTGCAAAGACGAAGGGCAGCACCGGCAGGATGCAGGGGCTGACGATGGTCAGCACCCCGCCCAGATAGGCCAGGACGATCAGCAGCATGGCGTGGCTCCCGGGTTCAGGCTGGCTGGGGCGTGAACGTCAGCGACAGGCCGTTCATGCAGTAGCGCAGGCCCGTGGGCTTGGGGCCGTCGTCGAAGACATGGCCCAGGTGGCCGCCGCAGCGGCGGCAATGCACCTCGGTGCGCAGCATGCCGTAGGTGCGGTCCTGGCGCGTGGCCACGGCCTTGTCCAGCGGCTGCCAGAAGCTGGGCCAGCCCGTGCCGCTGTCGAACTTGGTCTTGGACGAGAACAGCGGCAGCGCGCAGCCCGCGCAGGCAAAGGTGCCGGCGCGGTGCTCCTTGTTCAGGGGGCTGGTGCCGGCGCGCTCCGTGCCTTCCTTGCGCAGGATCTGGTACTGCTCGGGCGTGAGCCGGGCACGCCACTCGGCGTCGCTGTAGCTCACCTCGAAGATTTCGCTGGAAGCGGCGGCCGGTGCGCGGCGCGGGAACAGGCTGGCCGCCAGCACGGCGGTGGTGCCGGCGCCTGCAGTCCACAGAAGATGGCGTCTGGTGGTCATGGTGTGCTCCTGAAGGTTACGTGCGTCTGAAAACGATGCGATGCCAGTCAGGTTAGGGCGGCGGCCTCCCGAAGTCTTCACGCAGAGTTCAAAGATTCGTGATAACTCCCGGCCCCGGTATTGCGCACAATGGCAGCCACTCCCGCCACTTCCAGGAAACCGCATCCGATGACCGCCACGCGCCGCGTACTTCTCGTCGAGGACGACGCCCATATCGCCGACCTGCTCACGCTGCACCTGCGCGACGAAGGCCTGGAAGTCATGCACTGCGCGCGTGGCGACGACGGCCTGCGCCAACTGGAGCGCGGCGGCTGGGACGCGCTGGTGCTGGACATCATGCTGCCCGGCGTGGACGGCCTGGAGATCTGCCGCCGCGCCCGCGCCATGGCGCGCTACACGCCCATCATCATCATCAGCGCGCGCTCCAGCGAGGTGCAGCGCATCCTGGGCCTGGAGATCGGCGCCGACGACTACCTGGCCAAGCCGTTTTCCGTGCTGGAACTGGTGGCGCGCGTCAAGGCGCTGCTGCGCCGCGTGGAGGCGCTGGCCCAGAATGCCCGGCTGGAGTCCGGCAGCCTGACCATCGCCGGCCTGGCCATGGACCCCGTGGCGCGCGATGCCCGGCTTCATGGTGCCCGGCTGGACCTGACCCCGCGCGAGTTCGACCTGCTGTATTTTTTTGCGCGCCAGCCCGGCAAGGTGTTCTCGCGCATGGACCTGCTCAATGCCGTCTGGGGCTACCAGCACGAGGGCTACGAGCACACCGTCAACACCCACATCAACCGCCTGCGTGCCAAGATCGAGGCCGACCCGGCCCAGCCCGCGCGCATCCTTACCGTCTGGGGGCGCGGCTACAAGTTCGCCGAGGCGGGGGAGGGCGCCTGACATGAAGCTGCGCCTGACACTGACCCAGCGCCTGTCCCTGGTCTTTGCCGTGCTGCTGCTGGTGTGCAGCGGCACCTCGGCCTGGATGCAGTTGCGCGCCAGCCGCATGCACGAGCTGGAAGTGGTGCAGGGCCTGTCGCGCGACGTGGCCGAAAGCATTGCGCGCGACGCCCAGCTGACCGACGCCAACGGCCTCATGCCCGGCGCCGTGCGCAGCTTCTTCAACCAGCTCATGCTGGTCAACCCCAGCGTGGAGGTCTACCTGCTGGACGCCGACGGCCGCATTGCCGGCCATGCCGCCCCCGACGGCCGCGTGCGCCGCGAGCGCGTGGACCTGGCGCCCGTGCACCGGCTGCTGGAAGGCGGCACGCTGCCCATCCTGGGCGACGACCCGCGCAGCGTCGAAGGCCGCAAGGTCTTCAGCGCGGCGCCGCTGCGCGTCAACGGAAAGGACGTGGGCTTCATCTACGTGGTGCTGCAGGGCGAGGCGCATGACCAGCTGGTGGCGCAGGGCTCGGCCAACTCGGTGCTCAGCACGGCGCTGTGGTCCATCGGCATGGTGGCGCTGCTGTGCCTGGTGGCGGGCCTGGTCGCCTTTGCGCTGATCACGCGGCCGCTGCGCCGGCTCACCGAAGAGGTGGCCGGTTTCGACATCCATGGCGCGCCCCCGGACCTGCCGGCCCCCCAGCCCGGCGCCGCACAGGACAGCCGTGACGAGATCGCCGTGCTGGACTCGGCCTACCGCCGCATGGTGGCGCGCATCGGCGAGCAGTGGCGGGCGCTCACGCGCCAGGACCAGGAGCGGCGCGAACTCATCGCCAACGTCTCGCACGACCTGCGCACGCCGCTGTCGTCCCTGCACGGCTATCTGGAAACGCTGCTGCTCAAGGACGCCGTGCTCGACGCCACCGAGCGCCGCCGCTACCTGGGCATTGCCCTGGCCCAGAGCCAGAAGGTGGGCGAGCTGGCGCAAAGCCTGTTCGAGCTGGCGCGCCTGGAATACGGCTTTGTCCAGCCCGAGCCGGAGCCGTTTTCCATGCCCGACCTGGTGCAGGACGTGTTCCAGAAATTCGAGCTGCGTGCCGAGGCGCGCCAGGTGGCGCTGCGGGCCGAATTCCCGCCCCGCCTGCCCGTCGTCCAGGCCGACCTGGGCATGATCGAGCGCGTGCTGGGCAACCTGCTGGACAACGCGCTGCGCCACACGCCCGGCGGCGGCAGCATCCAGGTGGCGCTGGCGGCAGCGGGCAACGCGGTCGAAGTCACCGTGGCCGACACCGGCCCCGGCATCTCGGCCGATCTGCGCGAAGGCCTGTTCGAGCGCCCCTTCACCGTGGGCGGCGCCCGCCGCGGCGGCGGCCTGGGCCTGCGCATCGTCCACCGCATGCTGGAACTGCACGGCTGCCGCATCGAACTGGTGGACCAGCCGGGGCAGGGGGCGAGCTTCCGGTTCGTGCTGCCGGCGGCCGCGCAGGCAACTGGCGCCGGCGCCCGGCCGCGCCAGGGCTGACGCGGATCGTGGGTTACCCTTGTGCACAGCGCGCCCTCGACGGCGCGGCATGCACAAGATCGTCAACACGCCCCCAAGGACCCACGCCATGTCAACGTCTGCCTCCCCGGTTCATCGCCTGCCCGCATGGGTGCCGCTGCGCTACACCACGTTCTGCCTGAGCCTGGTCGGCAGCGCGGGGCTGCTGGTGGCGGCGTTGGTGTGGGGAGGGCTGTGGTGGTGGCTGGGCTTTGGCGTGTGCGCCGCGCTGGCGCTGCTGGGCGTGCGCGACATGACCCAGGTGCGCCATTCGGTGCTGCGCAACTACCCCATCATCGGGCACCTGCGGTTTCTGCTGGAGTTCATCCGGCCCGAGATGCGCCAGTACTTCATCGAGTCCGACCATGAGGCGCTGCCGTTCTCGCGCGCCCAGCGCTCCCTGGTCTACCAGCGCGCCAAGGGCGACCCGGACAGCCGCCCCTTGGGCACGCAGCTCAATGTCACGGCCCAGGGCTATGAATGGGTGAACCATTCCATGCAGCCCACCAAGCTGGCCTCGCATGACTTCCGCATCACCATCGGCTGCGCCGATGAAGGCACCTCGCCCTGCACCCAGCCCTACAGCGCCAGCATCTTCAATATCTCGGCCATGAGCTTCGGCGCGCTGTCGGCCAATGCCATCCTGGCGCTGAACAAGGGCGCGAAGATGGGCGGCTTTGCGCACGACACGGGCGAGGGCTCCATCAGCCAGCACCACCGCGTGCACGGCGGCGACCTGATCTGGGAGGTGGCCTCGGGCTACTTCGGCTGCCGCAACGACGATGGCAGCTTCAACGAAGAAAAATTCATCGCCAACGCCACCGACCCGCAGGTCAAGCTCATCGAGATCAAGCTCAGCCAGGGCGCCAAGCCCGGCCACGGCGGCATGCTGCTGGGCGCCAAGGTCACGCCTGAGATCGCCGCCGCGCGCGGCGTGCCCGTGGGTGTGGACTGCATCAGCCCGTCCAGCCACAGCGCCTTCAAGACACCGGTGGAGATGATGCATTTCATCGCCCGCCTGCGCGAGAAGTCGGGCGGCAAGCCCACGGGCTTCAAGTTCTGCGTGGGCCATCCCTGGGAGTGGTTCGCCATCGTCAAGGCCATGCAGGAGACGGACATCACGCCGGACTTCATCGTGGTCGATGGCGCCGAGGGCGGCACGGGCGCGGCGCCGGTGGAGTTCACCGACCACGTGGGCGTGCCGCTTCAGGAGGGGCTGCTGCTGGTGCACAACACGCTGATCGGCGTGGGCCTGCGCCACCGCATCAAGATCGGCGCGGCCGGCAAGGTGATCACGGCCTTCGACATCGCACGCATGATGGCGCTGGGCGCCGACTGGTGCAACGCCGGGCGCGGCTTCATGATGGCCCTGGGCTGCATCCAGGCGCAGAACTGCCACACCGGCCACTGCCCCACGGGCGTGGCCACGCAGGATGCGGCGCGCCAGAAGGCCCTGGTCGTGCCCGACAAGGCCACGCGCGTGGCCAACTTCCACGACAAGACCCTGCATGCGCTGCAGGAGCTGGTGCAGGCTGCGGGCCTGGAGCACCCTTGCGACATCACGGCCCACCACATCGTGCGGCGCATCTCCGACACCGAGGTGCGGCAGCTGGCCAACCTGGTCCTGCGCGTGGAGCCCGGCGCGCTGCTGGGGCCGCTGGACAAGCAGCACAGCGTGTTCAAGCTCTACTGGCCGGGGGCCAGCGCCCACACCTTCCAGTTCGCGCCGCCCACGCTCAAGCCTTCTGCACCGCAGGCCAAGGCGCAGGCGGCAGGCCAGCCTGCATAGAGACGCCACGCACAGAAGACAGGCGCCACAGACCACAGCCGATTACAGGTTTTAACAACCCTCGGGGATAATGCGCCCCGAGAACTTGGTGCACAACTGTATTTTTCTGTGTAAATGAAAACTATTTTGGTTCGCATTGCAGCTGCCATCTTCGGCGGCTATGCCTTCACCTGGGGCTTCATCGCCCTGGGCGTCGTGCTGATGTTTGCCGCCGGAATGGAGTTCCACGATGCCGAGCATCTGGGCTACATCCTCGGCTTCCTGGTGTTTCTGACGGTGTTCCTCTGGGCCTTTGCCGCCCAGAGCCTCCCGCGCGTCTGGGCCGTGCTGGCCGGTGGCGGCATTGTCATGACCGGCTGCGCATCACTGCTCCAGCAGATGCTGCTGCCCTGATCCGGAGATCGCTTCCCATGTTCCAGAATTTCCGCCTTTCCATGGCCTGGCTGCACACCTGGTTCGGGCTGGTGCTCGGCTTCGTGCTCATGGCCGCCTTCTTCTTTGGCGCGCTGTCGGTGTTCGACCGCGAGATCGACCGATGGGCCATTCCGGCCTCGCGCTTCGAGCCCACGCCCATGCCCTCGTACGACCAGATCCTCAAGCCGGTCTTCGAGTCCATGCAGCCCAATGCCCAGGCGCGCGAGGCCATGCGCGGCGAGGTCAACGGCCCGCTGCCCGAGCGCTTCGACACGCCCCAGCGCTGGGGCGCCTACACCACGCACCGCGACCCGGTGCTGGGCCTGTTCGCCGGCTACGAGGTGGCCAACGCCAAGAAGCCCGAGACCCTGATCTGGGCCATGCGCACCATCGACCCGCGCAATGGCGAGTCCCTGCCGGATGACCACCTCAAGATCGGCAGCCAGTTCTTCTACCCGCTGCACTACAGCCTGACGCTCAACTGGATGGGCCTTGGCTACTGGATCGTGGGCTTTGCCGCGCTCATCATGCTGGTGGCCCTGGTCAGCGGCGTGGTCATGCATCGCAAGATCTTCCGCGAGCTGTTCACCTTCCGTCCGAAGAAGGCCACCCAGCGCAGCGTGCTGGACCTGCACAACATGACGGGCGTGGTGGCGCTGCCCTTCCACTTCTTCTTCGCCTTCACGGGGCTGGTGATCTTTGCGGGCATCTACTTCCCCATCACCCATACCCAGCTGGAGCCCCTGCACGAGCTGCACGAAAAAATGGAGGCCGAGGAAACCGGCCTGCCGCACGACCGCGCCGGAGTGGCCGCGCCCGTGGCCTCGGTGGACGCCATGGTGGCCGAGGCGCAGCGCCGCTGGGCCGCCAAGGGCATGGCCGGCGACGTGGGCTTCCTGTCCGTCACCCATGTGGGCGATGCCAACGGCTACGTCAGCGTCTACCGCGCCGGCACCGACCGCATCGCGCTCACGGGCGAGGGCATCCACTTCAAGGCCAGCACGGGCGCGCTGCTGCGCGAAGATCCGCCGCGCACTGCCGTGGACAGCCTCAACACCTTCCTCACCGGCCTGCACCTGCAGCACTTCCGCCACTGGCTGCTGCGCTGGCTGTACGTGCTCGGTGGCCTGGCCGGCTGCGCCTGCATTGCCACCGGCTTTGTCTTCTTCGTGGAAAAGCGCAAGAAGCAGCACGCCAAACAGGGCGTGCAGGGTGCGCGCGTGGTCGATGCCCTGGCCGTCACCACCGTCACCGGCATGCTGGTGGCCGCCCTGGGCATGCTGATTTCCAACCGCCTGCTGCCCGAGGCCATGCCCCAGGGCTGGCCGGGCCGGGGCGACATGGAGCGCTATTTCTTCTGGGCCGCCTGGCTGCTGGCCATGCTCCACGCCTTTGTGCGCAGCGCCCCCGTGGCCCAAGGCCTGCCCAATCCCGCCTGGCGCGAGCAGTGCTGGGCCGTGGCCGCCATGGCCGTCACGGCCGTGCTGCTGAACTGGCTGACCACGGGCGACCACCTGTTCAAGACCCTGGGCGCGGGCTACTGGCCCGTGGCCGGCGTGGACCTGTTCATGCTGGGCAGCGCCGTGCTGGCCGTGGTGGTGGCGCGCAAGCTCAAGACGCGCGCCGTGCCCGCCATGCCCTCGCGCGCCGCGGAGGTGGCCCATGTCTGAGGGACTGATGGACGCACTGCTGCTGGCCGCCGCCTTTGCCGCCTCGCTGGCAGGCATGGGCTGGTTTGCGCTGGCCAAGGACGTGCACTGGGAGCAGGTGCACGGCGACACGCCCCAGCCCGATGGCAAGGTCAGGCTGCTGCACTGGCTGGGCGTCTCAGGCCTGGCCGCCTCGCTGGGACTGTGCCTGGCGGTGGACCATGCCTCCATGGCCTCCCTGGTCTGGATCATGACGCTGGCCGCTGCCGCCCTGGCCATTGCCTTCACCCTGACCTGGCGGCCGAGCTGGCTGCGCTGGCTGCCGGCCTGACGTTTGCGCGGGGACCACTGCGCCGGCCGCAGGCTCAGGCCTGCCTTTTCCTCATCCTGCGGCTGGCCAGATAGGCCATGCCGCACAGCAGCGCCAGCATGCCGACCTTGCCCAGGCCGGGAACGGCCTGGACATTTCCGGGGCCGGTACCGGGCCCTGGGTCCGTGCCCGGACCGGGGTCGGGATCGGTGCCCGGGCCCGGGTCGGGAGGATCGGCAGCGATCACCTCGATGGACACGGATGCCGGCGCGGCAGCGCTCTGGTGCCCGTCGGATACCGTGAAGGCGAAGGTATCGGGCCCGGAGTAGCCGGCCGCCGGCGTGTAGACCAGCGTGCCCGTCTGGGGATCGAAGCCGCTGATGCCGCCATGGGCGGGGCCGGTGGTGATCTCGAAGCGCAGCGGGTCCGACTCGAAGTCCGTGCCAGCGAGGGTGATGGACAGCGCCGTATCCTGCGGCGTCGTGACGGCTTGCGGCAGCGCCACGGGGGCGGCGTTGGCCGCCATCGCGTTGGAAAAGCGCGAGGTGTCACCGGTGGAAATCCGGGTGGCGGTCGCCGTGACAGCGGCCTGGTCACCCGGAGGCATGGCGCCCTTGAACGCCAAAGGCGCATGGCCGGAGGCATCGGTGGTCACGGTCTGCGAGCCCAGCAGAACCTTGCCGGCGGCGCGCTCCACCAGCCCGTCGGGCAGCCTGGGCGTCGAGAAATACTCGATGCGCATGCTCTCGTTGGCGACGCTGTCCAGCGTGCCGGACAGGCCGTCGGGCGTCACCGTGAGCAGCACCGGATCGGCAGGATCTCCGTTGGCCAGGCTGGTTCGTGCGATGCCTCCCTCGGTATTGCCGTAGATGGCATTGCCGAGCATGGAGACGCCCTTGACTTCGTCCCCCCGCAATCCCACGCCGAACAGCCTGTTGTGCGCAATCACGTTGGCATGTGCCGCGTCGTCACCGCCGACCAGGGTGTCATGGGCCTTCTGGAAAAAGGAAACGCCTTCCCCATTGGGCAGGGCGGTTCCCTGGGGACTGACGCCCACGTAGTTGCCCTGCACGAGGTTGTTCTTGCCGGCGCCCTGGAACTGTATGCCGGACGCCTTGCTGCCACCGACGATGTTTCCGCGCACGGTGACCTCGTCCGAATCCTTGATGACGATGCCCCATTGATTGGGCAGCATGGTGCTGGCATCCAGGCTGGTTCCCACGATATTCCCGGCAATCAGGGTATTCGAGTTGCGTGCGGCGTAGTTTCCATTCAATTCAATGGCCGTTTCCTTGTTTCCGGCAACCAGGTTGCCGTCTTCAGGGCCTGTGCCAATGCGATGTCCGCCTTCCGGCGAAAAGAATACGGCAATGCCTGGCCCATTGTTGGCAATCATGGCCGTGCCGGCTGCATTGGTTCCGACGCGGTTGCGGGTCACCAGCGTGTGCGAGCCGGAAATGGAAATCCCGGATGAACCACCGGTTTCCCTGACGTTGCCGGAGACGAGGTTGCTGTCGATCAGCGTGCCGGTAAATTCGGATGCCACGCTGATGCCGTTTCCCTGGTTTCCCAGCGCCACATTGCCGGTGATATCGGTGCCTATGTAATTTCCCTGAATGATGTTTTCTGTACCGACGCCCGGCCAGGAAAGCCATACTCCGGAATTTTCCGCCGCGGAAATGACATTTCGCCCGCCAATATCCAGATTGCCGATGCGGTTGCGGTTGCCGGAGTTGACAATAATGTTGCTGCGATTGCCCATGGCAACCGTTCCCGATGCGTCAACGCCTATATGGCAGCCCAGCACGGTGTTGCCGTCGCCGGTCACCGCCAGGGCGGTGTTGAAGCCGCCTATCGCCAGACCGCGCACCGTGATGGCGCCTGCCAGCTCGAGCCCTGTACCGAACTCGGAGCTGCCTGCCTGCAGCGTGATCAGGGGGCGGCGTGGCAAGTGGTCCTCATAGCCGGGTTGCGTGCTGGCGTCCACCGTCAGCGATGTGGCCGGTGCAATGGGCTGCATGAGGCTGCCATTCCAGTTGCTTTGGGTGACGATGGTCTGCTCTCCCCCCGCACCGATGCTGAACTCGATGCGGTTGTCGCCCCCTTTGTTGCGGTTGGCGTTGGCGTAGGTGATGGCGTCGCGCAGGGAGCAGGGTCCCAGGCCGGTGCTGGCGCACGGGCCGCTTGCGTCGGCGGCGCTGTCCACCACGACGGTCCATGCATGGGCCGTGGCGACACAGCCTTGCAAGAGCAACGCCAGGGCGAGCAGGCGCAGCGGCCTGCTTGCCGGCCTGGTCGTGAATCGTCGCCTGTATATCCTCATTGCCATTTTTACTTCCCCTGAAATCGGCCGCCGAGACGCATTCTGGATATTGCGCAATACAGGACGTGAAATAGCGCTGGCATTCTGCATGCGCGACGTCTGTGCTCAATATCACAGGGGTGGTCAGAAACGGAGCAGCCTTTGTCGATGAATCAATCCGGCAATGATCTCCAGGGCATCGGAATATTGGTTTAAGAATTTTCTTAAAGTGACAGGAATAATGGCATCTTCAAAGAGAGTTGACGATTTTCCGATGGCGGATCGATGCTTGAAATCGCTCTTTGGCGAGGCGGCGTGCAAGAGGTTTCAGCATTAAGAAAATTCTTAGTCCAAATTCGCCCTTTGATTTCTAAGATTCGGCAATGCGCCAGTTTCAAGCTCTCTTGTTTTCTTCCAGATCGATACATCACAGGCTGTGCCTGTCCCTGGCACGGCGTGATTTGATGGCATTTGCACTGGCGATCATGGCCATGCTGGCCTGTGCCGGTCACGGCGGCAGGGACGCCGCCGCCCCGGCGACGCCGTCGCGCAGCCTCGGTCATGTGCCCGTGCGAGACATTCAGTTGTTTTTCATGGACCGATGTTTCCTGCTGCTGGACGCTGCGGTGGGGGCCACGCACGCAGCCATCCACACGCAAGCCGGTTATGCCTGGCCGTGGCGCACCAGCGCACCGCAGGGCCAGCCCGGGCCGCTCCATTCACTGATGCAGGCAGGCCGGGCGCTTCCCGAATCCCTGTTGCTGCGCAAATCCGCGAACAACGCCGGATGGCTTGCAGACCGCTGGGAGCCCGCGCGGCAGCTGGTCAGGGCCCATGTCTGGCTGCTGCTGGGGTCCGTGTCGCTGGGACTTGCCTTCATGGCTGCACTTGCATGGTGCGTGCGCCGGCTGCGCCGCAGCGTGGCGGCTTCGGCCTGGAGCCGGGCAGGCGCCTGCGCCGCCGGTGATGCGCTCTGCCGCAAGCTGCTGGACACGGCCCCCGTGGGCCTGGCGCTGGTGCGGTGCAGCGATCGCAGCCTGCTGCTGTCCAACGGACTGGCGCGGCAGTGGGTGTGCAGTGATGCTTCCTGGTTCGAGCATGCCGTGGCCGGGGGCACACAGCAGGGCCCGCGTGAGCTGGCGCTGGGAGACGGTCGGTTGGTGGAGGTCAGCACCACGCCCACGACCCACGCCGGCGAGCCGGTGGTTTTCTGCCTGGTCAGCGATGTGACGGCGCTCAGGCAGGTGCAGGCAGCGCTGGTCGATGCCAAGCTGCGCGCCGAATCGGCAAGCCAGGCCAAGACGCAGTTTCTGGCCACCATGAGCCATGAAATACGGACGCCGCTCTTTGGCATCCTGGGAACGCTGGAGCTGCTGGCGCTGTCCAGGGTTCCTTCCGAACAGACACGCTACCTGGGGGCCATGCAGCAGGCATCGGCCTCCTTGCTGCGCATCGTCAACGACAGCCTGGACCTGTCGGCCATCGAGGCGGGCCGGCTGCAACTGGAGGCCCATGCGTTTTCGGCCACCGAACTGCTCGACAGCGTGGCCGCGGGCCTGCTGTCGCGTGCCGAGCAAAAGGGGCTGCAGCTGTATGCCGTCTCCGATGTGAAAACGCCGCCCCTGCTGGTGGGCGATGCCTTGCGGCTGCGGCAGATCCTGGACAACCTGGTGGGCAATGCCATCAAGTTCACGTTCTCCGGCCATGTGGCCATCCGCCTGCAGGTGATGGGCGACAGCGAGGAAGGCACCGACCTGCGGTTCCAGGTGCAGGACACGGGCATCGGCATCGAGCCGGAGCAGCAGCCCTTCCTGTTCGACCCGTACTTCCGTGCCCATGCGGCCACGCAGCAGCAGGTCCAGGGCGCGGGCCTGGGTCTGTCCATCTGCCTGCGCCTCAGCCAGGAGATGGGCGGGCGGCTGACGGCCGCCAGCCAGCCGGGACTGGGGACCTGCGTGTCATTCGAGCTGCGCCTGCCGCGCGAGAGCGCGGCAGGCTATGAGGCAGTGCCCAGTCTGTTGCCGCACACCGTCTACGTGGATGGCGCCATTCCGGAAGTCGTGCACAACCTGTGCGCCTGGCTGCGGCATTGGGGCGCCATGGCCCAGCCGTACCGGGAGCAGGTGCAGGGCTCCAATGAACAGGCGGTGCTGGTGCAAGCCTGGCCACGGTCGGTGCGCCGTCCGCAATGGACGGGCAAATGCGTTCTGGCGCTGGCGCCGGGCGAGGTTCCCCGCGAAACCCTGCAGGCCCGTGTTTGGGAAACCAGCATGCCTGGCGTGCTGGCCGTGGGCCAGGCGCTGGGCATGGCCCAGCAGGGCATTGCGCCGGGCGCGCGCCCTGACCTGTACGCCGCCGCTCCCCAGGTCCACGAGCCGATGGGGCTGAGTGTGCTCATCGTCGAGGACAACCCCATCAACAGAATCATCCTGCGAGAGCAACTGCAGGTGCTGGGCTGCGAGGTCCAGCAGGCCAGCAATGGGCAGGACGCGCTGTCCATGCCCGGCCTGCTCGAATTCGACGCCGTTCTCACCGACCTGCACATGCCGCTGCTGGATGGCCTGGCCCTGGCGCGTGCGCTCAGAAAGCGTGGCTACGGCCGCCCGATCGTCGGGCTGACGGCCAATGCGCAGCCGCAGGGGCAGACGCAAACGCAGGCGCAAGGGCAGGGCGACGGACTGCCGGCCGGCTTCGACAGCCTGCTGTGCAAGCCATTCACGTTGGCGGTGCTGCGCACCACCCTGAACCACATCAAGCAATGCAGGACCTGATCCCATGCTGTCGACATTCAAAGTACTCATTCTTGACGACCACGCCCTGTGCTGCGAGCACACGCGCAGCCTGCTCATGGAGGCGGGAATCGTGGACACGCACATTGCCTGCAACGCACGCGATGCACTGCAAATGCTGCGCGATGGCGGATTCCATCTCGTCATCACCGACCTGAAAATGCCCGACATGGACGGCCTGCAGTTCATCAATGAACTGAGCCAGCGCGGCCTGCATCCCATGCTCGTCATATCCAGCTCCTGCTCGCGCCGGTTGATGAACAGTGTCAGTCTCATGGCCAAGGAGTCCGGCTTTTCCGTCGTCGGGATGTTTCAAAAGCCGTTCGGTGCAGACCATGTCCAGGTCCTGGCCAGCCAACTCAGGTCCTTGCGTGCCTACGAGAGGAAAAGTACTCCAGGGATCAAGGAACGGCCGATTTTCGCCAAGGAACACCTGATCCAGGCGCTGGAGGAGAAAACCATACAGGCCTGGTTCCAGCCCAAGAAATCCCTGCTCACGGGCCACACCGTCGGTGTGGAAGCGCTGGCACGCTGGAACGATCGGCAGTTCGGCTTCATGATGCCGGGCTCGTTCATGTCCGCCATCCGGTTCCATGGGCTGGACCATGCCTTGCTGGTGCGGATGATGGAAGACGCCATGGCAGCGCACCTGGCCTGGCGCAGTTCGGGATATGTGATTCCCGTATCCGTCAATCTGCCGATACCGCTGCTGGACGATATTGGCCTGCCGGATGAGTTGCACGACATGGCGGCCCGGTGCGGCATCGCTGCGGAGAACATCACGTTCGAGCTGCTGGAGGACCAGGCCGTCGGCATACCTGCCAACTACTACATGTGCGCGAGCCGCCTGCGGCTCAAAGGCTTCGGCTTGGCCCAGGATGACTACGGGCGGGGTTACAGCTCGATGTACAGCCTCATCTCCACGCCCTTCACCGAATTGAAGATCGACCGGGCCTTCGTGGCCGGTGCCGCGGGTGACGAGGTGCGCACTGCGGCCTTGACATCGTCGGTGCAGTTGGGGCGGCAACTGGGCCTGACGGTGACGGCGGAAGGGGTGGAGACCACCCAGGACCTGGAGTTGCTGCGCAGCATCGGCTGCGATTGCGTGCAGGGATATCTGCTGTCCGCCGCGGTGCCCGCCAGCGAATTTGCCCTTATGCTGGCATCCGAACCCCGACACCAAGGCAACCCCACCTGACCCAAGCACGCAAGGCGTCCATGCCCGACTCCCCGTTCAGCAAGATCACACGCACCACACGCTGGCAGAACCGGGTACTGTTTGGAGTGCTTCCCCTTGCGATCTTCCTCATCGCCGTGCTGCTGTGGGGCTCGGAGAGGATCTTCGAGCAGGAGCAGGGCCGCCTGGCCTTGAACTTCTCCGCCATCGTCGGCTCGCTGGACGAGCAGGAGATCTTTCTTCGGCGGCTCAAGGGCCGCAACGAGTCCTGGAAAGCGCTGCCGGACCAGAGAGTAGCCACCATCGTCGACGTGCCCGCTCCTGCGCAGGCGGACTACCGCATGTTCCGTGGCCGCGAGGCCATCGGCGGCATTCCCTTTTCACTGCAATGCTCTGCGCGCGCGGCCTGCGACACGCTCCCGGACCGGCTTTTCTCGCTGGGCAGCTCCCTGGCCGCAGGCTATTCGTCCTTCTGGGCGGGCTCCTACTTCCCGGCAGCCGCTGCCTTCTTCACCAAGGAGGACGGGGCGATCAGCATCGGCGTGCCGGCCATCGACGTGCCCATCGGCAACGAGAGCGTCACGCAGGAAATGTTCGACAGCACGATTGCCGCCGTCAAGGCGCATCTGCGGGCCAGGGCCGCCGATGCCCGGCCTGGCGCCGGCTCCACGGTGCCGGCGCAGGAGATCGTCTGGTTCCGGTCGCCCCAGTTCCCGGAAAAGATGATCGGCATGGTCGCAGCCGGCTTTTCAAGCCATATCGATGCCGGCGACGAAGCCGCCACAAGCCCGATCTACGCCGCCATCCTTTTTAGCCGCCAGCGCATCAGCGCCATAGAAAGATCCATCCATACGCTGCCCAGGCATCTTTTCTGGCTGGAGCACCGGGATTTCGGCGTGCTCATGGGCACCGGCCCGGTGCCGCAGGTGGACGAGGCGGGGATGCGGTACACGCGTAATGGCCTGATCCTCAAGACCGAGGATGCCTCCGGCCGGTGGACCGGCTACTACCAGGTGGACTACGCCACCTTTTTCCAGGGCCGGCTGTTCGCCCCTTCTGCCGGCCTGGTGCTGGCCCTGCTGCTGAGCCTGCTGGCCGGTATTGCCTATACCCGCTGGTTCAACCGCAAGGTGATTGCGCCTGCCCAGGAAGCGCAGCGGGTCATCGTCGAGAGCAATCAATTCAACAGGACGCTGATCGAAACCGCCCCCGTGGCTGTCTGCCTTGTGGCCTACGGCAGTGGAAAGATCATCTTCAGCAACTCGCTGGTGCAGGAGTGGCTGCACTCGGCCGATGGCTACCTGCGCCCCGGCTCGCCGGAAAACAGGGCAGCGCTGGATGAAATTGTCCACGCCAGGGCCGCAGGAACCATGGAGCAGCTGGTCACCGCGCAGGGCCGAACGCTTTACGTGGCCTACGCGCCCACCCGCTACCTGGGCCAGGATGTGACGCTGTGCGTGTTTGCCGACGTCAGTGCGCGCGCAGAAATCGAGAGCAATCTGGAGCGGGCAAGAATCGCGGCGGACGAGGCCAACGAGGCAAAGTCCACCTTTCTGGCGACCATGAGCCACGAGATCCGCACGCCGCTGTATGGCGCGCTGGGCACGCTGGAGCTGCTGGGCCTGACCGAGCTCACGCAGCTGCAGCGCAAGTATGTGGACCGTATCGAAGCCTCCTCGTCCATCTTGCTGCAGATCATCAGCGACATCCTGGACACCAGCAAGATCGAGGCGGGCCAGTTGCAACTGGAAAAGGCCCCGTTCAATCCCCGGGAGCTGGTGCAGAACTGCACCAGCTCCTATGCCGCCATGGCGCAGCAAAACGGCCTGCTGCTGTTTTCCTGCGTGGACGCGCAGGTGCCCGAGTCGGTGCTGGGCGATGCGGTGCGCATCCGCCAGATCCTGGGCAATCTCATCAGCAATGCCATCAAGTTCACGGAGGCCGGCCATGTGATCGTCCGCCTGCGCAGCGTGCCGGGCACGGCCTCCCAGGTCCGGCTGGTGTTCGAGGTCTGCGACACGGGCGTGGGCATAGAGAAATCCCTGCATGGCGAGCTTTTCACGCCCTTTTATCTCGTCAAGAACAGCAGCCGCACCGCGCGTGGAGCGGGCCTGGGCCTGTCCATCTGCTGGAGCCTGGCCCGGATGATGTCCAGCTCCATCGAGGTCTGGAGCGAGCCCGGCCTGGGCAGCCGGTTCTGGTTCGAGCTGGGGCTGGAGACCGTCGCGCAGGAGGAGGAGGAGGCGCCCGAGCTCAAGGGTGCCCGCATCGCGGTGCGCACCCCCCACCCGGAACTGACGGACAACATCTGTGCCTGGCTGCAGCGCTGGGGCGGCCAGGCCCGCGCGGCGGGCGCCGCTCCGGTGGCCGCAGACAAGGATGAACTGCTGCTGGACGTCCTGTTGCCGGCGGACAGCCCCGCGCCCGGATGGACGGGGCCGCACCTGAACCTTTCCTCGCCGGACAACCGGGGCATCGACGGGCACAACGTTCTGAGCATCGGTTTGGGCATTGCACAAGTGCTCGGCGGCGCACAGCGCTCGGCCGGCTCCGGCTCCGATCTGCCCCTGTTCGATCTGCGCGTGCTGGTCGCCGAGGACAATCCCGTCAACCAGGTGACGCTGCGCGGCCAGCTCGAGAGCCTGGGCTGCGAAGTCACGGTCGCCGACGATGGGGAGGAGGCGCTGGCGCTGTGGGACATCAGCCCGCACGATCTGGTGCTGACGGACGTGAACATGCCCTACCTCAACGGCTACGAACTGGCGGAGCGGCTGCGTGCGGAGGGCGTTGCCTGCCCTATCGTCGGCGTGACCGCCAATGCCATGCTGGACGAGGAAAACCGCTGCCTGAATGCCGGCATGAATGCCTGGCTGGTCAAGCCCATCCCGTTGCGCACGCTGGTCCGCACCCTGGAGAAATTCGCGCCGAAAAAGCGGCTCCGTCCGGCGCCTGCCCAGGCCGATACCCCGGTGGGGGATACCCCGCGGCCTGCGGCCCTGTCGGAGCCCAACGTGCTGCAGACGCACCGGCAGGTCTTCGTGCAGTGCATGAACGACGACATCGCAATGCTGGCCCGTGGCCTGGATGAGCGCCGGCCCGACCTGGCCGCGCAGGCGCTGCATCGCATGCGCGGCGCCTTGCTGCTGGCCAGGATGCAGGAGCTTGCCGCGCGCACCCAGTCGCTGGAGGACCAGCTCCCGAACGGCACCCGGGAGCCCGGCCTGCAGGCCGCGCTGTCAGTCCTTTTGGCCGACCTCTTGGCCGACCTTCGAGCCATGATGGCGCAATTGCCCCAGCCCTAACCCTTTGCTTGCGATCCCATGAAACTGAAACTGCGCATTGCTGTCGTGGACGACCACGCCGTGGTCCTGCTTGGCGTCAAGGACTTCCTGGAGCAGGACCCCAATCTCCAGGTCGTGGCCACGTTCAGCACGCCATCGTCTTTGATGCAATACGCCAGATCGAACCCCCTGGACGTGGTTCTGACCGACTACTCCATGCCGGGCGACGATGTCTATGGCGATGGCCTGCGCTACGTGGACTATCTGATACGCCACTTCCCGGACGTCAAGGTGCTGGTGCTGACGACCGTCTCCAACCCCATGATCATCTCGGCCCTGTATGACGCCGGCGTCGCCGGTGTGCTGCTCAAGGAAGAGCCGCTCACCCAGATCATGGCGGCGCTGCAGTGTGTCCGCCTCAATGCCCGCTACTATTCGCCCTCATTCCAGGCCGACACGCCCAGGCAGGAACGGTCCGTTTTCCTGGCCGAGCGCGCCAACAGCCTCTCGCCGCGCGAGTTCGAAGTCCTCAGGCATTTCGCCAATGGTGAGTCCATCACCGAAATCGCCGCACGGCTGCGGCGCAGCGTCAAGACCGTCAGCCTCCAGAAGAACTCCGCCATGCGCAAGCTGAACGTGGACAGCAACCAGGACCTGGCGGCCTTTTGCGCCGAGCACCATCTCTTCGACTGACCGGCCTGCGGGCTGCACAAGCCGGTCACCCTTTTAGCGCCTGGCCTTGCGCCTGGCTGCCGTCCTCGGCGTCCCCCTCGCCCAGGCGATAGTGCGGTTCGGACGGCATCAGGCGAAACCCCAGAAGTGCCCCGCGCCGGCTTGTCTTCATCGCCAGGGGCGCCTGGCAATGCACGCAGCAATAGTTCACGAAATTGGCGTCCTGCTCCAGTGAATAAAAGCGGAACCTCAGTCCGGGGTGGGGCGTTGACAGGCTTGTATTGCTCAGCAATTCGTAGCACGGGTCGCACAGTTTCTGGGACGTTCTCTTTGGCTGCATTTCTGGAAAAAACGGATCGATATACCGCTCTCCAGTCTTGCCCGGCCTTGCGCAGCCAAGGTTAAGACGATTCTTATTGCCGCACGGCGCGCATCAAAGCGGCTGCTGCTGCGTCGTGCAGTGGATGCCGCCACCCCCGGCGGCAATCGCGTCGATGTCCAGCTGCACCACCTCGCGGCGGGGAAACAGCTCGCGCAGCAGGGAGCGGGCGTTGGCGTCTGCGCGGGCGTCGCCAAACTGCGGGGCGATCACGGCGCCGTTGCACACATAGAAATTGATGTAGCCGGCCGCGAACTCCCTGGACTCCAGCTTGCTGCGCACCGACGAGGGGCCCTTGAGCACCTGCACGCTGAGCTTTTGCCTGCGCGCATCGGTGGCCTGGCGCAGTATGTCCAGATGGCGCCGCGTGACGGCGTAGTCGTAGGAGTCCGGGTCGTCGTCCAGGCCTGCCACCACCACGCCGGGCGAGGCAAAGCGCGCATAGAAGTCGGTGTGCCCGTCCGTGATGTCGCGACCCGCAATGCCGGGCAGCCAGATGATCTTGCGCAGGCCCAGCAGGCGCTTGAGTTCGGCCTCGCAGGCGCTTTTCGACAGGCCCGGATTGCGGTTGGGGTTGAGCACGCAGCTTTCGGTGATGAGGGCCGTGCCCTGGCCGTCCACCTCGATGCCGCCGCCCTCCAGCACCAGCGCGGTCTCCAGGTAGCGCACGTTGGCGGCTTCGGTGACAAAGCCTGCCACCTCGGCATCGTTGTCATGCGCCTGCTTGTCGCCCCAGCCGTTGAAGTTGAAATCCACGCCCGCCAGTTCGCCCTTGCTGCTGCCAGTGCCGCTGCCCAGCTTGCGCACGAAGACCGGCCCGGTGTCGCGCATCCAGAGGTCATCCACGGGCTGCACATGCAGCTTGACGCGGTTGCCGCACAGGCGCGCGGCCAGGTCGTAGTCGCGCTCGCGCACCAGCATGTTCACGGGCTCGAAGGCGGCAATGGCGCGCGCAATGCCGGCCAGGTGCTCGCGCGCGGGCTCCAGCAGGCGGCGGCCCCAGACCCTCTCGCTGGGGCCGAAGGACATCCAGGTGGACTGGTGCGGCTCGCCCTCGTCGGGCATGTGCCAGGTCTCCAGGCTGTCCGGGTCCTGGCGGCTGCCTTCGGCACGGGCTGCCGTGGAGCGGGCGGCGGCGGTGCCGGCCAGGGCCGCCACGGGCGACAGGCCCAGGCAGTTCAGCAGGCAGCGGCGGGAAAGGGCGTAAGGCATGGTGTCTTCAGCAGGTGCTTGGGGGAATGCCGCGATTGTCCGAGCCCGTATTCATTCTGAAAATTGATATCTTTTGCCGCAATCAATCAACCCCGCTCATGTTTTGGCAAGCGGCACCGCCTGCTCCACAAGGTAGTCAAACACCTCGCGCACCAGCGCCATGCGCGGCTCGCCCTCGATGCGCGACATCCACAGGCGGCCCAGCGCAAAGGGTGGAATGCCTTCCACCAACTGCAACCGGCCCGTGCCCAGTGCCTCGTCCGCCAGCAGGCGCGACACCACGGCGCAGCCACGCCCGCGCAGCGCCGCGTCCAGCAGCAGGCGTGCGTCGTCGTAGATGGCGGTCTTGCGCAGCCGGCCCAGGTGCTGGCGGATGAAGGGGCCGGTGCGGTCGCTGGTCAGGTCTTCCTCCAGGCACAGCAGGCCGGCGCCTGTGTGCGGCCCGGGTGCGCGCACGGCCACCAGCTCGTCGGCCAGCAGAGGCACCTGCAGCACATCGGTCTGCCGCAGCGGCTCGCGGGTAATGGCGATGTCCACATCCAGCTCGTCGATGTAGCGCGCTGTCTCGTCGGTGGAGACGATGGGGCACAGCTGGGGGTGGCGCTGCAGCAGGCCGTCCAGGCGCGGCTGCAGCCAGCCGCTGGCCACGGGGGCGGGGCAGACGATGGTGACCAGGCTGTCGTCCATGTAGGTCTCTATGCGACTGAGCCCGTGGCGGATCTGGTCCAGCGACTTGCCCACGCTGTCCAGCAGCAGCCGGCCCGCCACCGTCAGCTCCACGCCGCGCCCCTTGCGGCGGAACAGCGGCTGGCCCAACTGCTGCTCCAGCTGCGCAATCTGGTGGCTCACGGCGGATTGGGAAATGCACAGCTCCTCTGCCGCGCGCGAGTAATTGCCCAGGCGGGCTGCGGCCTCGAAGCCGATCAGGAACCGGAAGGAGGGGAGGCGGGCATTGGACATGGGGCACGGCAGACAAAGCGGTGGAACCGGAATTGTCGACGCACCCAGCCGAAGCCGAGCGCGATGGCCGGGCGCTGTCGTTGCAACACTTGGTTACTTCCTTGACCCATCTCAAATCCCGCATGCGGCAGCGTCGATACGCTTCGGCCCATGAATCACCAGGGCTTGACTTTGGTCAGCATGGCTTGGCACGCAGGCATTCCCCGCCTGTGCGCGCACAACAGCGGCGCACAACGCCGCACAGGAGATGCATCAATGCACATCGGTCAACGTTTCTGGCGCCGCCAAGGATTGGGCGCAAAGCTGTCACTCACCAATTTTGTCTGGGTCGCCGCCATCCTGGCGCTGCTGGTGCTGGGCATTGCCTGGGATGTGAGCAAGTCCCTGCAGAAAAAAATGCACAACGAGATGCAGCAGGGCGTCCAGATGCTGCACAACTTCGTCGAGTCCACCGACAAGGAGCTGCGCCAGCGCACCCAGTTCCTGGCCGACAGCCTGGCGCGCAGCCTGCAGGGAACGCTCAGCCTGGACACCAGCGGCGGCGAACCCGTGCTGAGCCTGGACGGCCAGCCGCTCAACGGCAACGATGCGCACCTGCAGGCCTTCACGCGCAGCACCGGCGCCGTGGCCACCGTGTTTGCGGCCCAGGGGCAGGGCGACTTCGTGCGCATTGCCACCACGCTCAAAAACGAGAAAGGCGACCAGAGCGCGGCCGTGCTGGGCAGCCGGCTGGACCGCGCCCATCCCGCCTACGCCGCCATCCAGGCCGGCCAAAGCTACATGGGCCTGGCCCACCTGTTCGGCCGCCAGTACATGACGCAATACCGCCCGCTCAAGGACGCCTCCGGCGCCACCGTGGGCATCGCCTTCGTGGGCCAGGACTTCTCGCAACTGCTGGAGCACTTCAAGGACTCCATCCGCGCGCTCAAGGTGGGCCAGACCGGCTACTACTACGTGCTCAATGCCGAAGACGGCCCCCAGCGCGGCCAACTGGTCGTGCATCCCGCCCTGGAAGGCCAGAACATGAGCGATTCCAAGGACGGCGATGGCCGCTTCTTCATCCGCGACATGCTGGACCGCAAGCAGGGCAGCATGGCCTATCCCTGGACCAATCCGGGCGAAACCCAGGCCCGCGACAAGCTGGTCGTCTTCAGCCAATACGCACCCTGGAACTGGGTCATTGCCACCAGCGCCTACGTGGACGAAGCCGTGTCCGAGACCCGCAGCCTGGTCCTGCAATTCGCCCTCATGGGCCTGGGCGCCGTGCTGTTGCTGTCGGCGGCATGGTTTTGGCTCATCCGCCGCATGATCGTGCGCCCCTTGAAGCAGGCCAGCCACATGGCCTACGCCATTGCCGATGGCGACCTGACCGTGCGCATCGCCAGCGACCGCCAGGATGAAATCGGCCACCTGCTGGAAGCCATGAACACCACCAGCACGGGCCTGACGCGCGTGGTCGGCAGCGTGAACGAACAGGCCCACAGCGTGGCCCTGGCCAGCGCGGAAATCGCCCAGGGCAACCAGGACTTGGCCGCCCGCACCGAAAGCGAAGCCAGCGCGCTGGAGCAGACCGCCGCCGCCATGGAGGAACTGGGCTCCACCGTGGCCCACAACGCAGACCACGCGCAATCGGCCGACCGCATCACGCGCGAGGCCCAGCGCGTCGTCACCGAAGGCGGGCAGGCCGTGCGCAAGGTCGTGCAGACCATGCAGGGCATAGACGCCAGCAGCAAGAAGATCGCCGACATCATCGGCGTCATCGACTCCATTGCCTTCCAGACCAACATCCTCGCCCTCAACGCCGCCGTGGAAGCGGCCCGCGCGGGCGAGCATGGCCGGGGCTTTGCCGTGGTGGCCGAGGAAGTGCGCGCCCTGGCGGGCCGCAGCGCCGAGGCCGCCAAGGAAATCAAGCAGCTCATCAGCCACAGCGTCGCCGAAATCCACACCGGCAACCAGGAGGCTGCGTTTGCGGGGGAAACCATGGAGCAGGCCATGGAGGAAATCCGCAAGGTCACCCAGCTCATCTCGGACATCAGCCACGCCAGCGCCGAGCAAAACAGCGGCGTCGCCCAGGTGGCCGAGGCCATCACCCACATCGACCAGACCACGCAGAAGAACGCCGCCCTGGTCGAGGAAATGGCCGGCGCCGCCGCAGGCCTGCGCCACCAGTCCGATCAACTGGTGCGCGTGGTCTCGGTCTTCAGGCTGCCGGGTGTCAATGGTGCGCCGCTGCAGACTGCGGCCCGCGCAGCGAGCGCCGCGCCAACCACCAGCGCCGCAATCCACCGTGCCCCGGCCCTGGCGCCCGGCGCTGCCGCGGCCAAGCCCGCAGCCCCTGCGGCTCCAGCAAAAACGGCCGCCGCCAAGCCCGTCGCCATGGCCTCCACGGCCGATGACGACTGGGACAGTTTCTGAGAACCATCGGGTGAGGCCAGGGGAGCCTGATGCCCCTGGTGCCCCTGGTGCCCCTGGTGCCCCTGGTGCCCCTGAAGCCCCTGGCTCCAGCGGCCCGCCCTCTCGGGCCCGCGGCGCTCTGGCATGCTCTGCAGCCACTGCATGAACCGGTTGAATCCCATTGACGCCCCTTGAATACATCGATCGCGCCCTGGCGCTGGTGGCCCAACGTGCCCTGGCCCTGCCAGGGCACGATGTCTTCCAGCACCTGGCGCAACAGCTGCAATACGTGCGTGCGGTGCTGCTGGACCGGGGCCTGGATCGCTCCAGGCTGCACCACATCACCATCGGCAGCGTTGCGGTCAAGGAGTTCGACGAGACCGATCCAGAGCTGGCCCGGGCCCTGAAGGATGCGCACTACGTGGCCGTGCAGACCGCGCGCGGGCTGAAGATCGATTTGCCCTGAGCGCGCTCCAGCAAAGGAAATGGCGGGGGTAGTTTGGCGCTACGCCAGCGGAGTCTCGAAGACCACCCGGCCCAGGCGGCTCTTGGCGATGTAGCTGTTGCCGCTGATCTCGGCGGTCTTGAAATAGTCGCGGCGGTCAATGAAGCCGGGCACATCGCTCATCCACCGCCTTTGCGGGGTGCTCTGGCCTGCCCTGGTCACTTCGCAATACCAGGCTTCACCCACTTCGGAATCAAGGCGCCGGAACACTTCCCGGCCAGCCGCTGGCCACTCCTGGGGTAAAGGAGTGGCATTTGACGCGCGCCTCAGTCGTGCCGCGCCATCAGGTCACGGCGGCGGCGCTCGTAGTAATGCCGCTGGCACTCGGCCGCCTCCTGCCAGGCCTGCCTGTCGATGGCCTCCTGCACATGATCCGGCAGCGGCCGGGGCGCAGCTGCAGTCGCCAGCATGGCCTCCATGCCCTCCAGCGGCGCAAAGCCCAGGCAGGGCAATTCAAACGGCAGCACGGGCTCCTGCGCATTGGCAAGAATGGCCCCCAGCGCCCAACGTGCCATGCGGTCAAAGAACCCGTCAGGGTGCCCATGGTTCCAGTACCGCGCCATCTCCGGCCCCGCAAACCGCATGGCGTCATAGGCATGCCTGGGGTTGTGGCGCGCCAGCTCCACCACCTCGCTGAACCAGATCTCTCCAATCCCGTAGTGCTCATGCCCGCTGTTCACGCGCGGCGGCACAAACCACTGAATGCGCTCCCCCTTCGCATTGCGCCGCGTGAAAGACAGGTCATCGCAGGTGCGGATGCGGCGCAAGACCTTGGGCGCAGGCCCCGGGATCAGGCTTTGGGGCGGATGCTTGGTCTTGTACTTGGGTTTGCGGTCTTTGGCCGATGCATCCATGCTGGCCAGGACCTTGTGCTTCACCCAGCGCCTGAAGCGCTTGGCCTCAGGTGAGGGGCTGGCCTGGATCAGCGCATGCAAGCCGTCCGCGTTGACGGCAGCCACGGCTTCGCGCCTGGGCTTCCGGCCGGGCTCGCTGGCAAGGCGGACGGTGCAGCGCTGGGCCTCATCGAGCTTGCCGGTGGCCAGCTTGTGGCGGGAGATTCCCAGGGCGGTGCACACATCCTTGGCCAGGAACCAGATCACGCCGTTCTTGGAGAACGTGCGGATCGGGATGTCGCCGAAGTGGAGGGTTTGGGGGGTGATGTCGTCTGCGGGGACGGCACGGGAGAGGGATCGCAAAGCCATGAATGGCCTCCTATGTCAACACTGTCATAGGGTTGCCCGTCTGTCTTTGCCGCAATGGCTTTATGCAGCGGCGGGCAGCCCGGCCATAAACAAGACTTGCCCTGGGTTGCAGGGCAAGACAAAGCGTATGGGCGAAATGCCACTGACTTTCGGGAGTGACTTCCGCCTATGAAGGTGTGTTGAGCACCGGAGGGATCGTAGCAGGTGTGGGCGTGCGGGAGCTGCCCAAAGCGGTTACGTAGGGGTGCTGGATGGAGGGGGCAGGGACGTGTTGAATGAGGGGCTTTGCAGTGAATTGCGAGGGCAACGTCACCTGTTTTGCTTTCTTCGCAGATCAGTTGTTCAAGGCCTGTGTGTCAGCAGTAGGCCAGCGCAGGCGATTGAACGACGGCTTCAGGCTGGTTGCCGACGCTCAGCAGAAACACCCAGACAACGGCTCTGCTTCCAAAGCTGGCGCTAGTCGGACGAGCTTCAGCGTGCGCATCAACATAGTGGAAGGACCCTGCGAAGGTCTCACCCAAACAACACAGAATTTTCAGCAGCAATTCGCGCCCTTGTAGCTGCTATCCTTGATTAATTAATAACTCAGGGAACAACCGAACTGACTTCTAATGATTAGTTCGTCTAGCAGCTTATGATAAAGACCATCCTCTCTCTAGTTCATGGGCTAACCAAGTACCTCAACCGCCTTTCGTCTTGGTTGGACGGTAATTATGGCTCTAATGACGCTCAAACAAAGTTTGTGGATCTTGCGCCAACCGATGAGGCAGACAAGGCCGGCGTATACTCCGAAGCTCTTCTGTTTGCTACGAGCAACCCGAAGGTATTGAATATTGCGCTAACTGGCCCCTATGGCTCAGGAAAGAGCAGCATCATCCAATCATTTTTGAAGAAGTATCGGAGGCCTGCGCTTCATATATCTCTTGCCGCGTTCGTTGCTGAGGCGAGTGCAGGTGGCGACAAGGTAAGTCGCCAAGAGATTGAGAGAAGCATCCTGCAGCAGATGCTGTATGGTGCCGACGCGAACAAGCTACCACTATCAAGATTCAAGCGAATTCAGTCGCCCAGTGCTTTATCAATAATAAAATCATTTTTTATAACACTCGGCATACTTGCTCTATTTTATGTTTTTGATCGGCGGTCGGATATTGTAAGCGGCTCCTTTATTAACCCACTGGATTCCAGTAGTGGATTCAAGCTAGCAGTTTGCGCATTCGCGGCATTATTTCTGTGGATGGCGCTGCATCATCTCTATGTTGCTAGCTTCGGTCTCTCACTCAAGAGTATTTCGTTGAAGGATGTCGAGATAAAGCCTGCGCATGATGACCAAACATCAATACTTAATCGTCATTTAGATGAAATACTATACTTCTTCCAGTCGACCAGCTACGACCTCGTTATCATCGAGGACCTAGACCGATTTAACGACGCGGAAATTTTCGTCACTCTGCGCGAAATTAATAGCCTGGTGAATGGAAATTCGGGTGTAAGACGGACCGTCAGGTTCCTCTACGCCCTGCGCGATGACATGTTCATCAACACAGATCGAACCAAGTTTTTCGAATTTATAACTCCTGTAATACCGATTATAAATACCTCGAATTCGATCGATATGGTTTTGGCGCACGGAAGAAGACTTGCGCTGGATGAACGCCTTGATCGACAGTTTCTTCGAGAGGTCTCTCGCTACCTGAATGATCTGAGGCTAATTCAGAGTATATTTAATGAGTACGCCATTTATGTGGCCAATTTGGAGATAATCTACTTGACGCCAATAAGCTTCTTGCGATTTTAATCTATAAGAATGTTTATCCAAGGGACTTCGAAAAACTGCACCGAGGTGCGGGAAATCTCGCCAAAATAATGAGTCATCAAGACTACCTCATCAAGGACGCGGAAACGAAATGCAAGGCTGAGATCGAGGAACTTGAGAAGCGATTGGATGTAGCTGAGCGACAGACCCCTGCAGATCTGATGGAACTGCGCAAAATCTATGCGATGGCGCTGATCGAGAACCTTCCCGCGGGAGCGACCCAAGTGGGCATTAATCAAGGCTCTTTGATTGCGCTTCCTCAGCTAGCAGCTAACGAAGAGTTCGAGAACCTGATTGCTACGTCGCGTTTATATTATTCCAATGCCTATCATGGAGCGAATCGAATTGATATTCCACAATTTCAATCCGGGATTGACTCTCAAAAATCTTATGAACAACGCAAGGAAGAGATCAAAAGCAAAGGGGTTGAAAATAAGAGCAAGGTGCTGAATCGAATAAACGAACTCAGAATAGAGATCTCGACAATTCGGATGACTAAGCTCAATAAGCTGTTGCGTTTAAATTCCGATAGGATTAATGAGCTTTTCAATGGTTTTGAAGAGAACGGCGAGCTTGCCCGATTTTTGATATTGGAAGGCCATCTCGATGACACATACTATCAGTACACCTCCCTCTTTCACTTGGGGCGTTTGTCGCCCAATGATAATAAGTTTCTAATTCGAATACGGGCATTCGTCACGCCTGAGCCCAACTTCCCGCTCGACAATCCTAAAGAGGTCATAGCGGCTATGCGTAATGAGGACTTCAGACAGAGCTATGTCTTGAACGTTAAAATCGTTGATAGCCTTCTTGCTGAGCATCAAATTTATCCTGACCAATTACAGAAGCTTTTCCAGTGTCTTTCATCTAATTTTGAGATCTGCCAAGACTTCTTTAATACTTATTACGCAAGTGGCTTTCATGTTCCAGAGCTTCTCTTGGGCTTGTCCAACGCTTGGAACAATTTTGTCCCGTCTGCCATTGCTAGCTCTAAAAATATTAACCACGTTACCCAAATCATTGTGAATCTGCCCGCAGGCTCACTTAAGACACTTGCTAGGAACTTTGCCGAGCTGTCAGATTTCGTAGGTGAACACCTTCCAGAAATTCTGCTACATTCGCCGGATTTGGCTCCTGAGCGACTAGAATGCTTTGACCTCGATATCCGAGATCTAGCCGCAATCAAAGAGCATTCGGAAATTGTGCGCTTTATGTTCCAGAGGGGGCGGTACGGGCTGACCATAGCGAATCTGGAGTATGTCTACAAAGAAATTCTTGGTCATCGTGATATCGAGCCAATGCGCTTGAGAAATTTTACCACTATTCGTTCAACGAATGACGTAGCTTTGATAAATAGAGTGGAGCGTGATTTTAATAGTTATCTAAAAAATATTATTTTATCGATACAAGAGAATTCAGAAGAGGATGTTTCTGCTATTCTGTACATTCTTGGTCGAGATGACATCGATCAAAGTGATATTGAGGCATTTCTTGGAAGACAGACAGCCCGACTACCAGGTCTTGAAGATGTGCCCGAGAGATTGCACGCAATAATTTTCCAGTTGAATGCAATTGAAGCAACCTGGACGAACTGTCTCGATTTCATTAAGTCTAGTGGCTTTAATAAAGATGACCTAATCGCGTATCTTGACCTGCCTTCAGTTAGATCGGCTATTCTGCGACACCCTATGCCAAGTGAACCGGAGTCATTCGAGTTGCGTGAGTTCCTCATCAAGGCAGGCTCGCTGTCAGATGCTGCTTACGAAGAATATGTTAATGCTTTACCGAGCTTATTCGAGAGCCTGCCTACAGGACTGGAGCCAGTCAAGCTTCGGATTTTGATATCTAAGGAAAAGATTGCCTTCAGCAACGAAAACTTCGAAGCACTCGCGGCGAGCAAGGATCTGCAGGTACTATTCGTTGCGACTAATATAAAAAAATATCTGGCCAATCCCGATATACCTGCAATTGACGACGACTTTCGAGAGGAGCTTCTACAATCCGATGTTGATGACACAGAAAAAATCGAGGTGGTTAAATTGATGAACCTAGAATTGCTCGAGAAACTTTCTGATCGATCAGCACTGGTAGGTCCAATTATTTATAACGTAGACTTCAATTTGTCAAATATTAGCGGGAGCGCTGTGCAGTCCTTGGTAATAAATTCTCGGCCTATAGCAATACAAATTTCACTTTTCAACAAATATCATAATCTTTTGTTGCCTGATGAAGTGCGTCATGTCTTGGCCAATTTGCCTCGACCATATTCAGAGATTAAAACAGGATATGCCAAGCCGAAGTTGAAAAACAACTTGGAAAATCGAAATTTAGTACAGTGGCTCAAATCAAGGAATATTATTTCTTCATGGAGTGAGGATCCTTACTTTGACAAGGATATAAAGGTTAACCTTTTTAGGAGTTAAAAATAGGCTCCAAAGATCAGGTGCAGAACAGCCGTTACTAATTTCCGCTTCTGGCCGAGACTGACATTTCACACGCACGCCAATCAGCCGACGTCGGAAATTCCCGCGTAGCCAGCGTGAAGCCCCTGCAACGCGGCGAGTTCGGTCCGTTGAGGAGTGCATCCTGTAGAGCCCTTTAATCGATGGGAGACCATCATGGGACCCACAGGCAACTTCATTCAGCGCGAGCCATGGAACAAGGGTAAGCTCGTTGGCACAAAAGGTGCCCTTCAAACTCAAGGAAATTTGGGCGCTGCGCGTTCGGCTCCAGATGGGCGGCAGGGTTCGTGAACTCGCCCTGTTCAACTTAGGTATCGACAGCAAGCTGCGCGGCTATGACCTCGTCGCACTCAAGGTTCGGGACGTGTGCCATGGCGATCAGGTGGCGACGCGCGCCATCATCATGCAGCAGAAGACACGGCGTCCAGTCCAGTTCGAAATCACTCAAGCAACGAAGGACGTATTGCAGGTTTGGATCAAGCAGGCGCGCCTGAAGTCCGAGGACTTCCTGTTCCCCAGCCGGCTGCACGAGTCGCCTCATTTGGGCACCCGACAGTACGCTCGGATCCTCGGGTACTGGGTAGAGGAGCTCGGCCTGGACCGGGCAGAGTACGGCACGCACTCTGTGCGCAGAACAAAGGCAACGCTGATTTACCGGCGCACCAAAAATCTCAGGGCGGTTCAACTGCTTCTAGGACACTCCAAGCTCGAGTCGACAGTGAGATACCTGGGCATCGAGGTTGATGACGCCCTAGAAATCTCAGAGCAGACGGAAATCTGAGGTGCTCAGTGAGGGCCGCACGGGCGCAAGCTTGGTTCGGCCGCGCTGAACGGCGGCTAGCTGGTACCGGGCGACCTGGAGATCGCGACTAGGAGCAGTCGGCCACTGCCGACTTCCAAACGATAGCCTCAGGCTGATCTAAGTCATTCGCAGGCCAACACCTGAACGGCAGAATGACAGGGTGGATTCACAGCCTGGAGCCGCCGGTCGGTGACTGTCGCTGGACGACCAAAAGCTGACAGCAAAACGACTGGCGCAAAACCTATCGTTTGACGAAGTATTATTAAAATTAATTAACAACCTCATCAAATCGAACGATAGTCAGTGCATTAGCGAATAGCTCTAGTCCATCTCCCGGAGGCTCCTGATAAGGCTTCTGTTCTAAATGCTTCGTAAACTCGTTTTTGATAGTGTTCAATAGTCCCATAACTTGAGCTGCCATCTCCTCAGATGATCCCTGGCGTAGACGGGTAACGACTAGGCTTGCGAATTCCTTCGCTGTAATTGCTTCTCCGAGCACAGGCTCACTGCACCAAATCGGATCTCCTTGCATCTGGTCAAAGTAGATGTAATGTTTGCTGTTGTCCGAAAAATCTGAAGGACAAGACGAGAAGTCCACCAAGCGAAGGGATTCTAGGCTTACGTTTACCTCGTACAATACAGATTTGTCAAAGAGCATTGGACATGCATAGTACACCATTGCGCCATTGTTCTGACTAAGTTTGTATAGCAACTCGTGCTGAGAGAAGCCAGTGTTGTCGTTTTTTGTCGTATCAAGATTGGCGCGGTAATAGGGTTTACTTGTGATCTGAGGGGGGTTCTTTTTTTGTTTTTTATGGAGTTCGGAAACCACTTTGAATTGCAGGAAGTACGCGACGAAGGTTTGCTTCAGCTTGTATCCATTTTTCATCGCACTATCCTTGAGTTGATCAAAGAAGTCTTGATCTGAAATCTCTGTCATTGCATATGCCTGATCGAAGCCCAAGAACACCTCCCTCTGAGGGCTGTACTTGAAGAAGTTGAACTTTCCGTTAGGACCGACTCCGTATGTGTTGCGGATCAGATCCATCAACGGCTTGTGGTAGTGCATTTCCAGAACGGTTTCAGAGATTGCCATGGATTATTTTTGCTAGGCTGGATGATTGAGACGATCGGCTTGTGAGGCCTAAATAGACTTAGGCGACCGGTGAAATATCAGTCGCTCTTGTTGCAAGGATGAATCTACATGTAACACTCAGAGTGAGCAATCACACGAAACCATTTAAAGTAAAGATTAGAAATCTTGAGCTTGATGCTTGATATGAATCGTTGAAGATCCGTGATGGAATGACCGCTCATGGCCGATAGTGCGCGCTCGGCGGCCAAGTCTGGATGACCGCTACTGCTGCAAAGCCGACACCTGACGGCAAAGGTCGAACGGCTGCCGCAGGTAGTAAATTCAACCGCCCAACCCAACACATTCGTCAAACCTCAACCGGCTTGAGTCGCTTTACAGCGCCCGCACCGGAATGCAGATGTCGCAGCAGAACTCGCCTGTGTCGGCATCCATGGCGGTGGCCGCAGAAAACATCTCAAAGCAAGGCCGGTCGTCGCATTGCATTCCGCTGGACGGCATCCATTCGCGCGTCAGCCACATCCAGGCGTTGGCCAAGCCCTCGGGTTTTCCTTTGAACCTTGCCACGGCGTAGCGGCCGCCCGGCAGGGATTGGGTATCCACCTGGCCGCTGGCGACGAAATGCGCGGGGACTTCCACGCAGGCGTCATAGCGGCACTTGCTGGGGGGTGTGAGAGAGGGGTCGTCATAGCCTATGCCGTAGCACGTTTGATCGCTGAGGCCATTGGAGTGCATCCACGGCGCAATGGTGCCTCGCCAGAATTGGCCTATGGCTGGCCCATAGGGGCCGATCAAGCGTTGATAGGCGACATGTGCTTTGGGCAGATCAATGATGCGGACTTCCATGGCGATTTCTTCCTTCAGGTGACAAGAGCCCTGAGGTTCGCCGAACGCGCGGGGGTCTTCCTGATGGAGATTGCCGAAGACCTGATCAGGATTGCTCTCCTGGCTGCCTGGCGGCTGCCCGATGGCGGCCGCCTGGGTTTTCAGCCGCTCAAGCGTGGTGGAGCGCCAGGCCGATGGCGTGCAGCCAAACTTGAGCTTGAAGGCACGCGCAAATGCTTCGCCCGATTGGAAGCCGGTGGCCAAGGCGGTTTCAAGCACGGTTTCCTTGCTGCCGCAGGACAGCCGGAACGCCGCCTTCTCGAGCCGTCGGCGCTGAGCATAGCTGCCCAGCGTTTCTCCCATCCATGCCGCGAAAATTCGGTGAAAGTGGAAGCGCGAGAAATTGGCGATGTCGGCCAGATGCGCACCATCCAGAGGCTGATCCAGGTGGGCATCGATGTAGTTGAGCACGCGATTGATCCGTCGCGCGTACTCGGCGCGGGATGCCTGCTCGGAAGGCTTGTTCGTCATGGTCGTTGTTCTTCAAATCACCGTGCATGCGGCGGTGGGGCCTGCCTGTCAGCAGGAGACAGCCAGCCGGCGCAGCTCTCGTCAGGCCGGCGCCTTCCCCTTCACCCACAATCCAAACTCCTTCATCACCCCCACCACCGGCTTGAGCCGTTCCCCATCCGGGGTCAATTCGTATTCCACCTTGATCGGCGCAGTGGGGTAGACCGTGCGCTTGACCAGGCCCGCTTCCTCCAGCGCGCGAAGGTCCAGGGTGAGGGAGCGTTGGGAGATGCCGGGCATGTCGCGGCGCAGGTCGTTGAAGCGGCGGGGGCCGTCGATGAGGTAGGAGGCGATGAGTAGCCTCCAGCGGCCGCCCAGCAGGCGCATGGCTTCTTCCACGGAGCAGCCGGAGATGTTGGATTTCATAGCACATTCATCATAGGCAGACGGCAGGTATATTTTTTTAACCTATGGGCAGTTTTATTGCCTTCTTCCAGATTTATCCCTGGTGCATGACATTGGCCAGGGGCTGTGCCTGAACGCGCAGGCCCCTTGTTCCATCACCAGAGAAATTCCATGAAGCTGTATTACCTGCCGGGCGCCTGTTCGCTGGCGCCGCACATTGTCCTGAACGAGCTGGGGCTTGATTTCCAACTGGTCCGGGTGGACCACAAGACCCACCAGACGGAAGACGGCAGGGACTTCCGTGCGCTCAGCCCGTTCGGCTATGTCCCCCTGCTGGAGTTGGACGACGGCAGCCTGCTGCGGGAAGGGCCCGCCGTCCTGCAGTACCTGGCGGACCTGCAGCCTGCGTCGCTTCTGGTGCCAGTCCAGGGCAGCCTGGAGCGCTATCGGCTGCTGGAGTGGCTGGCCTTTCTGAACTCGGAGATCCACAAGGGCTTCATCCCGCTGCTGTATGCCGTGCTGGCGGGAAAGTACGGCGTGGAGACGGCCATGCCCAAGCTGGAGCAGCGGTATGCCTGGGTGAACGCGCAACTGGCCGGCAAGCGCTACCTGATGGGCGATGGCTTCACCGTGGCCGATGCCTATCTGTACGCGCTCACGCAGTGGGGGCAGGCGCCTTGGCTGGAGTCGGTCTACAAGACGAGCATTCGCTTTGATGGCCTGGAGCATCTTGCAGCCTGGTACGCGCGGATGCGGGAGCGGCCTGCCGTGCGCCAGTCACTGCAGGCGGAAGGTCTGCGATAGGGTGGGGCAGGGCACATGGCGGTGCGCTGGACTGGCTTGGCCGTATCCGCCGCACCGTTGCCCGCCGGTCCATGCCTGCCACCGCGCCCGTTGTGGCCACGCCGCAGACTGATACGCATGCGTTCCGTCTCGATAGAATGCGTTTCATTCTCAATTCCGCCGCTGCGGCTGCCGCCTTGCCCCGGGCGCAGCGCAGAAGAAACCGTGTCTTCCACCGAATCTGCGCTGCAGCAACGCATGGCTGCCCTTTATGCCGACCACCATGGCTGGTTGCGCGGCTGGCTGCGGCGCAGGGTGGGCAATGCGTTTGATGCGGCCGATGTGGCGCATGACACCTTTGTGCGCATCCTGGCGTCGCGCGATGCGTTGCTGGGCATGGCGGAGCCACGCGCCTACCTGACGACCACGGCCAGGCGGCTGCTGGTGGACCGGGCGCGGCGCCAGGCCATGGCGCAGGCCTATCTGGATGAGCTGGCGCTGGTGGCGCAAAGCCTGCCCGGCTATCCGGCGCCCGAAGAAATCCTGATGGCGGTGCAGGCGCTGGAGCAGATTGGCGCTGCGCTGGAGGGGCTGGCCGAGCGCCCGCGCGAGGCGTTTCTGCGCCACTACCTGGACGAGCAGCCGCAGGCCGAGATTGCACAGGGCCTGGGTGTTTCCACGCGCATGGTGCAGAAGTACCTGGTGCAGGCGCTGCTGCACTGCCGCGCCCATTGCCCTGCCGTGGCCGAGCATGTCCGGTAGAGCGGAGCGCATGTCCGGCACAGGGCCGGATGACGATGCCCTTGCCGAGCAGGCGGCGCAGTGGCTTGTGGCGCTGACGGGCGATGACGAGGCCGAATGCGCCACGGCCCGCGCGGGCTTTGAAGCATGGAAGCGTGCCGACCCGCGCCATGCGGCCGCCGCCCTGGACATGGAGCAGTTTCTGGACCGCCTGCAGGCTGCGCGCAGCGGCCCGGCCGGCAGCCGGCCAGCCCGTGCGGCGCTGGATGCGTCGGGCAGTGCTGGAAGAAAGCAGGATGGGCAGACACGCCGGGCTCGGCGCACGCGGCGTGCCGGTGCAGCCCTGATGCTGGCTGCCGTGCTGGCCTTGCCGGCCTGGGTGGCATTGCAGGCCTGGCCACCGGGCTATCTGATGGCGGACCTGCGCACGGCCACAGGCCAGTGGCAGACCCGGGCGCTGGCGGATGGCACGCGCATCACCCTGGCCAGTGGCAGCGCGGTGAACCTGCGTTATGACGAGCGGCGCCGCACGGTGGAGCTGGTGCAGGGCGAGATTCTGGTCGATGTGGCCCGTGATGCATCACGCCCCTTTGTGGTGGAGACGGCGCAGGGCAGCCTGCGTGCGCTGGGCACGCGCTTTGTGGTGGACCGGCAGGCCGATGCCACGGTGTTGAGCGTGCTGGAGTCGCGCGTGGCGGCGCAGGCCGCTGCGGGCGGCCAGGACTCCGCCACGGTGGATGCCGGCCAGCGCGTGCGCATCACGGACCACGGCCTGGGGCCCGTGCAGGCCATGGACGCCCGGGGCCTGGCGGATGCCTGGCGCCAGCACCAGCTGGTGGTGAGCGACCAGCCCCTGGCCGAGGTGCTGGATGCGCTGGCCCGCCACCGGCCCGGCCATATCCGCTATGACAGCGCACAGATCCACCACCTGCGCGTGAGCGCCGTGCTGCCGCTTGACGATACGGACCGCGCGCTGCAGCTGCTGCTGAGCAGTTTTCCCGAGCTGCGCATTCGCAAGCTCACGCCTTGGCTGGTACTGGTGGATGCGCCCGGGCCCTGAGGGGACGATTTCAAAATTTTTTTGCCGATCCGGTTCGCCTTTCCGCAGTTCGTGCGTCAAGCCCTGGAAGACACCAACGAACCAAGGAAGGAATCCTCTGCCATGCCATTGCCGACCAACGCAGGCCGCAGCCGCCCCCCGTCGCTGCCCGGGCGGTTCGCCAGGATCGCCATCGCCGCTGCGGTGGCGGCGCTGGCTGCCACGGGAACGGGGGCCGCGGTCGCGCAGGCCCCCGCGCAGCCCATTGCCTATGACGTACCTGCCGGCCCGCTGGCCGATGTGCTCAACCGCTTTGCGCTGCAGGCGGGCGTGGCCATTGCCATCGATGCCAATCAGTTGCGCGGCCTGCGCTCCCCCGGGCTGCAGGGCCGCCATGGCGTGGAAGAAGGCTTTGGCGTACTGCTGCGCGGCAGCGGCTATGTGCTGGCGAGGACGCCCGGCGGCTATGTGCTGCGGGCCGCACCGCAGCCCGCGCCTGAGGCAGTGTCTCCGGCAGCCAGGGAGGTTCCGCGCCTGCCCACGGTGACCGTGAGCGGGGCGGTGGATGCCGAGACGGCCACGGGGCCGGTGCCCGGCTATGTGGCGCGGCGCAGCGCCACGGCCACCAAGTCCGATACGCCGCTGGAGGAGACGCCGCAGTCGATCTCGGTGGTGACTTCGGATTTCATCAACGCCAGCGGGGCGCTGCGGCTCAAGGATGCGCTGGCCTATACGCCGGGCATCAATGTGTCGCCCTGGGGTGCGGATTCGCGCTTTGACTGGACCATCATCCGCGGCTTTGATGCGCAGACGCCCGGCTACTACCTGGACGGCCTGCCGCTGCGCAACAACAACGGCTGGGCCGTGTGGCAGACGGAGAACTACGGCACGGAGCGCATCGAGGTGCTGCGCGGCCCATCCTCGGTGCTGTATGGGCAGACGGGGCCGGGCGGCATGGTCAACGTGGTCAGCAAGCGGCCCACAGGCGAGCCGCTGCGTGAGCTGCAGGTGCAGGTGGGTAACCATGGGCGGCGCCAGGTGGGCGGGGATTTTGCGGGGGCGCTGGATGCGCAGGGCACGCTGCAGTACCGCGTGACCGGCATGGTGCGCGATGCCGAGCTGCAGGCCAGCGGCCTGCTCAATGACCGGGTGTACCTGGCGCCTTCGCTGACGTGGAAGCCCTCCACCGATACCTCGCTGACCGTGCTGGCGCACTATCTGCGCATACGCGATGGCAGCTCCTACGGCAGCTTTCCCGAGGTGGGCACGCTGCTGCCCAATCCCAACGGCAAGTTCTCGCCGGGCACCTATGTGGGCGAGCCGGGATTCGACCATTTCAATCAGGACCAGTGGATGCTGGGCTATCTGTTCGAGCACCGCCTGAACGACACCTGGACGCTGCGCCAGAACGCGCGCTACGGCGCCATCAAGGTGGACTACCAGCAGGTCTACAACCAGAGCGATTTCGCCACCGTCAACCCTGCCGATCCGCTGGACCCGGCCAATTTCCGGCGGCTCAACCGCTTTCCGTTCGGCAGCAAGGAGCGGGCGCGGCTGCTGACCATAGACAACCAGGCCCAGGCCAAGCTGCGGCTGGGCGATTGGCAGCACACGTTTCTGGCGGGGCTGGACTACCAGGGCTCGCGCAATGACCAGCGCACCTACAACGCGGGCACGGTGTCGGGCATCGACGGCTATGCGCCGGTGTATACGAACGATGTGGTGCCCGGTGATCCCTGGTTCGACGCCCGCACGCGGCTGACACAGACGGGCATCTACCTGCAGGACCAGATCAAGTGGGGCGACTGGGTGGCCACGGTGGGGGGCCGGTACGACAGCGCCTCGGCCACGGTGAGCAGCCATATCGACGGCAGCCGCACGCGCATCAACGACCACAAGTTCACCAGCCGCGCGGGACTGGTCTATCTGCACCCCAGCGGCTGGGCGCCCTATGTGAGCTATTCCGAGTCGTTCTCGCCCACGGTGACCATGGACCCGGAGACCAATACGCCGCTCAAGCCCGAAACCGGGCGCCAGTACGAGGCCGGCGTGCGCTATGTGCCGACAGATGGAAAAGGGCGCTACAGCGCCGCCATCTTCGATCTGCGCCGCAGGAACTACATCACCTACACGCCGGAGTTCCTGCCCCGGCAGACCGGCGAGATTGCGGTGCGCGGGCTGGAGCTGGAGGCCGCGTTCCAGCCGCTGAAGAACCTGAACGTGATCGCGGCCTATACCTATACGCCCAAGGCCATCGTCACGGCCAGCAGCACGCCTTCGGAGGTTGGCAAGCAGATGCAGGCGGTGTCGCGCAACCAGCTGTCGGTATGGGCCGACTACCGCTTTGCAACCGGCCTGCGGGTGGGGATTGGAGCGCGCTACATGGGCTCCAACCGCGGCTACCAGGAGTCGGCAGCGGCCCCGCTGCCTTCGTACACGGTGGTGGATGCCCTGGTCGCCTACGACCTGCAGCGCTGGAGCCTGGCGCTGAACCTGCGCAACCTGGGCAACAAGGCCTATCTGAGCAACTGCAGCGCAGGCAGCTGCCGCTACGGCGAGCTGCGGCAGGCAGTGGCCACGGCCACCTACCGCTGGTAGGCGGGGGCTGGGGTGACGGTGGACATGACGGTGGACGTGACGGTGGATGTGACGAATCACGCCAAGGTTTCAAGGCTCACGGCCACGATGACGGGTGCAGGGTCGGTGTTCACGAGGCGCAAGGCCTGGTTTGGCTGCCCGTCTCCGCTTGCTCGCTGAACCGTCACACCCATGGCCTGCACGGTGTCAGCTTCATCCAGCGTCTGGCGCAGCGAGGCGGGTATCGGCGCTGCGGCAGTGAAGTCGAAGCGGGGTTTCAACGCGACGTAGAAAGTTGACACACGGCACGCCATCAGTCCGCCAGGCCCGAAGAATACGCCTGCATCCGGCACCAGGCCGCGACCCAGCGCCACCATCGAGGCGTCGTACCAGCTGCCGGGGTAGATCGGCACCTGGTCCCAGCATTCAGAGGTGATCGTCACCGTCTCCAGCGAAGCGGCGGGTAGCGCAAGGACGCGGCCGGAAGCGTCCAGGGCCTGCAGGGAAGCCGGAGCCTGCGGCCCTGCGCCGGATGTGTCGTTGAGATTCAAGCGCAAGGTGCCGGGGTTTGCGATCGTTCCGACAGCCACTGCTGCGCTCCACTCCGACGAACTCTTGGGCAGTGTCCAGATAGGTTTCCACTGGAGGTAGCCGGTCTCGTACACCTTGGTCCATCCCACCGGAGTGGGCGAGTAGGCAGGGTCGCCTGGAGGTGCCGCCATCTTCTGCATGGCGCCTGCAAGCATCGACTGATAGGGAAATTTGCAGGCTTCGAGTACCTGCAGAAAGGTCTTGTATCCCTGCGAAAAGCTGCGCCCCGACGCTTGGTACAGCGCGCCATTGGCAGCGGACTGGGGCACCGTATCTGCAAAGAGGAACTGCGCGTCGGCCATGGTGCCGGTCACTGGATCCGGCCAGTTCCACGCGGTCACCGGCATCAGCATCTGCCCCCGCACCAGCGGCGCCGAAATGGATGCCGAGCGCTTGAACACCATGCCGGTTTTCGGCCCGCTCGATACGCTTGGGGCCCTTGGGGGCGGAGGCACCAGATCAGCCAGACCGCCGAGGAACTGATGGATCACGTTCATGAACGCTGTCTCCGGTTGACGGGGGTGGGCCCCGCCAGTCCCGCCCACCCGCTGGTCTTCAGGTCAGTGGATGCCCGGGAAGTCGACGATCACGCCGATGATTTGCGGGTTCACCGAGGTGCTGCTTCCCTTGAAGGTGTTGGCCTGTGCGGTGCTCTTGGTGTACTCGGACTGGTGACCGCCCGTGCCACCGAAGGTGAAGGGTCCGATGCGCACACCCGCGCTGGCCTCGAAGGCCTGCTTGTTCTGCTGGTAGGTGTTGGCGCTCATCGTGATCTCGAACGAAGGCTTGTAGACGACCAGCAGCTCGGACACCCGTGCCGCGACGATGCCGTTCGGGCCGAACAGGGAGCTCGACCCCGGGCCACCGTTGGCCACCCACGGGGCGACGATGGTGTAGCCCTGGCCGTTCGGCCCCTGCTGTGCCTTGGCCAGTTCGCTCATGAAGCCGCCCGGGTACCAGTCGCCCGGATTCACCTTCACGCGCGTGGAGGACTCGCAGCTGATCTTCACTGCCGAGCTCGAGTCCTGGTTGAACAGGTCGGACTTGCTCCAGCCGCCCGATGCGTTGACGCTCCAGAAGAAGTTGCCAACGCTGGTCGAGCCCTTGGCAAACGAGGACTTGAAGTCGCTGCTCGATTGCGAAGATTTCATCGCGATCGAGAACGCGCCTGCGCTGCCATTGCTGAGCGATGCGCGCCAGTCCGCGCCGTTCGTGTCGATGTGGAAGTCCGGCTGCCAGCGCAGGATGCCCGCGCCATCCGGCACCTTGGTCCAGCCTGCCGGTGCGTTGTTCGTGGCGGGGTCGCCCGACGGCGTCTGCATCATGTCGATGGCGCGCTGCAGATCGCTGGGCATGCTGGCCCGCTCCAGCTCCATCTTCATCTTGACCGCCTGGTTGTAGGCGTTGGTGGCCGCCTGGATGGTCGTAATGTAGGCAGCAGCCTCCGGCGCGTTGTTGATCCACGTGCTGATGTCAGGGTAGCGGGCCGCGAATATCAAGCCGCCGTTCTGCTTTGCACTCAGGTAGACCTGGTTCATGTCGCTGTTGGCCTTGACGATCGCATTGCTTTTCTGGACGCACAGGTTGGCCAGCGCTGTCTGATCGGCCTGCTGCTCGGGGCTGACCTTGAATGTCACGTGACCGAAGATCTGGCGAACGGCGTCGAAGAGCGTTGCATCGAGGCTGCCGTACTGACCGATCGCAGACCACTGCGGCATGCCGCTGACGACCTGATAGGCCGCCGCGTCCCATTGCCCGGTTGGAGCCGTGCCCCAGCTGAAGTCCTTGGGGGTGCCAAGCAACTGGAAATTCGGGGTGCCGAGATTATCGATAAGGGCGTTGTACAACTGGCTGAACATGGCTTGATCTGACATGGCGTGCAATTCCTGAAATTGAATGAATAGGGAGCGACATGAGGTTTGAAGTCATGAACGCTTTTCTTTGCCAATGAGAATGATTGCCCGGTATTGGGCCTAAGGCATGGGGTGCTTGGGAGAAGTCTCAGGTGGTGACCGCGAAGAGTGGTTCATGGCGGGATACTCCTTTGAGTTGCGTGCAGGAATCCGACACGTGGGCGCCGGGAAGATGCCCCGACGGACGCTGACCGTAGAGGCGAAGAGGTGAAGGGATATGAGCCTTTGCAGCCTTTCAAGGCTCGCGCGGATATTCCATATCAACCGCGCAAACCTGGAATGCACTGGCGCCTGCTGAAGCCGTCATAAGTATTCGTTGGACTCATCATGCCCAATTGCATCAGGAGGATGGAATACTTCCAATGTCGTATTCGGTGAGTACGGACAGGCGATGCACGCTGGCTTGGATATCAGATGCTGCCGCCATTGCGAGTTGCCGTTGGCGCAAATGTCTGCAACTGGGCGGTGCTTGTCAGGCCCAGTTTGCGCAGAATGTTTTCGCGATGCTTGCGCACGGTCAAGTCGCTGAGGTAAAGCGAACGTGCGATCTCCTTGCTGGTCTGGCCCGCCAGCACGTGCACCATCACTTCCTGCTCGCGGGGAGACAGAGGGAGCGGTGAGCGGGCAGCGCTCAACCAGCCGTGCCGCCTGGCGTGCGTGACGAGTTCTACCGCATTGCGCAGGCCCAGCCGCGTACACATATTGCTGCGGTGCTTGCGTACCGTGTGTTCGCTGATGCCCAGCGTGTGCGCAATGTCCTTGCAGCCGAGGCCTTTGGCCATCGCTTCGAGTACATCGATTTCGCGCGCGGTGAGCGCAGACGCGATGACTTCATCTGCTGTTGGATGCGCAGCATCGAGATGGCATTCGCTATTTGCTAAAACTATTTCCGATCTATCCATGGTATGTCTCCCATTTTTTATGTGCCGATGCCATAGGGCCATTCCACGCCGAAGCCTCGGCGAGACTGCTTTGCACAGTGCCGTTTGAAAGATTGAATAACTCGCTAAACCGCCTGTTTACCGCCTGAGTAAACTGACGTCATGCCATTCGTGTGAAAATTGTGCGGTAAAGGATCAGCCGGAAAAATCCTGAACATTGGACGATTGAAAATCGCGCGCATTCAGCCTGTGGCAGCCTTTTGTATCCAAGGCGGGAGATTAGTAAACCATTATCAGGATGGTGTGGTGCGTTGAGGGAGTATCAAAGTCGTTTGAGAATCTGTTATCGCCATTTCACCGTTGGAATGGACATCTTAGTGGAAATCTTTGGTGAAATCATTACATCTGGCTACAAAAATTCGACACCAAGGTTTTTGCAGGAGATTGTGGGAAAGCCAATGGTCTTCTGTGGATCGCGCTTGCGTGATCAGGATTTTCTGGCATTGCCCAGCCGAGTCCAGGATGCGGGCTGTTGCGCAGGTCTTGAGACATGCGGGTAAGCAATTCCTGCCATGGCGTATCGAGAAGCGGCTGGGCACCTGCGATGTGCTTCAAGGGAAGCACCTCTTTTGCCAAAAGCGTTCCCGGGTCATGACGAAGGGCGTGAGCACCACGACCGTCGCCAGTCCCAACGACCTGGATATACGCCAGTTCAGGGGGCAGGGCGGGTGCCCTCGTCAGGCCCGCCCTCCAGCACGCGCAGCAGCAGGGATAGCCGCTGGTCCAGCGCGGCCAGTTCGGCAACGGGCATGGGCGCCAGCATGGCGCGCTCGTTGTCCAGGTGCGCTTCCACGGCGCGGTCTATCAGCTCCAGCCCCTGGTCGGTGAGCTGCACCAGCATGCTGCGCGCGTCCTGCGGGTTGGGCAGGCGCTGCACCAGGCCGCGCGTCTCCAGGCTTTTCATGCGGTGGGTCATGGTGCCCGAGGTGACCATGAGCGTGGAAAACAGGGCCGTGGGCGTGAGGCAGAAGGGCGCGCCCGAGCGGCGCAGCGTGGCCAGCACGTCGAATTCCCACATGGTCATGCCGAAGCGCGCAAAGCACTCTTCCAGCCGCTGCTCCAGCAGGGCGGCGCAGCGCTTGATGCGGCCTATGGGGCCCATGGGGCTGGCGTCCAGGTCGGGGCGTTCGCGCGCCCATTGTTCGAGGATGGTGTCTACCCGGTCGGGCAGGCGGGGGAGGGTGGGTTTCGGCATTTGTCTTGATTTTAAGATAAGTCGTGCATAATGGATTTGTCTTGAATTAAAGATAAATGCCATGTCCTCCTCGCCATCCTCTTCTTCCGCACCCTCGGCCAGCCTCGCCATGGCCTGGCGCGACATCCTGCTGACCGCGCTGGCGCCCGCCATCTGGGGCTCCACCTACATCGTCACTTCCGAGCTGCTGCCGCCAGACCGTCCGTTCACGGCTGCGCTGATCCGCGTGCTGCCGGCCGGGCTGCTGCTGGTGCTGTTCACGCGGCGGCTGCCCGTGGGCTCGGGCTGGTGGCGGCTGCTGGTGCTGGGCGCGCTGAACATCGGCGTGTTCCAGGCGCTGTTGTTTGTGGCGGCCTACCGGCTGCCGGGCGGGCTGGCGGCCGTGCTGGGTGCCGTGCAGCCCCTGCTGGTGATGGCGCTGGCCTGGGGCGTGGACGGGCGGGTCCCCGCGCGGCTGACGCTGTGGGCCGCCGTGGCCGGCATTGCGGGCATGGCAGTGCTGCTGCTGTCGCCGCAGACGGTGTTCGAGCCCGTGGGCATGGCGGCGGCATTGGCGGGTGCGGTGTGCATGGCGGCCGGCACCTGGCTCACGCGGCGCTGGCGCGTGGACTTGCCGGTGCTGGCGCTGACGGGCTGGCAACTGCTGTTTGGCGGGCTGATGCTGCTGCCGCTGGCCTGGTGGGTGGATGCGCCGTTGCCCGCGCTGTCGCTCACCGAGCTGGGCGCCTATGCCTACCTGTGTCTTGCCGGCGCGCTGCTGGCCTATGTGCTGTGGTTTCGCGGCATCGGGCGCCTGCCGTCGGTGGCCGTGTCGTCATTGGGCCTGTTGAGCCCGCTCACCGCCGTGGTCCTGGGCTGGGTGCTGCTGTCGCAGTCCATGACGGGCATGTCCTTCCTGGGCCTGCTGGTGGTGCTGGCCAGCGTGCTGGCGGTGCAGTGGTCTGCTTCGCGCGGCGCCTGAGCATGGGAACGGTTGGCAAGGGGCTGCGGATTATTTATCATACGGTGTATGTTTAATTGGATGGAGAGATCGCCATGGCACCCGCAAAAGCCCTCAGCAATGCATTCGGCAAGGTCTTCATCGCCACTTCGGTGGATGGTTTCATTGCCCGGCCCGATGGTTCGTTGGACTGGCTGCCGGCCGGGGGCGATGGCGGCGAGGACTACGGCTACGCGGCCTTCATGAAGACGGTGGACGGCATCGTCATGGGCCGCTCCACCTATGAAAGCGTGCTCGGCTTCGAATCCTGGCCGTTCGACAAGCCCGTGGTGGTGATGAGCCGCACGCTGGGCGCGGGCGATGTGCCTGTGCACCTGCGCGGCAAGTTGCGCATCACGTCCGCCCAGCCTGCCCAATTGGTGGCCGAGCTGCGGGCCGAGGGCTGGAGCAGCGCCTATATCGACGGCGGAGCCGTGATCCGCGCCTTCCTGGCGGCGGGTGAGGTGGGCGAGATGACCATCACCCGCGTGCCCGTGCTGATCGGCGCGGGGCGGCCGCTGTTTGGTGATATCGGCTGCGATCTGCGGTTGACGTGCCTGGCCTCCCAGGCCTATCCCAGCGGCATGGTCAGCACGCGCTACCGCGTGGAGGCGGGCGGCCGGGTCATGGTGCGCAACGGGGGCGGCGATGAGTGAGCAGGCTGTACTGGCTGTACCGACTGCACAGGCTGCACGGCGCGGGCGCCCCTCGGCCGGGCGCTCGCTCAGCCGCGATCAGGTGCTGGATGCCGGGCTGGCCTTGCTGGAGGCCGTGGGCGCGCAGGGCTTTGGCCTGCGGCCGCTGGCGCGGCAGCTGGGCATTACGCCCATGTCGGTGATCCACCATGTGGGTGACCAGCAGGAATTGATGCGCAGCCTGGTGGAGCGCGTGCATGGCCAGCCGCTGGCCGAACCGCAGCCCGGGCTTGCGCCGGCGCAGCGAGTGCAGGCGCTGCTGGCGGGCTACATGGAGCGCGTGCGCCGCCATCCGGCGCTGACGGTGTGCATTCTGGGCGACCCGGCCCTGTTCACCGATTCGCTGGCCGCCTTCACGCAGCGGCTGCGCGGCGAGGTGCAGCAGTGCGAGCCCAGCGATGACGATGCCGCCGTGCTGCTGGACTTGCTGATCGATTACACCCATGGCCATGCGCTGGCGCTGGCCCTGTCGGGCGAGGGTGCGAAGGCCTTGCATGGCCGGTTCGAGCAGGGGCTGGCGCGGCTGCTGCGCTAGGCGCCGGCCTCCACGCGCAGGCCGGCCTGCTGCCAGCCGGTGAAGCCCGCCTCGAAGCGCCGCGCCTCCCGGCCACTGGCGCGCAGCGCCGTGACGGCATTGGCCGAGAGTACGCAGTACTGGCCCCCGCAATAGGCCACGATGTCCTTGTCGGGCGGCAGCGCGTCCAGCTCGCCTTCCAGCGCTTCCAGGGGAATGTTGACGGCCCCGGGCAGGTGGCCCTGGGCGAATTCCGCTGGAGGACGCACGTCCAGCACGATGGTGTCGTCCATCTGCATGCGCTGCAGCAGCTCGTCCAGCGCAACGGCTTGCAGGCGGTCACGCTGGCGCAGGCTGTCGGAGACCACGGCGCGGATCTCGGCGTGGCGGAATCGCAGATAGTCGTGCAGCGCATCGATGATGCCGGTGATGGGCCCGTCACCCAGCCGGTACAGCACATGCTTGCCCTCGCGCCGTGTGAGCACCATGCCCGCGCGCTTGAGGTGCTGCAGGTGCTGGGAGGTGTTGGCCACGGACAGCCCGCACAGCTCGGCCAGGCGCTCCACGGGCTGCTCGCCTTCGGCCGCATGGCTCAGCAAGGTGAGGCGGTGGGCATGACCCAGGGTGCGCGCCAGGTCGGCCAAGTCGGGGAAGGCCTCGATCGGTACAGGGCTGCTTGACGGATTCATGGGGGATAGCCTAGCATCGCGCAAACATTCAATCAATTAATTGAATGTATTGTTCATTGTGCATGCGGTGGCATCCAAGGAGGCCGCTGCAAACCTGCAAGAGAGTGAAGAGACATGCTGGATGTGCCGGAATTCCTGCTGCGCGCCGTGCTGACGGGCGCAGGCGCGACCTTGGTGATGGATGTGTGGGCGCTGGTGCTGCAGCGTCTGTGGGGCGTGCCTTCGCTGGACTACGCCATGGTGGGCCGCTGGCTGGGCCATCTGCCGCGCGGCCGGCTGGTGCATGCCGGTATCGGCCGGTCCGCGCCGGTGGCGGGTGAGAAGGCCCTGGGCTGGGTGGCGCACTATGCGATCGGCGTGGCCTTTGCGGCAGCCCTGCTGGCCCTGGCGGGTGAGGGCTGGGCCCGGGCGCCCACGCTGTGGCCGGCCCTGGCCTGGGGCGTGTTCACCGTGGCCGCACCCTTTCTGGCGCTGCAGCCGTGCATGGGGGCGGGGCTGTTTGCCCGCAAGACACCCAAGCCCGCCGTGGCGCGGCTGCGCAGCCTGATGGCGCACACGGTGTTCGGCCTGGGCCTGTTCATCGCGGCCTGGGCCGTCTCGCAACTGAGGGGCTGAGCGGATGCGCTGACCCGGTTCAGGCAAACAGCCTGTGCGCCATGAATTCGAGAAAGGCCCTGACCTTGGGCGAGAGGTCGCGGCCCGGGGGCCAGACCATCCAGACCGTGCCCTGGGCGTTGGCGGTGAACGGGTCGAGCACGGTCTGCAGCAGGCCCTGCTCCAGCTGGCGGGCCACGGTGAAGTCCGGCAGGCAGGCAATGCCCTGGCCGCGCAGCGCCAGGAAGATGCGCATCTCCACGCTGTTGCAGACCACGCTGGAGGGCAGCGCGGGCGGGGCGGTGTCGTCGTCGTTTCCCAAGGGCCAGCGCTCCAGCCGGCCGGTGGCCGGATAGCGGTAGTGCAGGCATTGGTGGCGGGCCAGGTCGGCAGGTTGCGCCGGCCTGCCATGGCGCTGGAAATAGGCGGGCGAGCCCACCAGCACGCGCCGGAAGCCGCCCAGCCGCCGTTGCTTGAGGCCCGAGTCCTGCAGCGGCGCGGCACGTATGGCCACGTCAAAGCCGTCGCCGATCACATCGACCAGATGGTCCGAGAAATTCAGGTCCAGTTCGACCTCGGGGTACTCCAGCAGGAAGTCCGAGAGCGCCTGCTCGAACAAACCGCAGTGGCGTGGCAGGCTGACCTTGAGCCGGCCCTGGGGCCGCTCGCCCGCATGGCGCAGTTCCTGCTGCGCGGCCTCGACCTCGCAGAGGATGCGCCGGCAGCGCTCCAGAAAGCGTTCGCCCTCGGCCGTCAGTGCCAACGTGCGCGTGCTGCGGTTGAACAGGCGCACGCCCAGGCGCTCCTCCAGCCGCGCCACGGCCTTGCCCACGGTCGAGGGCGACAGCCCCAGTTCGCGCGCCACGGCAGAGAAGCCCAGCCGCTCGGCCACGCGCACAAAGAGGCCGATGCTGCCCAGGCTGTCTATTTCCATGTGCTGTGTGAAGAGGTGTGTGAAGGAGATGATTTGAGACTCAGGTGTCTCAAGTGTTCGGAAATAAAGATGGATTGTCTCAGATGAAGACGGGCCTACGCTGGCGGTCGTTTCTTGAAATGGCGCACAAACCATGTCTTCCCTCTCTCGCGGCAGCCCCCTCAAATGGCTGCAACTGCTGGCCGTCTGCCTGACGGGGCTGCTGATTCCCCTGAGCTTCACGGGCCCGGCCGTGGCCCTGCCTTCCATCCATGCCGAGCTGGGCGGCACGCCCTCCCAGCTGGGCTGGATCATGAATGCCTACATCCTGAGCTACGGCAGCGCCATGATGGTGGCCGGCAGCCTGACCGACATCCATGGCCGGCGCCGCCTGTGGCTGTTGGGGCTGGTCTGGTTCGGCCTGCTGAGCTTTGGCGTGGGCCTGGCAACCGATCTGCGCTGGGCCGATGGGCTGCGCCTGCTGCAGGGGCTGGGCGGGGCAGTGGCCTTTGCGGCGGCCATGTCCTCCCTGGCGCCGCTGTTCGAGGGCGCGGCGCGCATGCGGGCCTTCAGCCTGCTGGGCACGACCTTTGGCCTGGGCCTGGCCTTCGGCCCCTGGGTGTCGGGCCTGATGGTGGACAGCCTGGGCTGGCGCTGGGTGTTCCATGGGACGGGGCTGGTGGCGCTGCTGGGCCTGCCCATGGTGATGGCCAGCGCGCGGCGCGATGAAGCCGTGTCTGCCGACCGGCCCGACTGGCTGGGCGCAGCCCTGTTCACCCTGGCCCTGGGCGGCTTCACCTACGGCGTGCTGATGGTGCCCGAGCGCGGCTGGCTCCATGCCGAGGTGCTGGGGCCGCTGGCGCTGTCCGCCTTGCTGTTCGTGGTCTTCGTGGCGGTGCAGCGGCGCGTGGCCCGTCCGTTGCTGGATCTATCGCTGTTCTCGCAGCCGCGCTTTCTGGGCGTGCAGTTGCTGGCGGCGTCTCCGGCGTTTCTGTTCATCTCTCTGGTGGTCATGCTGCCCGGGCGCTTCATCGGCGTGGAGGGCCTCAGCCCGCTGGCGGCGGGCCGCATGATGGGCTGGCTGGCGGCGCCCTTGCTGGTGGTGCCGCTGCTGGCGGCCCTGCTGGTGGGCCTGCTGTCGCGCTGGATCAGCCCGGGCCGGCTGTCGGCGGCCGGTCTGCTGCTGGCCGCGGCAGGCCTGTGGTGGCTGGCGGCTGCCTTCGGGCAGGGCGCCGGTCCGGCGTTGGCGCTGCCCTTGCTGCTGATAGGCACCGGCATTGGCCTGCCCTGGGGCCTGATGGACGGGCTGGCCGTGAGCACCGTGGCGCCAGACCGCGTGGGCATGGCCACGGGCATCTTCAACACCGTGCGCATCTCGGCGGACGGCGTGGCCCTGGCCGTGGCGGGCGCCGTGCTGGCGGTGCTGGTGGAGGGGCAGCTTGGCGGGCTGTCGCCCGATGCGGACCTGCGGCGCGAGATGGCCGGGCAACTGGCCCAGGCCGATCTGGCGCGCGCCGCCCAGGCGCTGCCGGGGCAGGACGGCTTGCTTGCGCAGGTGTACGGCGCGGCCTTCCACGATCTGTTGCTGCTGCTGGCGGGGCTGGCGGTGGTCACGGCGCTGGCCGTTCTGTGGCTGCTGGAGCGCAAGGGCCGGGCCGTGTCTTCCCCGGAGCAATTGGCCCCGCAGGCCGGGCGCAGGCTCAGCTAGCAGGCTGCAACTGCACGCCCAGGCGCGAGAACAGGATCTGCCGGCCATCGCCCTGCAGGCGCTGTATCACCATGCCACCATCGCGGTGCAGGTAGATGCGCAGGGCGCTGCCGTTGCCGGGATCGTGGTCCAGGTAGCAGGGGTCTTTGTCCAGGTCCTTCCAGCCGTGAAAGTCTTCCAGCCGGCGTGTACCGATGCGGCGCAGCTCGGTCTCGGGGGCCGCGAAATAGCTGTGGGTCTGAAGCCACAGCGTGCGCAGCTGCTCGAAGGACTGTTCGCGCGAGGAACAGGCGGGCGCAGCCTCCAGCAGGGACAGCAGCATGTCCAGAAGCTGATCGAATGAATACTGCATGCCGCGCCCCTTTCAGCGATCGACGGTGCGCACTGCGCAACCTCGATCAGGGTAACCGGATATTGCGCGAATGTGAACAAAGCATGACCGTGGTGGTTTGTCGCTATTGCCAGCCTGCGCCGACAGTGATTGGCGCGGGTGTTGCATGCAGGGCACCGGCCTGGATGGCCGGACAATGGCCGGGCACATCCTGCGTGATGCCGACCTTTTTTGTTCCCGCCACCTGTTTCCCCACTTCTGCTGCCCATGGAACGCTTCACCATCTCCATCGACGACGACCTGGCCCGTGATTTCGACGCATGGATCGCCGCGCGCGGCTACGACAACCGCTCCGAGGCCATCCGCGACGTGCTGCGCGCCCACCTGGCCCAGGTGCGCGAGCGCGAGGACGCCGACGGCCTGTGCGTGGCCAACCTGTCCTATGTCTACAACCACCACGAGCGCGACCTGTCCGAGCGCCTGGCCAGCCTGCAGCATGACCACCACGAACTGCACATGGCCACCACCCACGTGCACCTGGACCATGAGCAGTGCATAGAGACGGTGATGCTGCGCGGCCCGGCCAGCGCTGTGCGGCGATTTGCCGACACCATCACGGCCGAGCGCGGCGTGCACCATGGCCAGCTCAACGTGGTGATGGCGCGCCGGGGGGAGCCTGGCGGGCATGAGCACGCGCAACCCGATCCCCATTCCCATCCGCATCCGCATCCACATCCCCATTCACACGCCCACGGCGACTGATTGAAGCCAGGGCGGGCGCCTTGCCCAGCCTCTGTCACGCAGGTCGGTATGAAGTTTGCTTTTTTCTTCATACAACTCCTGGACCCGCATGACACATCCTCTGAAATTTCCTTCTCGGCCCTGCGCCTTGCACCAGATTGCGGCGGCCGGCCTGCTGGGCCTGGCCGCCATTCCCCAGGCTGGTGCACAGCAGGCGACGGATGCCGCGGCCAGCCTGCAGCCCGTCGAGGTCAAGGGCCAGACCGCGCGTGGTGCCTCGGCCGCCTACACCACCACGGTGATCGAGGCAGAGGACATCACCAACGCCCATGCCAGCCATCCGCAGGAGCTGCTGCGCCAGGTGCCGGGCATGAATGTGCAGAACTACCAGCTGTCCGGCGTGGGTGACGCCATCGTCATGCGCGGCTTCGGCGGTGGCGGCCATGGCGGCGACGTGGGCGTGGTGCTGGACGGCATTCCCCTGAACGAGGCCATGTCGCATGCCGACGGCTATGTGGACCTGGGCGTGATCGTGCCGCTGGAGATGGAGCGCGTCAGCATCTACAAGGGTCCCGTGTCCGCGCTGTACGGCAACTTCAACCGCGCGGGGCTGATGGCGATAGAGACGCGCAAGCAGGGCAACTACGACGCCCAGGCCGAGTACCGCGAGGCCGATGTCAGCCTGGCCTCGCACGGCACGCTGGACGCTCAGGCGGCGCTGGGGCTGAAGCCGGGCGAGGGCGAGTTCCTGAACCTGGCGGCCCAGCACTACCGCACGGACGGTTTCCGCGCGCAGTCGCAAATGCAGCGCAGCACGGTATCCCTGCGCTGGAGCAAGCGGCTCTCGTCGCAGCTGGAAGTGGCGCTGTCGGCACGGTTGCACCACGGCGAGGGCGACTCGCCGTCGTACCTGACGGCGGGGCAGTTCGCGCGCGATCCGCAAGGCATGGACCCGCGCGCCATGAACGATGGCACGCGCAAGAACTTCGCCACGCTGCGGGCCGATGTGCAGTACGCGCTTTCGCCCCGGCTGACCTGGCTGGGCCATACCTACACCACGCAGCAAAGCTTCACGCGCTGGTTCACCCGGCCCATCGACGCACTGCAGTGGCGCCAGCGCGAGGAAAGCTATGACCGCGCCGTCTACGGCGCCGGCACCAGCCTCAATGGCCGGCATGTCACGGCGCTGACCCCGCTCAACTGGGTGGCCGGGCTGGAGGCCGTGCGCGAATCCACCGACTACCAGTTCTACGACGGCCTGCAGTGGCGCGAGCGCACGGGCGCAGCCATTGACGACCGCAATTCCAGGCTCAACACCCTCTCGGCCTTTGCCGAGGTGGATGCGCCCATCCACCGCCTGCTGCAGCTGTCCGCCGGCCTGCGCTGGGACCGCTTCACGGGCGGTTGCCGTCCCAATGGCCCCGAGACGGGCAGCGACCCCTGTGGCCCGCTGGCGCGCACGGCGCATGCCAGCCCCAAGCTGGGCCTGCGCTCGCAGGTGGCGCCGGGCGTGCTGCTGCGCGCCAGCTGGTCCGAAGGGTTTGCGCTGGCCAGCGATTTCGCCAAGTACGCGCTGGGCGCCGCGCGGCTCGATCCCAACATCTTTCGGCAGACCGAAGTGGGCGCGCAGATCAAACCCATGCCGGGCCTGGCGCTGGATGTGGCCGCCTATCGGCTGCAGTCCTCGGGCGAGATCCGCAACGTGGCGCCCGGCGTGTACGAGAACTTCGGCGCCACGCGCCGCACGGGCGTGGAGGCCAGCGCGCTGTGGGCGGTGCGCAAGAACCTGGACCTGCAACTGGCCTGGGGCAGCGCCCATTCGCGCGTGACCGAAAACGGCAACCCGGCCCTGGTCGGCAACCAGGTGGCCGGCGTGCCCCGGCAGACCGCCACCGTGGGCCTGGCCTGGCGCCCGCTGGCGCAGTGGGAGGGAACGCTCACCTGGCGCCGCGTGGGCCGCTATGCCGTCACGGCCGACAACAGCGTGTTCTACGGCGGCTACGCCACCTGGGACCTGGGCCTGAGCTGGCGCCTGCCTTCGGCGCGCAGCCGCATTTACGCCGTGGTCTCCAACCTGGGGGACAAGGCCTATGCCACGTCGGCCTCGGTCATCCGCGGCGTGCCGCTGTTCGCGCCCGGCGCGCCGCGCACGCTCAAGGTCGGCGTGCAGACACAGTTTTGAGGAGGAAAAAATGAAATCCAACCCCTGTTTCGCATCCGTTGCAACCGCCGCATTCGTGGTCCTGCTGGCCTGCGCACCGCTGGCCCAGGCCCACAACGTCTGGCTGGAGCCCGATGCCGACGGCGCCTACACCGTGCAGTTCGGCGGCCATGAGGGCCAGCTGGAGAACTTTGCGACCGGCAAGCTCAAGAGCGTTGAGGCCTATGACGCGCGCGGCCGCCGCATCAACGTGGCCGTGCAGCCCGTGCCCGGCGGTGCCCGCGCCACGCCGGCCCGCAAGGCCGCGCTGCTGGCCGCGCATTTCGACAACGGATTTTTCAGCCGCGTGGGCGAGGGGCCGATGGTTGAAAAGCCCATGACCGAGAACCCCGGCGCCACCAGCGGCGTGCATGCGCTCAAGTTCCACAAGACCATCGTCGAATGGGGCCCGGTCACCCGCGAGAAGCTGGGCCAGACCCTGGAGATCATCGCCAAGACCCGCCGCTCGCCCCACGCGGGCGAGCCCCAGCAATTCCAGGTGCTGCTGAACGGCCAGCCCCGGGCTGGCGTGCGCGTGTCGCTGGGAGAAAGCGGCCCGCCACTGGCAACCGATGCCGACGGCCTGGTGACCGTCACACCGCGTGCCGGCATGAACCAGCTGCTGGCCATCGTGCGCCTGCCTGTCTCCGGCGACGCGCGCACCACCAGCCTCAGCTACGAATACCTGCTGGGGTTCTCGGCGCATTGAAAGGGGATGGCGGCCCGGCCCGGCGTGGCCCGGCCTGGCGCGGCCCGGCGCTGTGGGGTCAGTCCAGCGCCAGGCGCCGGTCTGCGGCCAGCTTCTTCCACTTGGCGTTGTCCTGGGACATGAAGCGCTGGATCTCGGGCAGGGACATGGGCGTGGCCACGGCCCCGGCGGCCTGCAGCGTGGGGCGCAGCTCGGGCGACTGTATGGCCTGGTTGATCCAATGATTGAGCTGGGCCAGCCGCTCGGGGGCCGTGCCGGAGGGCACGGCCACGGCATACCACTGGGTGGCCTCGTAGCCGGGCACGCCAGCCTCGCGCATGGTCGGTACATCAGGCAGGCTGTCTATGCGCGTGGCGCTGGTCACGGCATAGGCCTTCAGCCGGCCCGACTGGATGTGCGGCAGCACGGGCGTCACGCCCAGCATGGCCAGGGGGATCTGCCCGCCCACCACATCGGTCACGGCCTGCCCGCCGCCCTTGTACGGCACATGCACCATGCTGGTGGCCGCCAGGGCGTTGAGCAGTTCGCCGGCCAGATGCTGGGAGGTGCCCGTGCCCGAACTGGCGTAGCTCCATTGGCCCGATTTGGCTTTCATGGCGGCTACCAGTTCGCCCAGGCTGCCGGCCGCGCCCGGGGCAGGGCCCACCAGCACCATGGCGCCCCGGGCCATCACGGCCACGGCGGTCAGCTCGCGGCCCACCTCGGGCTGGCGTGGGCCGGACAGCTGCGGTCCGGGCACGGAGACCAGGGTCAGGCCATCGGCAGGTGCCTTCGCTGCCGCCTGCAGGCTGATCGCGCCCGAGGCGCCCGGCCGGTTTTCCACCACCACGCTGACACCGGCCCTGGCCTCCAGTTGCCGGGCCACATGGCGGGTCAGCACGTCCAGGCTGCCGCCGGGCGCAAAGCCCACGATCCAGGTGATGGGCTTGCCCTGCGGGGCGTGCGCCGGGGAATCGGCCGCGCGGGCCGTGGGCATTGCAAGTGCCAGCAGGGCTGCGGCGGCCAGGGGGCGCAGTGCATGGCGGCGGGTGGTCAGCAGGCAGCCGCTGGCCTGCGGGGCGGGTAGGGGTGCGCAGGTCATTGGTCGGGGGCGCCGGGCGCGGTGTTGGGGTGTGCCTTGCAGCTTTCGTTGAAGCGCTGGACCATGGTCAGCATGGGGTTGAGCACCCAGGTGTTGAAGATCAGCACGTCATGCTCCTCCTTGGGATCGCGCACGATGTTGAACAGGTAGGGGGACTCCAGCTTGCCCTTGCTCTCGTTGACCTCGGGCTCCCAGTAGAAATGCAGCTTCCAGTCGCGCCACTTCGCGGCCCGCAGCTGGTCCTTGATGTAGAAGAGAAAGCCCTCGCGCGCGGACCGGGGCTCGCCCAGCAGGAAGGCCGTCTGGTCCAGGCCGTCGATGGGCCGGTCCTGTGGCACGGCAGCGCCCGCCACCGCCGCCAGGGTGGAGAAGATGTCGGTCACGTGCATGATTTCGTTGCTGGTGCGCCCGGCCTGGATGCGGCCCGGCCAGCGTGCGATGAAGGGCACGCGCAGGCTGCCCTCCATGGCCGTGTGGTAGGTGCCGCGCCAGGGGCCGGCCGTGCCGCGGTAGGGCTGGCGGAACTCGGGGCCGTTGTCGCTGCAGAAAATGAACAGGGTGTCCTCGCGCAGGCCGAGCCGGTCGATCTCGTCCGAGATCTGGCCCACGCGGTGGTCCATCTCCACCATGGAGTCGGCAAAGTCGCCCTGGCCGGTGTGGCCCGCGAAATCCGCATGCGGCAGCGTGGGAAAGTGCAGGTGCACCAGGGGCAGGTACAGGAAGAAGCGGCGGTCCCGGGCGTGGTTGCGGCGCATGAAGTCCAGCGAGCGCTCCACCAGCTCGGCATCGATGTTGCGCCGCGATTCCAGGTCATAGACCTTGACATCGTCCGAGGGCGCGCCCGCGCGGCCTTCCATGATGTGGGGCAGGGGCGCCACCTGGGGGTCGTAGCCCGTGGTCGCGGTGAACTGGCTTTCGTCCGTGGTGCGGGGAATGCCGTACCACTCGTCGAAACCCCGGTCCGAGGGATAACGGCCCGGAATGTCCCCCAGATGCCATTTGCCGAAATGCGCCGTGGCATATCCCTGGGCGGACAGCAGCTGGGCCAGCGTGGTCTCGCCGCGCGTCAGGCCCTGTGGCAGCCCGGCCGGCACCGATTGCAGGGCACCCGTGCGGATGGGGTGGCGCCCCGTTATCAGGGCCGAGCGCGTGGGCACGCAGTCGCTTTCCACGTTGAAGTTCTGCAGCAGCAGCCCCTCGGAGGCCAGCTGGTCGATGCGCGGAGTGGGCGCGCCGCGGAGCGCACCGCCGCCGTAGCAGCCCAGCTCGCCCCAGCCCAGGTTGTCCGCGACGATGAGCACGATGTTTGGTGGGTTCATGATGTGGCTCAAAAAGTTTCCATGCCAAAACTCTAGCCACAAGCCCTGTCTTGGTGATAACCAAACAAGCGAAAATCGATGCACACCTGGAATGGCTTTGCTCGACAAGGTAGCAAGCTTTCTCGTTTTTCTTCGTTGACAAGGGATGGCATGACGGGATTTGCCTATAACGAGCTGGCCTGCTTTCTGGCCGTGGCCGAGCATGGCCATTTCGGGCGTGCGGCCGCTGCCCTGCAACTGACCCAGCCGGCCGTCTCCAAGATCGTGCGCCGCGTGGAGCAGGGCGTGGGAGCGGCCCTGTTCACGCGCGGAACGCATGGCGTGGCGCTGACCAGCAGCGGCCAGCTATTCATGGAGCCCGCACGCCAACTGGTGCTGCGGCATGAGGAGACGATGCGCGCCGCCAGCGACATCCAGGCCCAGCATGTGGGCCTGATCCGCCTGGGCTTCACGCAGGCCACCTCGGAAAGCCGCGCCACCCGCGCCGTGGCCGAGCTGCTGCGCCGCCGCCCCGGCCTGCGCGTGCGGCTGACCGTGGGCAAGTCCGACGACCTGGAGCGCGCGCTGCTCGACGGCAGCCTGGACCTGGCCGTGGTGCCGTCCTACCCGGGCCATGCCACGCGCTGCGCCCAGGTGGTCATCGGCGAGGACGAGCTATGGGCCGCCGCACGGCCGCGCCACCCGCTGTTCCAGCTGGCGCTGGAGCAGGGCCTGAGGTTCGGGCATTTGCAGGGCTACTCCTGGGCCTTGCCGGCACCGGGCGCCGCCGTGCGCAAGGTGGTGGATGAGGCCTTCGCGGCCCAGGGCCTGGGCGCGCCCACCGTGGCCCTGGAGATCCAGCACAACACCGAGGCCACCATCGACATCGTGGGCCAGACCGACCTGCTGTGCTACGTGCCCAGCCATGTGCTGCGCAGCAATCCAGAGCGCCTGCAGTCCCTGCCCATCCCCGAGCTGCGCACGCGCCGCAGCTGGCTTCTCATCAGCCACCCCAAGGCCCATTGGTCGCCGCTGATGTCCGCGCTGCGGGACCTGACGCTGGGGTAGCGGCCCGTTAAGCAGGGCCGGTGCAGGCCGGCCTCAAGTGTTCAAGGTGTCTTGCGCTCAGGCGGACACGGGGGTGGAACTGCCTCCCAGGTGCCGGGCCGGCCGGTGCGTGTAGCGGTCCAGGGCCAGGCCGTCGGTGCTGATTTCCGGGCTGCGGCCGGTGATCAGGTCGGCGATCAGCCGGCCCGAGCCGCAGGCCATGGTCCAGCCCAGCGTACCGTGGCCGGTGTTCAGGAACAGGTTGGCATAGCGCGTGGCGCCGATGATGGGCGTGCCGTCCGGCGTCATGGGCCGCAGCCCGGTCCAGAAGCTGGCGCGCTCCACATCGCCGCCCGGGAACAGGTCGTTGACCACCAGCTCCAGCGTGGCGCGGCGGCGCGGGTCCAGGCGCAGGTCGAAGCCGCCCAGCTCGGCCATGCCGCCCACGCGGATGCGGTCGTCAAAGCGGGTGACGGCAATCTTGTAGGTCTCGTCCAGCACGGTGGACTGCGGCGCCAGCGCCGGGTTGCCCAGCGGCACGGTGAGCGAATAGCCCTTGACGGGGTAGACGGGCAGGTCCAGCCCCAGCGGCTCCAGCGCCTGGCGCGAGTAGCTGCCGAAGGCCATCACATAGCGGTCGGCGGTCAGCAGCTCGCCATTCACGCGCACGCCGGCAATGCGGCCGCCTTCGACCACCAGGCCATCCACGTTCTGGTTGAAGCGCAACTCCACGCCCAGGCCGGTGGCGATGCGGGCCAGCTCGTTGGTGAAGCGGTGGCAGTCGCCGGTCTCGTCCTTGGGCAGGCGCAGGCCGCCGGTCAGCCGGTCGCGCGCCTGGGCCAGCGCGGGCTCCACCTGGGCGAGCTGGTCGCGGTCCAGCAGTTCGTAGGGCACGGCGCAGTCGCGCAGCACGGCCACGTCACGCTCCACGGCGTCCAGCTGGGCTTGGGTGCGGAACAGTTGCAAGGTGCCGCCGGTGCGCTGCTCGTAGGCGATGCCGGTGTCGGCGCGCAACTGCTGCAGGCAGCTGCGGCTGTACTCGGCCACGCGCATCATGCGTTCCTTGTTGACGGCGTAGCGCTGGGCAGAGCAGTTGCGCAGCATCTGCGCCATCCAGCGCAGCTGGAACAGGCTGCCGTCCAGGCGCACGGCCAGCGGCGCGTGTTCCTGCAGCATCCACTTCAGGGCCTTGAGCGGAATGCCGGGCGCCGCCCAGGGCGTGGAGTAGCCGGGCGAGACTTGGCCTGCGTTGGCAAAGCTGGTTTCGGACGCGGGCGCATCCTGCCGGTCCAGCACCGTGACCTCGGCACCGGCCCGCGCCAGGTAGTACGCACTGGTCACGCCGATGACACCGCCGCCAAGAACAAGGACTTTCATACGATTCACCGCCAGGTCAACAAGATGAAATCAAAGTCTATTGACGATGAGGCAGTGGAAACCACTGAAATATTGCTACTCTCCAGTGATTGATAAGCCCCGGGAATCGCCGCCATGGCCGCCAAAAGTGAAAACCGCGTGCTCGACCGCACCGATCGCAAGATCCTCGACATCCTGCAGCGGGATGGCCGCATCTCCATGACCGATCTCGCCGAGCAGGTCAGCCTCTCGGCCACGCCCTGCTCGGAGCGCGTGCGCCGCCTGGAGCGCGATGGCGTGATCACGGGCTACCACGCCCACCTCTCGCCCGAGGCGCTGGGCAAGACGCTGCTGGTGTTCGTGGAGATCAAGCTCTCGTCCAAGTCGGGCGAGGTCTTCGACAAGGTGCGCCAGGAACTGCTGCACGTGCCCGACGTGCTGGAGTGCTTCCTGGTCTCGGGCAGCTTCGACTACCTGGTCAAGGCCCGCCTGGGCGGCATGCGCGAGTACCGCCGCCTGCTGGGCGACATCCTCAAGAAACTGCCCGTGCCGGCTGAGTCGCACAGCTATGTGGTGATGGAAGAGGTCAAGGAGACGCTGGCGCTGCCTGTGGATCGGTGAGGGAGCCGTCCTCGGCGTTCCAGGTTCGCATCTACCGCCATTCATCACTGTCATTTACTATTTGAAACTTTTGTCACAATATATTCGATTCAAATTGGGTATTGTGCATTCCAATCAAGAAAGATATTGGGCGGCAGATGGGTTGTTATGCAGTTCCGCATTCATCGGCGCTCTCCGTTGAAAAGTAGGCAGGACGACAACTTGGAGTTCCATTCCAATGGCGGGATTGCAAATATTTGTCATTGGATGGTGGCTGTAGGGGATTGGTGATTTTTAAAGTTCAATACCAGTGATACCTTGATAGCGCAAATCTATCTATCACTGGGAGTTCTATGAAAAATCACGCCCTCATGGCTGCCTTGATGGCCGGCGCAGCACTCTCGGCCTGCCCCCTCGCCAGCGCGCAAGTGACCCGTTACTACGGGGAGATGAGAACCTCCTACTCGGATTTCCAGGATCGCACGGCTTGTCCCCTGGGGTCTCACGGCTCATGCCAGGATTTTCCGAGGACCGCCCGTCTGGCCGGCTGGTTTGAAACGGCCGCACCCTTGCAGCCCAATCTGGACGAGAGCGAAATAAGGGCGCTGGTGACTTCCTATAGTTTCTCGGACGGATTGAATACCTACAGCAGTTCCGATCCGGATGTGCGCGCATTCATTTTCAGGGTTTCCACGGACAGTGGGTCCAATATCGTGAGAAACAGAATCCACCTTCAACGCTGGTTGACGGGAAACAATCCGCACCGCTCCATCAATCAAATTGGCCCGGGTGGATCTACCAATGATGTGGATATGCTGAGCCGGTTTGAAATGGCCACGGAACAGGTGGGTGCCATAAACAACGCGATGTGCGCTTCCTTGTTCTCGGAAACATCCCAGCAGGTCAGTTATTCGGGGGAAAGCGACACCTGCTTGGGGACCTACGAGATACCCGGCAACGGCGTGTCCGTTGCGTGGACCGGGGCGCCCGTGCAAAACCAGAACGTCATGTCCTGGCACAGGGAGGCCGTGCATCCTGCCCTGTCGTTGACCCACAGCATCTCGCCCGCAGGCCAGGTGCAGGCGGGGCAGGAGGTGCGCTACACCATCACCGTCAGGAATACGGGGACCGTGCCCGCCACCCAGGCGCAGATTGCCGACAGCCTGCCTGCCGGCCTGGAGCGCGCCACCTGGACCTGTACGCCCGGCGCCAGCACGCCATGTCCCGTGGCGTCAGGCTCCGGATCGCTGGCGGTCACGGTGCCCGTGTTCGCGGCAGGAGATTCGCTGGTTTTCACCGTGATGGCCAGCGTGTCCAACCCGGCGCCCGCAACCATTACCAATGTGGCCACCGTGGATGCCGGGGACCCGTCGGTGCAGTGCATGCAAGCAGGGCAGGTCGTGGGAACGGTGCCGTGCATGGCTTCCGCGTCCATCAATACGGTGGCGGCTCCCCCCGGCGGTGGCCAGGTGACCCCCGTGCCGACGCTGCAGCACACAGCCCTTGCGGTCCTGAGCCTGCTGGCTGCAGCCATCGGATGGATGGGGCTGGGGCAGCGCCAGCGGGTCGGCGCGGGCCGCTGACGCGGCCAGGACGCGCCGGCCCGGGCTCAGTCGATCAACCGCCCGTCCGCATCCCAGAACGGGTGTGGCCCGTCGAATTGCCCGCTGGCCACGGCATGGCTGACCAGTCGGCCGCCGTGCGGCAGGGCGTGCAGCATGAAGCCCGGCGGCTCCAGCGTCCAGGCCGATGCGGCATCGGGTGCCAGGTCCAGGCAGACCTGGTGGGCGGGCGCGGGCGAGGTCATGGCCACCGTGCCGCCGAAGGCGACCTGGATGCTGCGGTGCAGGTGGCCGCAGATGACGCGCTGCACGTTGGGGTGGCGGCGCACAAGGTCTTCCAGCGCCTGGGCGCCTTGCAGCAGGCCGATCTTGTCCATGTGGCCTATCAGGGTCTCGAAGGGCGGGTGGTGCATGGCGATCACCACGGGGCGGCCTTCGCTGGCGGCCAGCTGCAGCTCCAGCCATTGCAGGCGTTCCTCGCACAGCGCGCCCTCGCTGTGGCCCGGCACCACGGTGTCCAGCGCGATCAGCCGCAGCGCGCCAATGTCCACGGCGTACTGGATGAAGCCTTCGCTGCGCAGCCAGGGATGCTCGGGAAAGGCGGTGCGCAGCGCGTCGCGGTCATCGTGGTTGCCGGGCAGCAGGTAGATGGGAAGCGTGCCCAGCGGCGCCAGCAGGCTGCGCAGGTGGGCATATTCGGCGGGCCGGCCGAAGTCGGTCAGGTCGCCGGTGATCACGACGGCGTGCGGCTGCTGCGGCAGGGCGAGCACGCTTTGCACCGTGCGCTCCAGGTATTGGGCGGTATCGATGCGGCGGTAGGTCAGGCGGCCGGGTTCGCGGATGTGCAGGTCGGTGAGCTGGGCCAGGAAGGTGGTCATGGAAGTGCGGGAAGTGCGATGGCTTTCAGGCGTGGGCATGGTTGGGCATCCATTGGTGGGGGGCGATGCGCAAGGCCACGCGGTCGCCCGATTGCGCGGCGTGGTCGCGGGCCACGTCGGCCATCAGCGGCGTGTGGCCCGCCAGCTCCAGCGTGAGCTGCAGGCGATCGCCCAGAAAGACGCGGCGCGCCACCGATGCCGGCACGGCGCCCGGCGTGCCGGCGGCGCAGACCTCGATGTCTTCAGGGCGCAGCAGCAGCCGGGCCGCGCCCGTGCATTCGGCCGGGCAGGCCAGCTCCATCCCGGCCAGCGCCAGCCGGTTGCTGCGCGCATCTTCTTCGCTGCGTTCGACCTGGTTCACGCGCCCCAGGAAGGTGGCGACAAAGGGATGGGCCGGTCGGCGGTACAGGCTCTCACCGTCGCCCACCTGCAGGATGCGGCCTGCCTGCATGACGGCCATGCGGTCGGCAATGGCCATGGCCTCCTGCTGGTCGTGCGTGACATGGACGGCGGTGATGCGCAGCTGGCGCAGCAGCTGGGCCAGCTCGTCGCGCAGGGTTTCCTTGAGCTTGGCGTCCAGCGCGGTCAGCGGCTCGTCCAGCAGCAGCACGCGCGGGCGCGATGCCACGGCGCGGGCCAGGGCCACGCGCTGGCGCTGGCCGCCGGACAGTTCGGCCGGGCGCTTGTGCTCCAGGCCGTTCAGGCGCACCAGATCCACCAGTTCGCCCACCACGCGGCGCTGCTCCTGCTCGGACACGCCGCGTATGCGCAGGCCGTAGGCTATGTTGGCCTGCACGCTCATCTGCGGGAACAGCGCGTAGTGCTGGAACACCATGCCTACCTGGCGCTTTTCTATGGGCACGCGGGTGACGTCGGTGTCGCCGAAGGCGATGCGGCTGCCCGCATCCGGCGTCTCCAGCCCCGCGATGATGCGCAGCAGCGTGGTCTTGCCGCAGCCCGAGGGGCCGAGCAGGGCCAGCACCTCGCCGGGCTCCACGCGCAGGTCGGTGGCCTGCAGGCCGCGCGTTCCGTCGGCATAGGTCTTGGCGCATTGCCGGATGTCGATGGCGACGCTGTTACTTTCCATAATGCTTCTCGATGAAATGCCCCAGCGCCTGCAGCAGCCACATCACGGGCAGGATGACGATGAGGAAGATGAGGGTGTAGGCCGAGCCCACCTCGATGCGCATGGACGCATAGCTGTCGGCCAGGCCCACGGGCAGGGTGCGCGTCAGCGGCGTGTGCAGCATCCAGGTCAGGTTGAACTCGCCCATGGACAGGGTGAACACCATCAGGCAGGCGGCCACGATGGCGGGCAGCACGGCAGGCACCAGCACGCCCAGGAAGCGCTGCGCGAACGAGGCGCCCAGGCTGCGCGCAGCCTCCTCCAGCGCCACCAGCTCCTGGCGGCGCAGCGCCGAGCCCACCATGCGCACCATGAAGGGCAGGGTGAACACCACATGGCCCACCAGGATGAAGGCAAAGCTCTGGCGGAAGGCGGCCACGCTGCCATAGGCCAGCAGCAGGGCCAGGGCGCTGGCCAGGCCCGGAATGGCCACGGGCAGGGTCAGCAGCTCCTCGAAATGCCGGGCCCAGGGCGAGCGGCTGCGCGCCAGCGCATAGGCGCAGGGCACGCCCAGCACCAAGGTCATGGCCACGCAGGCGCAGGCCAGCAGCAGCGACATCAGCACGGTATTGCCGTAGCCGGCCCAGACCTCGGCCAGCCAGCGGGTGGTCAAGCCGCTGGCCAGGCCCTGGCCGTAGTTCTGCACCAGCCCGGCCAGCACCGACAGCAGCATGGGCGCCAGCATGAACAGGGTGACGGTGGCCGTCACCAGCCACATCAGCGGCGGCATTTTTGGCCGCCGGGCCGCCCCAAGGCAAAAAGCGGCCCCTTCGGGGGGCAGCGGACCTTGCGCTGCAAGGGCAGCGTGGGGGCTATTTTTTTGTGTGGTCCGCATGGTCAGACTCCTGTGGCGGCGGGACCCGCCCAGCGCCGCGACAGCCACAGCACCAGCCAGGTGATCAGCCCCAGGCTGATCGACAGGCTGGCGGCCAGGGCGAAGTTGGCGTAGTTGGTGAACTCGTTGTAGATGGTGATGGGCAGCACCTCGAACTTGCTCGACAGCGTGAAGGCCGTGCCGAAGGCTCCCACCGACGTGGCGAACACGATGGCGCCGCAGGCCAGCGTGGTGGGCAGCAGCTGCGGCCACCACACATCGCGCGCCACGCGCCAGCCATTGCCGCCCAGCGAGCGCGCGGCCTCTTCCAGGTGCGGGTCCAGCGCCTCGGCCGCTGCCGTGTAGGAGGCAATGGCACGCGGCAGCGAGAAATACAGGTAGCCCAGGAACAGGCCCAGCAGCCCGTAGGCGAAGGTGATCCGCTCGCCGCCCAGGGCCACCGACAGATCGGCCAGCGCGCCCTGGCGCCCGCCCAGCAGGATGATGAAAAAGCCGATGATCACGCCCGGAAACGACAGCGGCAGCGTCAGCAGCGACAGCAGCAGGCCGCGCCCCGTGAAGCGCTGGCGTGCCAGCGCAATGCCCATCACCGCGCCGATCAACAGCGTGGCCAGGGTCACGGCCAGCGACAGGGCCAGCGTCTGCAGCAGGCTTTGCAGGTACAGCGCGTCGGTCAGCGTGGCGAAGTAGGTGCGCCAGCCTTCACGCGCCGGCAGCGCCAGCAGCAGGCCGGCCGGCAGCAGCCAGAACGCGGCGAAGAAGGCCACGGCCGGCGCGCTGCAGGCCAGCAGCAGCGCGCGGGCGCGCCAGTCGCCTGGCGCTTGGGAGGGAATGCCCACGATGCAGTCCGCCCGGCTCAACGCACTTCACGCAGGTAGCGCGTGGAGAAGCCCTTTTGCACATCCGCCATCTTCTGGTAGTCCACCGAGGTGGCGCGTGCGTACTCGCTGGCGGGCAGGAAATGGCCGGCCACCTCCTTGGGCAGGGCCACGTCGCGCACGGGGCGCAGGTAGGCGTTGGCCCAGATGGACTGGCCCTTGTCGGACAGCACATAGTCCAGCACCTTCTTGCCGTTGTCCGTGTGCGGCGCCTTGTTCACCAGGCTCATCACATAGGGCATGACCACGGTGCCTTCCTTGGGGATCACGAAGTCCACGTCGGCCTTGTCCTTGTAGCGGGCGCGGTAGGCGTTGAAGTCGTAGTCCAGCAGGATGCCGATCTCGCCCGACAGCAGGCGCGCATACGAGGTCTGCTTGGGCACGATGGGCTCGTTCTTCTGCAGCTTCTTGAAGTAGTCGATGGCGGGCTGGAAGTTGTCCAGCGTGCCGCCCATGGCCTGGTTCACGGCCACGGCGCCCACATAGCCCACGAAGGCCGAGGCCGGGTCCAGGTAGCCGACCAGGCCCTTGTACTCGGGCTTGAGCAGGTCTGCCCAGGACTGCGGCACGGGCTTGCCGCCCAGCGCCGCCTTGTTGACCATGAAGCCCAGCGTGCCCGAGTGGATGGTCACCCACTCGCCCTTGGGGTCCTTGAGGCCGGCGGGAATCTGCTCCCAGTTGGCGGGCTTGTAGGCGGCGACCACGCCGTCTTTCTGCGCCTGGATGGCGAAGGTCACGCCCAGGTAGGTCACATCGGCCACGGGGCTGGCCTTCTCGGCCACCAGCTGGGCCAGCGACTGGCCGGAGTTCTTGTTGTCGGGCGGCACGGTGATGCCGGTATCGGCCTTGATGGCCTTGATCTGCGTGCCCCAGTCGGCCCATTCGGGCGGGCAGTTGTAGCAGATGGCGCTCTGGGCCAGCGCCGTGCCGCAGACGGCGGTGGTGGCGGCCAGCAGGGCAAGGCGCTTGATGGAGGGCTTGAAGGAGAGCTTGAAGGGAAGGGCAGTCAGTTTCATGGTGCGTACTCGAAGAGGTGGGGGAGCGTGGGGAAGGGAAGGGCGCGGCCTTGGCTTGCGCGGGCCGCTGTTGTTGGTTTCAGAGCCGGCAGGACTCGCCGCTGCGCCAGCCATGCGGCAGGCACAGGCTGTCCTGCGCGGCCAGGGTTTTCTTGCCCGCCAGCGCATCGCACAGCAGGCGCACGCAGGCCGAGCCGATCTCGTGGTTGGGCTGGGAAATCGAGGCCAGCGAAGGCGTGAGATCGCCGGCCATGGCAATCCCGTCAAAGCCGACCACGCTCAGGTCCGCAGGCACGCGGAACCCGGCCAGCGATGCCGCGCGGATGGTGCGTATCGCCAGCAGATCGTTGCTGCAGACAATGGCCGTGGGCGGGGCCTGCTCGGCCAGGTGCTGCTGCAGCATCTGCACGGCGGTGGCGGCAAAGGGCACCTCCCAGACCGGCAGCGGCGACAGGCCTGCGGCCTGCATGCCCAGCGCATAGCCACGGCAGCGCTGCTGGGCGCGGTCGGACGCCTGCAACTGGCCCGTGACCATGCCGATGCGGCTGTGGCCTGCCGCAGCCAGGCGCAGCACCAGCTCCCTGACGGCGCCCGTGTTGTCCACGCCCACGCAGGCATGCTCATGGGTGTGGTGATAGGCCAGCACATAGGGCTTGCCAGCCTGGCGCACACGCGCCAGCGCCGCCGAATCGCCAGGATTGGAGACCACCAGCACCAGCGCATCTACCCCGCTGGCCAGCAGCCGCGTGGTGGCCGCGTCTTCACCGGCGTGGTCGTATTCGGTGGTGCACGGCGAAATCGCATAGCCGCGCAGCGCCGCCTGCGAGGCAATGCCCTGCAGGCACTCGGCAAACACCGGATTGGTGAGCGTGGGCAGCACCACGCCCAGCACCTTGCTGCTGCGCGTGCGCAGCGTGCGTGCACTGGCATTGGCCACATAGCCCACTTCCTGCGCCACGCGCAGCACCGTGCTGCGCGTTTGCGCATTGACCACCTCCGGCGAATTGAAAACCCGCGAAACAGTGGCGACGGACAGTCCCGCGCGGCGTGCAACCTCGGTGATGCTCATGGATGTAAACGATTTCTTGAAAACGTTTACATTGCACCCTCTGCGCGTGACGGTGCGGTGACGGAGATTTGAAGCTTTTGTGGCAGCCAGGCGTCTGGCGGCTGAGGCCCTGGCCTTGGCCTTGGCCGCTTTCCAGGCTTGCTTCAATGCACCTTGCTGGCGCTGCAGCGAGGTTGTCCTTGCAGGGGCCAAAAGAGAACCATGGGCTTCGCCATTCCGAGATGGGCTTTGCAAAGTAAGCTGCGATCAGGCCCAGCGTGCGTGGTCAGTAGCCACTGGAACAAGAGCGCAGCACTTCTGTTGGCACGCGATCCCTTCACTCCCTTGAGATGCATATGCGACCTCCTGAAAAGCTGTTGACCGATCTGTACTGGTCCTTCCAGGCGACCCTGCCTGGCAACGCACAGTTGATGGAAGTTGCGCTGCGCGAGTATCACGAAGACGTTGGATGCGACTTCAATGAAAAGGCGTTGCTGGCCCGCTTGCCGATTTCCAGCCTGAACATCATCTTCAAGTACGACCAACGAGGGATCACCGGTGAGTGGCTGAAGATCTCCGAAGTAGTGCAGATACGCCGCACAGCGGCGCCTACGCCATCAGAGCTGCTCCATGAACTGCATTTCGCGGTGGAAGACCGCCTGGCCGACCAGGATCACCATTTCTTTGAGGGTCTGTGGCTGTGCGATCCGAAAGGCGCCGATGGTTTGCCGGTCTATGAGCTTTGTCTTGGCAGTTGAGTTGCCCCGCTGCGCGTAGCGGCTGCCCGTGCGAACAAGCCCGGAGCCTACAGCTCCCCCTCAGGGCCAGGCATACGATTTGCAGCGATCGGAAACCGCATGCCGCCAGCGTGCGGGCGTCCGTCGCAAGAATCACAACTCCAAGCTTCCTATGTCTTCATTCGATACCCAACTGCTGCTCATCGCGCTGGCCAGCGTGCTGGTCCTCGTCGCGCTGATCGTCTCGCGCATCCGTCTTCATCCCTTGCTGGCCCTGCTGGTGGTTTCCATCGGCGTGGGCTTTGCCACGGGCATGGCGCCGGGCGAGATCGTCAAGAACCTCACCAACGGGGCCGGCAAGACACTGGGCGCGGTGGGCGTGGTGATTGCCCTGGGCGCCATGCTGGGCAAGATCCTGGCGGACTCCGGCACCACCGAGCGGCTGGCCAGTGCCATCCTGCAGCGCACGTCCGAGCGCATGATTCCCTGGGCCATGACCCTGGTGGCCTTCGTGATCGGCATTCCCATGTTCTTCGAGGTGGGGCTGGTGGTCATGCTGCCGCTGATCTTCAGCGTGGCGCGCAAGCTGGAAAGCAATGAGCGCTTCAAGGGATCGGCCTATGTCTATGTGGGTGTGCCCGTGATCGCCGCGCTGGCCGCCATGCACGGCATGGTGCCGCCGCACCCGGGCCCGCTCACCGCCATCGCCACACTGCACACCACGGTCGGCCCGACCATGCTGTACGGCTTTCTGGCCGTGATTCCCGCGATGGTGCTGGGTGGCCCGCTGTACGGCGCCTTCATCACGCCGCGCATGAGCACGCGCCCCGATGCAGCCCTGCTGGAGCAGTTCACATCAGGCAAGAAGGAAGGCGGGGAGGGCAGTGCGCCCAGCATCGGCATGGGCGTGCTGTGCGCCTTGCTGCCCGCGCTGCTGATGCTGGTGCATGCGCTGGCCGAGGTGCTTCTGCCCAAGGATTCGGGCCTGCTGCATGCGGCGGCCTTCCTGGGCAATCCGCTGGTGGCCATGCTGCTGGGCGTGGTGTTTGCCTCCATCACCCTGGGCTATCTGCGCGGCGCCGATGCCGAGAAGCTGCGCGACGCGCTGGGCCAGAGCCTCAAGCCCATCGCCGGCATCATGCTCATCATTGCGGGCGGCGGTGCCTTCCAGCAGATCCTGACCAGCGCCAAGGTGGGCGATGCCATCGTCCACATGACCCAGCAGTTCGCCCTGCCTCCGCTGGTGCTGGGCTGGATGATCGCCATGCTGCTGTCGGTGTCCACCGGCTCGGCCACCGTGGGCATCGTGGGCGCGGCGGGCCTGCTGGCGCCGCTGGCGGCCTCCGATCCTTCGCTAAACGTGCCGCTGCTGGCGCTGGCCATTGGCTGCGGCTCGCTGTTCTTCAACTACGCCAACCACGCGGGCTTCTGGATGGTGAAGGAGTCGTTCGGCATGAGCATGGGCGAGGCCACCAAGACGATTACCGTGGTCCAGTCCATCGTGTCCTTTGTGGGCCTGCTGATGGTGTTGCTGTTCAATCTGCTGCCCAAGCTGGGATAGGTGAAAGGCATGAGTGAAAGGCATGAGGCGGGCCGCCGGCGGCCGCTTCGATGCCGCGGCAACCACCAAGAGAGGGCACTACTTCCGGTTCGACTGCGAATTGCCCCAGTCGCGACAGGGAAAATGCCGCCCCGTACAGGTGCGGTACCCGGCGCCGCTTCAACGCGCGGCCGGCAATTCACCTATACTGATGGAGGTGCTGTCCTTGTTGTTCGCCTCCTCAGTGCCCGTCTGACACCTTCGCGGTCTCCGGGCTGCCGTTAGCCGCCCACTGTCACAAAATCTGTGACGAGGTCCGCAACTGTCACTCTCAACGGCGAGCACCACGCGAATCCAACCCACCTCCCGGGTCCGCACTCTCCCTGCCACCTGCAGGGTCCTCTTTTTCCCTTTTTCGATGCTCCGCTGCCTGCGTGCAGCGGTCATCCTGCGCTGGCCCAAGGCCGCAGCATGGTGCTGCACCAGCAACTTGCGGCGACGCAACCCTTTCAACATGTACTCACAGGAGTCCCATTGGCTAAAGAAGAACTGATCGAAATGCAAGGCCGGGTAGACGAAGTGCTGCCTGATTCCCGCTTCCGCGTAACGCTGGAAAACGGCCACCAGCTCATCGCCTATACCGGCGGAAAAATGCGCAAGCACCGCATCCGCGTGCTGGCCGGCGACAAGGTGACACTTGAAATGTCGCCCTATGACCTGAACAAGGGTCGCCTCACGTTCCGCCACATCGAGCAACGCTCCGGCGCACCGGGCCCGCGTCCTCCGCAGCGCCGCTGAAGCCCGCCGGCCCGCTTCTGTTGCAGAGCGGGCACTCGGGGCGCAGGCAGGACCGGGCTCTGTGCCTGGTTGCCTGATCGGCAGCCCCAGTCAGCTTTCCAAGCAGCCCCGACGGCCCGACCGCCTGGAGGGCACCAGACGGATCAGGCGAGTCCGTCTGCTTATTTGGACATGGCGTCCTTGCCCATGGAATCCTTCTTCATTCCATCCTTGGACATGCCGTCCTTGTGCATGCCATCTTTGTGCATGCCGTCCTTGGACATCGAGTCCTTCTTCATCCCGTCCTTGGACATGGAGTCTTTCTTCATGCCGTCCTTGGCCATGGAGTCCTTCTTCATTCCATCCTTGGACATCGAATCCTTGGACATGGCTCCGTTGGACATGCCGTCCTTCGCCATCTCATCCGCAGCGAATGCCGTGGTGGCACCGGCCAGGGCGAGGCAGGTGGCGAGCAGGGTGGTGGTGAGCTTGGTCATTTGAGTCTTCCTTTGGATTAGCGGTTTGCGGGATTGCAAATCGGCCGGCTTTGGATGGGCCCGGCCTCGCACCTTCGTTGGCGGCCCAGCGGCTTGGAAGGCCGCTCAACTGCCTCCGAACCAGTTGTAGCCCTGGTCTTCCCAGTAGCCGCCGGAGTAGGTGTTGGTGACGAACATGGCCTGGATGTGCTTCGGGTTCTTGTAGCCCAGCTTGGTGGGCATGCGCAGCTTCATCGGAAAGCCATATTTGGGCGGCAGGGGCTGCCCGTCGTAAGTCAATGCCATCAGCGTCTGCGGATGCAGGGCCGTGGCCATGTCGATGCTGGTGAAGTAGTCGTCCACGCACTTGAAGCCGACGTACTTGGCGCTGGTGTCGGCGCCTATGTGGCGCAGGAAATCGGCAAAGCGCACGCCGCCCCAGCGGCCTATGGCGCTCCAGCCTTCCACGCAGATATGGCGCGTGATCTGTTCGTCCTGCGGCATGGCGCGCAGCTCGGCCAGGGTCCAGGCATGGCGGTCGGCGACCATGCCGGTCACCTCCAGGCGCCAGCTGGCCCCGTCCACCTCGCGCACCTCGTCCTCGCCGTAGTAGGCATTGAAGGGGAAGGGGCGCGTGATCTCGGCTGCTGAATAGGTGGGCGCCAGCCGCGTGGGGCTGAAGAGCAGGCCCTGCACGCGGTCGTTGAAGCGCGATACCTGGCTGAGCGCGGCCTCGACGTGGCTGTCATCGCTGATGCTGCAGCCCGTGAGCAGGGACAGGCCGCCCAGCGTCAGCGAGCGTTGCAAAAAGGCGCGGCGTGCGGGCTGGTCCAGCTTGCGGGCGATCAGCGAGCGTGCCTCGCGCACCACGGCCTCGCCATCGACGCCGGGCAGGGAAGGGGCTTTGAAGATTTTCATGGGGACTTGGGCGCACGGCCGTGGATCATGGTCAGGAAGGTCCGGGGCACCAGGGCGACCATTGCCAGGTGCACGACCACGAAGGCCACCAGCGCGGACATGCCGAAGAAGTGCACGCGCCGTGCGGACTCATAGCCGCCCAGCAACTCGCGCAGCAGTGGGAACTGCACCGACTTCCACAGCACCAGGCCCGACAGCACGATCACCACTAGGTCCAGCACCACGAACAGGTAGGCCAGCTTTTGCACATGGTTGTAGCGGGCCGGGTCGGCATGCGACAGCCGGCCCTTGAGGGCGGCCACCAGGTCCTGCCGCACGCCCCGCACGCTGACGGGAAAGAACTTGCGCAGCCACCGGCCGCTGGCGATGTTGAGCAGCAGGTACAGCAATCCGTTGAACACCAGCAGCCACATGGCCGCGAAATGCCATTGCAGCGCCCCGCCCAGCCAGCCGCCCAGAGTGATCGAGCCCGGAAAGCTGAAATCAAAGAACGGCGCCGCGTTGTAGATGCGCCAGCCGCTGGTCACCAGGATGACCACGGCCAGCGCATTGAGCCAATGCGTGAGGCGCAGCCACAGCGGGTGGATGCGCTGGCCATCCTGGGGCTGTGCCGGTTGGGGGGTGATAAGGGCGGTGTTCATGGGTCCCATTGTTGGAGGGACCCTGTAGCGGATGTATCACGCAAACTTCAATTAATTGTGATATTTATCAGGCCTCTTGTGTAAGATAATCAGTGAATTTGTGGAAATTCAAGTAAAATTCGGCCGATATTCAAGATGCAAAAATTTGGATATTTATTTTCCATATACCTCGATTTCTGAATAAGCCAGCCACGATGAATAATTATTTGCCTCAATCATTACGTATCTATAATTTCCTGAAATGGGGATGTAATATGGAATCAGGTCATACTGATCGTGGATTGTTTTGTAAGCTATAGGGTTGGGTGAAACAGAAGGGGATCCTGGTCCGGTTGTATTGAGGCTGTTTCCTCCATGAACTGCAAAATCAATTCTTCCGCCATCCGATGATGAGCGGATCATGAGTCGGATGCCTGCAAGATTTCTAGAGGATCCCAAATCCAGCACCACACTTCCCCAGTTTCTTCCAGCACTCCAATTTATATTGTCAAAGAACCTTCCATCCGTAAGGCGAGACAAATTGCTGGTGCTCGTGTTTGAGTATATTCCGGAGACAGGAAGCACTTCGGGGATATTTTGTTGCCATGGAGGTGTATATTTCACCAGCTTTATGGGGAGGTTGGAGTCTGATGCTCCTTCATATTTTCCTGTAAAAACCAAGTTGTTTCGAATGTAGGCTTCCCTTTCAATCGGTCTGGTGTATTTTCCTCCGTATCTTCCGGCAATTGCCGAGACTATGGGGGCCGCAAATGAAGTTCCAGATAATGAGAAGAGAGTTCCGTCAATTAATGTCGAAGTGATGTCTCCGCCTGGAGCCCATGCTTCAACACATGGTCCATAGCTAGAGGCCTTTATCTCATCCCATGGGTAAGGATATTGTTTGGTCTGATATCGTTCACCAAAGCGGTTTGTGCCTCCGATTACCATTATTCCGTCAAATGGATCATGGTTGTATCCATAGTTGAAAGCGGCCAGACATGCGTTTTGATCGTGATTGCCTGCTGACTGTGTAATGAAGAGTCTTGAAGATGCTCTTCTTAGTGCTCTTCCTACGATGGAGTTGCTATTCATAAAATTATCTTCGGCATTTATTGCTCTAAGATTCATGGATAGATTGAGGGTGGAAAATTCTCCTCGTTGCTCGGCCAAAGAGGCTGCTCTATGTATTCGCTCAGGCATGGAGACAAGAACGTCTACAGGATCCAATTTCATTCCGAAATGAATAATGGGTTGGTCTGGGTTGATGCCTTTTATTTTTGCGTTATTTGCTCTGCCTCCGACCAGGGAGAGGATGTACGAAGCATGACTGCTGTTGTCTGATCCTGTAGATTCCGAGTGAATTAGATTTATTTCGCTGCCAAGCGGATTGTTGTAGTATGGTGAATCTATTATGTAGTAGACATTGTTGGTTGATAATGCATCATTCGCGTTGACTGCCTGCTTTCCCCAGGGGGTTATCTCCCCTGCTGAATTGATGTCGTAGTAGTTGGATAGCTGCAGTTCCAAATTATGATTTTGTACAAGGTCAACAGATATGGCATATCCGGAATTTCTTATGAGCTGCGCATCATCTTTGGTGAGATTTGCATAGAATGCTGGGATTAATGCGGCTTTATTTTTGAAGTTGATGGAAGATGATTTTTTGAAGACTGAAGAATTTTTCACTGAAAGAATATCGAATATTTGTAACTTTGTTTTTTCGATACCGATTGATGGTTCTTCTTTTTCTTCCTCGGGATTTTTGTTAATTAGAAAAATGTTGTTGTTCTGGAGGAGGGTATTGGGTGCGAAGCTGTTGAATCCTGCCGCAATTGCTTCCTCTTCATGCGCTTGAATCACAAATGGATTTAAATGGATTAAATGTAATTTCTCAACGTCTTGAGCATGTACTGGATTTGCAAGCGAAAAGATAAATGCAGAAAAGATTGATGATTGCATTTTTAGATTCATAAATACCTCGATTTGTGGTTGCGGAAAGTTTTTGGGAATAATTGGGGATTAATAAATGCGTTGATATTTAATAGAGATTATGCAATCTGCATTTGGAGATTTTTTGAGAAAAAACTCTTCAGAAGAAAGTGTTTTTGGCGAAGTGTTATTTTTTGCTCTACGAGCCAATGCCAACTGTTTGGTGGGCTCATGCACATGCTATTGACTATTGCTATCGGATGCAAGAAAAATTCGCTAAAGAATGGTTTGTATGCTTGCGATTTTTGATGGCTATTGGGTGCAATACTCTTTGCATTGACGTTGCGATACACCTCTTTTGTTGAACATCTCTGATTGACTCGTAGCATGCAGATCCTGCACGGATGATGACTGGAGTCTTGGTGGCTTCACAAATCTGCATTACAGAGATGGATAAGGGCTTGCTCGCTGAATAGCAGCTACGACGCGCGCCCCGGGAGATAGTCCACCAGAGTGTGTGCCCCAGGCTATAGCTGGCTGTTGTCCCTGAAGCAGATGGCGAACTGGCGCCAGGGAGCGGTGAGCGGTATCGTGTGCACGCCGCTCTGGCTGGAATCGGCTTGCCCAGACTACCGCCCATGCCCTCGCGCGTATCGGCCTGGAGCGTCTACGACGTGTTCACCCTGGCCGGTGGCGAGCAGCTGTTCATCGGCGCCGTCAGCGACAAGCAGTTCGCCACCCTGTGCCGCGTGCTGGACCGCGCCGACCTGCTGCAGCGCCCCGAATACGCCGACAACGCCGCCCGCGTGGCCGTGCGCCCCCAACTGCTGGCCGAGCTGGGCGCCATCCTGGCCAGCCATGAATCGGCCCGGCTCGCGCCGCAGCTGGAGGCCGCAGGCATTCCCTACGCGCCCATCACTCGGCCCGAGCAACTGGTGGACGACCCGCACCTGCGCCAAAGCGGCGGCCTGGCTTCCATGCAGACCGAAGACGGCGGCCAGACCGACGTGGTGCTGCTGCCCCTGCTCATGAACGGCCACCGCCCCGGCGTGCGCATGCCGCTGGCCGGAATTGGCGAGCACACCGAAGAAATCCTCGGAGCCCTTGCATCACGGACCTGACAGCCATCCCCGGGCGCCGAAGGCCGCAGAAAAACCACCCCGGCGCGCATGAGACAACACAAAAAGGAGACAACCCCATGCACTCGTCCCATCCCTTCCGCCGCCGCACCCTGCTGGCCCTGGCCGGCGCATCGCTGGGGGCCGCTGCCCTGGGCGTGCGCGCCCAAAATGGCACGCCGCTGCGCGTCATCCTGCCCGTGGGGGCAGGCTCGGGCGCCGACACCATCGTGCGCTCGGCCCAGACGGCGCTGGTGCGCTCGCTGGGCGGCCAGCCCGTGGTCATAGAGAACCTGCCGGGCGCGGGCGGCATCACGGGAACGCAGATGCTGGTCAAGGCGCCGGCCGATGGCAACACCATCGCCTTCATCTCCAACAACCACGCCGTCAACCCCAGCGTCTTCAAGAAGCTGCCCTACGACAGCCTGGCCGACATCACGCCGCTGTCCATCGTCGGCGGCTCTCCCTTCGTGCTGGTCGTCCACCCCAAGGTGGCGGCGCGCAATGCGCGCGAACTGCAGGCGCTCATGAAGGCGCGGCCCGGCGACCTCAACTACGCCTCGTCCGGCAACGGCACCATCTTCCACCTCGCGGCCGAAGTCTTTCTGGACGCGGCCGGCACCACGGCACGCCACATTCCCTACAAGGGCGTGGGCCAGATGGTGGTGGACCTGCTCAGCGGGCAGGTGGACTTCGGCGTGATCGCCGTGGGCACGGCGCAGGCGCACCTCAAATCCGGCGCGCTGCGTGCCATCGGAATCATGGGCCGCGAGCGCGTGGCATCGCTGCCCGATGTGCCCACCGTGGCAGAGCAGGGCTTTCCCGGCGTGGACATCGCCGGCTGGGTGGCCGCCATAGGCCCCAAGGGCATGCCGCCCGCCCAGGTGCGCCGCCTGCACGACGGCATCGCCTCTGCCTTTGCCGACCCCGAGGTCAAGGCCGGCTTTGCACGGCGCGACGAATACACCGTGCTCAACAGCCCCGAGGCGGCAGCCCAGTTCCTGCGCTCCGAGCAGGAACGCTTTGCGCGCCTGGTCAAGAAAGCCAATGTCGTGTTGGAGTAAGTCCGGATGGCCCTCATTTGGTCGTCTGTATCCTGCGGGCGTAGTTTCTGAATGCGCTGCTGTCTTGCGCGCAAGGCCCCACGGCCGCGCAGGCAGTCTTCAGATGGGTGTGAAAAGGTCCGGGTCGTACCGCTTTGCCGACATGCCCGAGGCATGGTCGATTCATGGGCATCGTTGACATGTACTGGCAGGGTGGATATCTTTGATATATCCAAAGGAGTTGAATATGCCGACCCGCACAAACGCCAACCAGATTGCCTTCCGCTACCGCGCAGTGGACAGCGCCACCGGCGTCACGCGAGAAACCGCCAAGCGTCTGGCCGAGCATCTTGGTGTTGATGAAACGCAGGCGATACACCGTGCGCTGCATGAGCTTGCCGTACGCATGCTGCCGCAGTACGAGGCGGATGACGGCCCCTTGACGGCAGCCCAGGTCAGGCAAATCAAGAAAAAAGTGCCGCAAGGTGAGCAACGCTCGGTGAAGTCGAGCTTGTTCGACTTGGAGACGCTGTGACCGCACCTTGGTGGGATGAGCCCACGGCGGGCGACATCGTCTGGTGCTATTTCCCGCAAGACATCAGTCCCGGACCCAAGCCTCGGCCCGCGCTGATCCTGGTGGTCTTCGATGACGATGCTCCGCAGTTCACGGTGCGAGTCGCCTACGGCACCAGCCAGCGCACTACCACGCTGTACCAGGGCGAGTTCGCCATCCTGCGCGAGCGCAATCCCGTGGCCTATGCGGCTGCCGGGTTGAGCTATGACACGAAATTCAATCTCAAGCAGGCCCTGGATCTGCCGTATACGGCAGAGTGGTTTGCAGTGCCGCCTGCAGCTCCCCATGGACAGACGCCCAAGTTGGGAGTCCTGCATCCTTCCCTTGTGCGCGCTGTGCAGGCCGCTTATCAGGCAGTGTCCAAATAAGCAGGGTTCTGCCACGGCCGCCAGCTATGCGGACGGTGCGATGTTCTTTCGCCAGAAGCTGCAACGCATTGACTGAGTCCTTGCACCCCTGGACCAGCGCACTGCCCATGCCTGCCACCGCGCCGAAGGCATTCCCCCTGCCGCCCGCGCTGGTCGGCAAGTTGCAGGCGCTGGCGCGGCTCAGCGGGGTGGCGCTGGCGTTGTGAGCGACGGATCTGCAGCCGGTTGGCCGGACGACATCACCGCCTCCAGCCCGCTTCTCGGGAAGACCGGGCTGTAGTTCACCTGGATCTCGGAGAGCCTGTCATTCACCCGCGTCGTCATGAAATAGCGCGGCATGCCGAATCCCACTTTCATCACCAGACCGCGAAGCTCGGAGAGGGCGCCGACCTTCACATCAGGATCGACCAGTACGGCAATGCGTGCCGTGCTTTTGGCATCGGGGGCTGCGGTCAGCTTCCTGGAGAGTGTGTTTCTCAACTGAGCCGGACTGACCCGCTGGCCATCCAGGCTGTACGGGCGATCATTGCCGCTTGCCGCATGCATTTCGATCACGGTCAGATCTGCAGCAAGAGCGGGTGGGCCGAGCAGGGCGGCCAGCAGCAGGAATCTTATTGGTTTCATGGTTCTGTTGTGCGATGCAGAGCTTGTTGCCTCACTCGCTCTGTGAGCTTGTACCAGCTCGTCCCCACTTCTCCCAATTTCCCCCCAGATTGGTCGCAAGAATTCCTGTGCAACTCCAGGAAAAGACCATGATTGTTTTCTCGCAAACCAACGCTTCACGCATTCGCCCGGCCCTGGTGCTGGCTGTGGCGGCCTTCGCGGCGGCCTGCAGCCATGCGCAGGGCCACGGGGGACACGGCAATCCGCCGTCGCCGCCGCCCGAGGCCTATACGGCCTGCCAGGGCAAGGCCGAGGGCGACAGCGTGACGCTGACCATGCCCGATGGCAAGACGCTGGCCGGCACCTGCCGCAGCCTGAATGGGCAGCTGGTGGCCATGCCGGCCGGCGGGCCCCGCGCCGGCGGGCCCCCCCCCCCACCCCCGCCGG
>NZ_JACVUR010000031.1:0-76349 GCF_016516495.1 Delftia sp. S65
CCCCCTTCACCACCCCCACAAAAACCACATGCCGCTGAGCAACCTCCCCACATTGCAATCCCTGCTCCTGTCCCGCCGCCTGGCGCTGAGCGTCCTGGCCAGCGCCGCGCTGGTGGCCGCCTGCGGTGGCAGCGACAGCAACGACAGCACGACGCCCCCGGTGGCCAGCCAGCCCGCGACGGCCACGCTGGCCGTGCTGGAGACCACGGATCTGCACTTCAATGTGCGCAGCTATGACTATTTCAAGCTGGCCGAGGATGCCTCCTACGGCTTCGAGCGCACGGCCACGCTGGTGCGTGCGGCGCGCAAGGAGTTTGCCAATACGCTGCTGGTGGACAACGGCGACACCATCCAGGGCACGGCCCTGGCCGATTACGAGGCCGAGGTGGCCAAGATCCCCTGCACGCAGCAGCTGTCCATGTACAAGGCCATGGGCGCTCTGGGCTTTGATGCGGGCACGCTGGGCAACCATGAGTTCAACTACGGCCTGCCCTTCCTGAACCAGGTGCTGGGTGGCGGCCTGGACGTGGACGGCGTGGACAAGGCGCTCAAGTGCGCGGGCAATGGCTTTCCCATGGCGCTGTCGAATGTCTACAGCAGCAAGACCAAGCAGCCGCTGGTGCAGCCCTACGTGATTCTGGAGCGCAAGATCGCGGCCAAGGACAAGGATGGCAAGGCGGTGGAGCTGCCCATCAAGATCGGCGTGATCGGCTTCACCACGCCGGGCATCATGAACTGGGACAAGCGCTATCTGGAAGGCAAGCTCTACACCGAAGGCGCCGTGGAGTCCGCCCAGAAGTACCTGCCCGAGATGCGCGCCAAGGGCGCCGACGTGGTGGTGGCCATGCTGCACGGCGGCCTGGACGGCGCGGCCTACTCGCCGACGATGGAGAACCCCGGCCTGCACCTGAGCAAGGTGGCCGGCATCGACGCCATGGTCATGGGCCACCAGCACAGCGTGTTCCCCGATGCGGCGGCCACGCCGGCGTTCACGCAGGCGGGCGTGGACAACAAGGCGGGCACCATCAACGGCGTGCAGTCGGTGATGGCCAGTTCCTGGGGCAAGGCGCTGGGCGTGATCCAGCTGGCGCTCAAGTGGGACGGCAAGCAGTGGAGCGTGGACAAGAGCGCGGGCAAGAGCGAGCTGCGCAATATCCAGACCGGCAAGGACGCCGCAGGCAAGGCCACCTATGTGGCCTTGGACCCGACGGTGGCGCCGCTGATCGAGAGCCAGCACCAGGCCGCCATCCAGTACGTGAAGACGCCCATCGGCAGCACGGATTTCCGCATGAGCACGCTGTTCGCCGATGTGGGCGACCCGGGCGCCATCCAGATCGTCAACCAGGCGCAGCGCGACTATGTGGCCGACTATGTGAAGGCCAGCCTGCCGCAGTACGCGCAGCTGCCCGTGCTGTCGGTGAGCGCGCCGTTCAAGTCGGGCTTCCAGGGCGGCGCCGACTACACCGACGTGGCCGTGGGCCCGCTGGCCATCTACAACGCGGCCGACCTGTACCTGTACCCCAACACCGTGTATGCGGTGAAGGTGAATGGCGCCGACATCAAGGACTGGCTGGAGGCCGCTGCCAAGCGCTTCAACCAGATCGATCCGGCCAAGACGGGTGAGCAGCAGCTGATCAGCACCTTCCCGGGCTACAACTTCGACATGTTCACCACGGCCGATGTGCAGTACGAGATCGACGTGACCCAGCCCGTGGGCAGCCGCATCAGGAACCTGCAGTACCTGGGCAAGGCCATCGACCCGGCGCAGGAGTTCGTGATCGCCACGAACAACTACCGCGCCACCAGCGGCAAGAGCTTCATCGCCAAGCTCGACGGCTCCAGCGCCATCTGGGCCTCGCCGGACGCCAACCGCGACGTGGTGATCGGCTACGTGCGCAAGAACGGCAGCATCACGCGCGCTGCCAATGGCGCGGCCAAGAGCTGGCGCTTCACCAAGGTGGCCACCTCGGCCAACGTGGTGTTCAGCTCCGGCGCCAACGCGCTGCCGGTGGCGCAGGCGGCGGGCCTGGCCAACATCTCGCTGGTGGCGGCCGATGACGGCTCGGGCAAGGGCACGTCCAAGTACCGCCTGGATCTGTCGAAGTAAGTTCCGGCAGGCAAGCAACAAAAAAGCCCCGTGCATCTGGCACGGGGCTTTTTTGCTTGTGCCGAACGGACTTCAGCGCGCAGGCGGCAGCTCGAAGACCAGGCAGGTGGTGGTGGCGTGGGCGTAGAGCGTGCCATCGGGGCCGACCAGGCGCGCCTCGGCCGTGGCCAGCTGGCGGCCGCAGTGCAGCACGCGGCCTTCGGCGCGCACGCGCGGCACGCGCGGGGTCAGGGCCTTGACCAGGTTCACGCCCAGCTCGGCCGTGGTGTAGCCCCGGCCCGGCGGCATGCAGGTGTGGACGGCGCAGCCCAGCGCCGAGTCCAGCAAGGTGGCGAACCAGCCGCCGTGCACCGTGCCCATGGGGTTGAGGTGGTTGGCGCCGGGGCGGCCCTGGAAGACGGCGCTGCCTTCGCCCACGGAAATCAGCATGAAGTCCAGCGTGCGTGCAATGGGCGGGTAGGGCAGTTCGCCGCGCAGCATGGCCTGCATCAGCTCCAGCCCGCTGCGGCCTGCGACCTGGTCGGGGCGCGATACGCCTGCGCCGGGGCCGGCGTCCAGCCGGAGGGTGACCGCCTGTTCCTCGTCCAGCCAGGCTTGCAGGGCAGGGGAGATGGCGCCGGAGGTGGGGCTGGAGGTGGCGCCAGAGGTGAGGCTGTGGGCGGCCTGCTCCGGGGAGTGGGTGCGGGTGTCCATGGAATGTCTCTCTTTCATTGGGAAAAGTGCGGGCGCCAGGCTGTCTGGGATGGCGGTGTGGATATTATTGTATCTACAACAGTTGTATATGCAATAATCTGCGCCATGCCAGTGAATCCAGACATCCTCGCCGTGCCCCAGGGCTGCACCAACCACCGCGTGCGCCAGCTCATGCGCAGCGTGGGCCAGGTGTATGACGCCCATCTGAACGAGACGGGGCTGCGCATCACGCAGTACTCGCTGCTAAGCCATGTGCTGGCCGCCGGTCCGGTGCGGCCCTCGGACCTGGCGCGGCGCATGCGCATGGACGCCTCGACGCTGACGCGCAACCTCAAGCCGCTGATGGACGCCGGCTGGGTGCGCATGGGCCAGGGCGAGGACCAGCGCAGCCGCCTGGTGCACATCACCGACGCGGGCCAGGCCAAGCGCGAAGAGGCCAAGCAAAGCTGGAAGACCGCACAGAACGAGCTCAACGCCCGCGTGGGCCTGGAGCGCGTGGCGGCTCTGCATGCGCTGATCGACGAATGCCTGGTGCTGCTCGATGGCGGCAATGCCGATGGCGCTGGCGCTGTTGCTGGCGACGGCAACGCTGCAGACGGCCCGCAGGCATAGGCCCTACCGAATTCCCAACCCCCGAAGAGACTCCCATGCTCTCCAACTCCACGGCGCGCTGGCTGCAGCGGCGCGGCATCCACTACGGCTGGCTGGTCGCGGCCATCACTTTCCTCACCATGCTGACCATGTCGGCGGCGCTGGGCCTGCCGGGCGCCATGCTGCAGCCGCTGTCGCGCGAGTTCGGCTGGAGTACGGAGCAGATATCGAGCAGCCTGGCGCTGCGCTTTGCGCTGTTCGGCCTGCTGGGGCCGTTTGCGGCCGTGATGATGGAGCGCTTCGGCCTGCGTGCCGTGATGTGCATGGGCCTGGCCCTGGTGGGCGGCGCCATGGCGATGGTGACGCAGGCCACGCAGCTGTGGCATCTGTTTTTGCTGTGGAGCCTGCTGCTGGGCATGGGCACGGGCCTGACGGCGCTGGTGCTGGGCGCCGTGGTGGCCAACCGCTGGTTTGCGGCGCGGCGCGGCCTGGTCATCGGCGTGCTCACGGCCAGTGCGGCCACGGGGCAGCTGGCCTTCCTGCCGCTGGCCGCCTGGATGATCGAGCACTGGGGCTGGCGCTCGGCCACGGTGCCGGTGTTCGTGGCCAGCGCCCTGATCGCGGTGCTGGCCCTGCTGTTCGTGCGGGACCGGCCTTCGGACCTGGGCCTGGTGCCCTTTGGCGGCGATGCCTCGGCCCCGCCGCCGCCGGCCATGGCCATGAACTTCGGCACGCCCTTCAAGGTGCTGGCCGAGGCCGCGCGCAACCGCACCTTCTGGCTGCTGGCGGGCACCTTCTTCATCTGCGGCCTGTCCACCAACGGCCTGGTGCAGACGCACTTCATCTCGCTGTGCGGCGACAACGGCATGGGCGCGGTGCCCGCCGCGTCGGTGCTGGCCATGATGGGGGCCTTCGACTTCGTGGGCACCGTGCTGTCGGGCTGGCTGTCGGACCGCTACGACAACCGCAAGCTGCTGTTCTGGTACTACGGGCTGCGCGGCCTGTCGCTGTTCTGGCTGCCGCATTCGGAGTTCACCTTCTACGGCCTGGGCCTGTTCGCCATGTTCTACGGGCTGGACTGGATCGCCACGGTGCCGCCCACGGTCAAGCTCACGGCCCAGCATTTCGGGCCGCAGAAGGTGGGGCTGGTGTTCGGCTGGATCTTCGCGGCCCACCAGCTGGGCGCGGCCACCGCTGCCTGGGGCGCGGGCCTGACGCGCACCCTGCTGCTGACCTATACGCCCGCGCTGTATGCGGCCGGCCTGGCCTGCCTGGTGGCGGCGGTGATGGCGCTGGTGATAGGGCGGGCGCGCAAGGCGGCGGCGGTGGCCGCGGCCTGAGCCCCATCACCGTTCACGCCATCCACGCCCTCAGTACAGCTGGCGCTTGCCCGGCTGCAGCAGGACGACCAGGGCGCCCGCGCCACCTTCGGCCGGGCGGGCCTGCACAAAGGCCAGCACTTCCTTTTTCTGCACCAGCCAGCGCAGCACGCGGCCCTTGAGCACGGGGGTCTTGCCCGGCGAGCCCAGGCCCTTGCCGTGCACCACGCGCACGCAGCGTATGCCGGTGCGGTGGGACAGGCGGATGAACTGGCCCAGCGCCTCGCGCGCCTCGTCCACGCGCAGACCGTGCAGGTCCAGCTGGCGCTGGATGCTCCACTGGCCGGCGCGCAGCTTGTGCGTCACGTCCAGGCCGATGCCGGGGCGCCGGAAGCTGAGCTGGTCGTCGGTGTCCAGCAGGGTGCTGACGTCGAACTCGTCGCTCATGGCCTCCTGCAGCACGCGCTGCTCGTCCAGCTCCAGCTGCAGGGGCAGCGGCTCGGGGGGCTCGGGAGCGTGGAGGTGGCGGGCGTGCGCGGACTTGAGCGCATGCACCGGGCCCACGGTGTTTTCGAACAGCTTTTGCTCGGCCAGGAGGCGGCGCGCCGCCTCGGCGCGCTGCTGCTGGAGCAGGGCCTCTTGGGCGGCGGCTTCGGCCAGTGCGCGGCGCACTGGCGCGAGGTCCTGCAGGCTGGTGGCTTTCAAAGTCATGGTGACGCCGGTTGTACCGCAATTTCGGCACCCCGGCGGCCATGGCGCCCTCTCAAGGCCTGGTGGCTCTAGAAGCGATAGCGGGCGCTGACCTGGACGTTGCGCGGCGCCCCGTACATGCCCGAGTACCACCAGCCGGACATGGCCGCGATGTACTTGCGGTCGAACAGGTTGTTGACGTTCAGCGTCAGCGACAGCTGGTCGCTCACGTCATAGCGGGCCATGAGCCCGGCCACGGCGTAGGAGGCCTGGCGCGCGCTGACCTGCTTGCCGACCTGCCAGGCTTCGCCGCTGTACTCGATGCCGCTGCTCCAGTTGACGCCACCGCCCAGGGTGAGGCGGCGCCATTCGCCGGGCATGCGGTAGGTGGTCCACAGGCGGGCCATCTGGCGCGGGAAGGTGGTGTTGATGCGCTGGCCCGTGGCGTCTTCGGAGGCGCTGAAGTTGTATGAGGCGGCAATCGACCATTGGCGGTTGATGGCGCCGTTGACTTCCAGGTCCAGGCCCCGCGTCTTGGCGCCCTTGATGGCGCGCGAGGCGGTGGTGGTGGTGCCCGGGATGAACTGGCCGGGATCTGACTCGGCCAGGTTGTCCTGGCGGATGATGTAGACGGCGGCGCTGGTGGCCAGGCGCCCGTCCAGGAATTCGCTCTTGATGCCGGCCTCGTAGGTGTTGCCTTCCTGCGGGTCCAGGAAGGAGCCGTTGCGGTCGCGCGAGGTCTGCGGGCTGTAGATGGTGGCAAAGCTGGCGTACAGGGTGTGCTGCGGGTTCAGCGTGTAGACCAGGCCTGCGTAGGGCGTGAACACGCGGCGTTCGGACGAGGGCGAGGTCTGGTGGTATCCGTCCGTGGTGTCGGTGCGGTAGTCGCTGTCGTAGTTGAACAGCTTGCCGCCCACGATGAGCTTGAGGTCGTCGGCCAGCGCGAAGCGGCCGGCGCCGTACAGGCTGGTCTGGCGGCGCGTGCTGTCGAAGACCACGAAGCGGTCGCCGAACACCGGGCTGCCGCTGCTGTCCCACTGGTAGATGTTGACGGGCTTGTTGCGCAGGCCCGTGATGTCGAAGCTGCCGTCGGTCAGGCTCTGGAAGTCGGTGTAGTCGAAGCCCAGCACCGCCTCGTGCTCGCGCCCGCCCAGGTTGAAGGGGCCGCGCAGGTTGATGTCCACGGATTTGTTGCGCAGCCGGTAGTCGCGCCGCTCGGCGTTGAGCGACAGGCCATCGCCGGTCTCCCGGTCGAACAGGCTGTTGTTGACGGCCAGGTAGACCGCGTCTTCGCGCTGGTTGGAGCGCAGGTAGTTGGCCGAGAGCTTGAGCTGCCACCGGTTGGCCAGCGCCTGCTCCAGCGTGACGAAGGCGCTGGTGGAGTCGGTGTTGAAGCGGTTGTCGCGGCTGGCCGGGTTGAAGGAGACGGGGAAGTCGGTCTGCCGCCCATCACTGCTGAACAGCGGAAAGCCCAGGTAGGCCATGGAGCCGCGCGAGCGGCCGCGCTGGTGGTCCAGCCCGGCGGTGAGCTTGAGCGTGGAGGTGAGGTCGGCCTCGATCACGCCATAGAGCACGTCCTTTTTCTTGCTGTAGAAGTCGATGTGGCTGTCGCCCTCCTGGTGCACGGCGACCAGGCGGCCGCGCACGCTGCCCGAGGCGTTGAGCGGCGAGGACAGGTCCAGCACGCCGCGCCGGTTGCCCCAGGAGCCCACGCTGGCCTCGGCCGAGCCCTGGAACTGCGCCGTGGGCTTCTTGCGCACCATGTTGACGATGCCGGACGGATCGCCCGCGCCCGTGGTCAGGCCCGAGGCGCCGCGCAGCACCTCGATGCGGTCGTACAGCGCCATGTCGGCAATGCTTTGCGTGGGCAGGGCGTCCAGGCCCAGGAATTCTGTGTGCGTGCTGACGCCGTCGAGCTGGTAGTTGGTGATGGGGTAGCCGCGCGCATTGGCGTTGCTGCGCTCGGTGCCCAGCGCCGAGGTGGAGATGCCCGGCACGCGCGCCAGCACGTCGCTGATGCTGGTGAGGTTTTCGTCCTCCATGCGCTGCTGGGTCATCACGCTGACCGACTGCGGCGTGTCGCGCACGCTCAGCGCCAGGCCCGTGGCCACGCCGCTGGGGCCGCGCGCCGTGTAGCTGCCCGTGCCTTCGGTCGTGCCTGCCCGGTCGGCCTGGGCGACCACCTTGACCTCGGCCAGCGCATGGTCCTGGGCGCGGCCCGGCGCTGCCGTGGCCGTTGACGCCGCGGGCGAGGCGACGGAGGCCAGCACCGTGAGCGTGCCCTGGGGCGTGCGTGCCAGCCGCAGCCCGCTGTCGCCCAGCGCCAGTTGGGCGGCCTGCTCCACGCTGTAGCTGCCCCGGATGGCGGGCGCGCGCTTGCCGGCCAGCAGGGCCGGGTCGGCGCTGATGCTGCGCTGGGCCTGGCGGGCGATGCGCGCCAGCGAGTCGTCCAGCGCGCCGGCGGGCAGGTCCCATTCCAGCGTGGCGGCTGCCTGCGATGTGCTGGCCGCCGCCGGCTGTGCCCAGGCCTGCGGCGGTGCGGACAGCGACCAGGCCAGCGCGGCGGCCACGGGCAGCAGCAGCGAGGGCGGGCTCGGCCTGCGGTGTGCGGGCGTGCTGCCAGGCTGCGGGATACGGAGAGGGCGGCGTGCGGAGGCCATGGAGTCGGAGGTCCTTGTCGTTGCGGTGGAAATGAAGGGCTTTCATTCCGTATGTGCGACAAGGGCGGCAAAACCCCTCACGCGGCGCAAAAAAAGAATCAAGCGGGCCGGTCTCGCACGTCGATCACCGTGAGCCAGTCCCCCCAGCGGCGCACGCTGACGGGATGGGTGTCCACCAGGTCCTGCAGCACCTGGTCGGGCCGGGCCAGCTGGAACACGCCGAAGATCCGCAGGCGCCCGGCCTCGGGACTGATGCGGATGATGCCGGCCTGGTAGGGCCGCAGCGCGTCGATCACGTCACCCAGCGGCTGGTCGCGCACGTCGATGACGCCGTCGGCCCAGGCGGCCGGGGCCAGGTGGGCGGTGTCCTGCGTGCGGATGCCGTCGGCGTCGATCCAGGCGCTGCGGCCCTCCTGCAGCCGGTGCTGCCGGCCGTTCAGGCTGGTGAGCAGCACGCTGTGCTCCAGCACATGCACCAGGGTGCTGCCTTCGGCCTGGCGCACCATGAAGCGCGTGCCCAGCGCCTGGGCCGTGCCCTGGGCGCTTTGCACGACAAACGGGCGCAGGGGCTGGCCCGGCGCGCTGGCAGCCACCTGCGCCAGCAGCGCGCCTTCGCGCAGGCGCACCAGGCGGCGGGTGTCGCTGTAGGCAATGTCGGCGGCCGAGCGCGCGTCCAGTTCGATCTCGCTGCCGTCCGGCAGCCGGTGGTGGCTGCGCTGGCCGGTGCCCGTGCGCAGGTCGGCGGCCAGCGTGGTCAGCGGTGTTTGCCGGTGCACCAGCCAGGCCGTGGCGGTGCTGGCCAGCAGGGCGGCCAACCCACCGCGCAACAGGCCGCGCCTGCGCGCGGCCTTCGGGATGGGTGCCACCAGCGCCTGCAGGCCCAGGGACGCCGTGCCCCCGCCCTGCCGGCGCAACTGCACAAGGGCGGGCTCCACCCCGGTGGACAGGCGTTGCTGCACCATGGCCCAGGCCTGGGCATGGCCGGGTGACTGGCGCAGCCAGTGGGCGAAGGCGCGGCGGTCGTCATCGCTGGCGTGGCCCGAGTCCAGGCGCACCAGCCAGTCGATGGCCTGATCGGTGGCGGCATCCATGCAGGTGATCAGCCGTGGGATGCCTGCGGCGACAGGTACAGGTGCACCAGGGCCTGCTTCATGTAGCGCTCCACCGTGGCAATGGACACGCCCATGGCCTCGGCGATCTCGGCATGCTTGAGGCCGTCGAGCCGGCGCAGCAAGAAGGCCTGCCGTACCTTCGGGGGCAGGCCGTCCAGCCATTGGTCCAGGGCCTCGATGGCTTCGCGCACCAGGGCGTAGTCCTCGGGGGAGGGCGCCACTTCCTCGGGCAGCGTGGCCAGCGCATCGAGCCAGGCCTGCTCCAGTTCGCGCCTGCGCCAGAAGTTGTAGAGCACCCGCTGCGCCAGCGTGGTCAGGTAGGCGCGCGGCTCCTGGATGGCATGGGCCTGCCGGGACGCCACCACGCGCTCGAAGGTGTCGTGCGCCAGGTCCTCGGCCTGGTGGGAATTGCCCAGCTTGCGCCGCAGCCAGCCGTGCAGCCAGTCATGGTGGGCGACGTAGAGCGTGTGCACCGGGTCGGCGGTGGACGGGGAGGGCATGGTGCAGCGGTTTTGCAAATGAGAATTTTTCTCATTTTACAGAGTCTGCCTACATCAGCCCCTCGCTGGCCATGGACAGCGAGGCACCGGGCGCCACGATCACATGGTCCAGCACCTGGATGTCCACCAAGCCCAGGGCGGCCTGAAGTCCCTGCGTGACGGCCTTGTCGGCAGCGCTGGCCTGGACCTGTCCGCTGGGATGGTTGTGGGCCAGGATGACGGCGCCCGCATGGTGGTGCAGGGCGCGCAGCACCACCTCCCGGGGGTAGACGCTGGTGCGCGTGAGCGTGCCCCGGAACATTTCTTCCAGCGCGATCAGCCGGTTCTGGCCGTCCAGGAACAGCACGGCGAACACCTCATGCTGGCGCGCCGCCAGGTGCAGCTGCAGGTAGCGCGCCACGGCCTCGGGCGAGGCCAGGGCCGGGCGCTCGCGCAGTTGCTCTGCCATGGCGCGGCGCGCCAGTTCGAGCACGGCCAGGAGTTGCGCGCACTTGGAAGGCCCCAGCCCCTTGATGGCCTTCAGGTCCGCGTGCCCGGCCTGCAGCAGCCCGGACAGGCCGGCCCGGCCGGGCAGCTGCAGCAGTTCCTGGGCCAGCTGCAGCACGCCCTTGCCGGCCATGCCGGTGCGCAGCACGATGGCCAGCAGTTCGATATCGGAAAGCGCCGAGGGGCCGCGCGCCGCGAGCTTTTCGCGCGGCTGGGCCTGGGCGGGCAGGTCTTTGAGAGCCATGGTTCAGCCAGGTGGGGGGCGCCGCAGGGACACCGTTGCACGGGGCGTGGGGGCATGGATGTTTTTCTACAATACGGGCCAGTTTATCGGGACTTCCATGACCTCTAGCGCTTCTTCCTCGGCCCTCCCCACGGTCCAGACCGGCTCGTTCCTCACGCTGCACTACCGCCTGTCCGGGCCTGCAGGCGATGTGATCAACACCTTCAACGACAAGCCCGCCACGCTGTCCCTGGGCGCGGGCGAGCTGTCGCCCGCCGTCGAGCAGCGCCTGCTGGGCCTGGCCGAAGGCACGCGCACCACGTTCGAGATGCCGGCCGGCGAAGCCTTTGGCGAGCGCAACGGCGACATGATGCAGTGGGTGGCGCGCAAGCTGATGAACGAGCTGGGCGACCCGCACGAGCAGTACGCGCCCGGCGACGTGGTGCAGTTCCCCACGCCCGACGGCCTGGGCAGCTACGCGGGTGCCGTGGTGCAGGTGCGCGAGGACGGCGCCGTGCTGTTCGACTTCAACCACCCGCTGGCGGGCCAGCCGGTGACGTTCGAAGTGCAGATCATCGGGGTGCTCTGAGGTGCTGGACTCGACCTCGCCCCAGGAAATCCTGCTGGCCGAGCCCCGGGGCTTCTGTGCCGGCGTGGACCGCGCCATCGAGATCGTGGAGCGTGCGCTGGCCAAGTTCGGCGCGCCCATCTACGTGCGCCACGAGATCGTGCACAACACCTTCGTGGTCAACGATCTCAAGGCCAAGGGAGCGATCTTCATCGAGGAGCTGGACGACGTGCCGCCCGGCTCCACCCTGGTGTTCAGCGCCCACGGCGTGAGCCGGGCGGTGCAGGAAGAGGCGCGCAGGCGCGGTTTCTCCATCTTCGACGCCACCTGTCCGCTGGTGACCAAGGTGCATGTGGAAGTGGCCAAGCTCGCCAAGGAAGGCTACGAGTTCCTGATGATCGGCCACAAGGGGCATCCCGAGGTCGAGGGCACCATGGGCCAGCTGTCCGAGGGCATCCACCTGGTCGAGGACGAGGCCGATGTGGCCCGTGTCACCCCCCGCCAGACCGAGAAGCTGGCCGTGGTCACGCAGACCACGCTGTCGGTGGACGATGCCGCCGGCATCACGGCGGCCATCCGCGCCCGCTTTCCGCAGGTGCGTGAGCCCAAGCAGCAGGACATCTGCTATGCCACGCAAAACCGCCAGGACGCCGTCAAGGTGCTGGCGCCGCAGGTGGATGTGCTCATCGTGGTGGGCAGCCCCACCAGCTCCAACAGCAACCGCCTGCGCGAGCTGGCCGCGCGCCTGGGAACGCCCGCCTACATGGTGGACAACGCGGGCGAGCTGTGCGAGGAATGGTTTGCCAATGCCGGGCGCGTGGGCCTGACGGCTGGGGCCTCGGCGCCCGAGGTGCTGGTGGACGAGGTCATCCAGCGCCTGCGCCAGCTGGGCGCGCTGTCGGTGCGCAAGATGGATGGCATCGAGGAGACGGTCAAGTTCCCGCTGCCCAAGGGCCTGAAGATCGACGCGGCCACGGGGCTGGAGATCTCCGTGGGCAAGCAGCCCGAGACGGGCGGCTGAACCGCAGGCGCAGCGGACATTGGCCAAAAAGCAAACGGGCGCCTGGCGCCCGTTTTGCATGGTGGGGCCGAAAGCCTCAGCTCCACAGATCCAGCGGCGGATCGGAGGCCACGGCGCGCAGGATGTCGGTGCGGCTGATGAAGCCGGCCAGCAGGCCCTGCTCATCGGTCACGGGCAGGCCCGGCAGGCCGGTCTCCAGCAGCACGCCGGCCACGCGGCGCAGGTCGGTGGTGGTGGCCACCGTGGGAATGGGGGAGATCATGACCTCGTTCACGGGCCGGCGCGCCAGGGCAATGGCGTCCTTGATCGCACCGGGCTCGGGCAGCAGGTCCAGCGGCGCCATGTCGGCACGCAGCAGCAGCCCGACCACGCGGCCACCGGCATCCAGCACGGGCGCCTGGGCCACGCCGTGCTCGGCCAGCACGCGCCAGGCGTCGTTGACACCGGCCTCGGGCGATACCGTCACGGCCTCGTGGCTCATCACGTCGGCCACGGTCTGCAGGGGCTGGCGTGGCTGGCTGGGGCCTTTTTCCGTGGAAAGGTAGGCATCGACCGCTCCGCGCAGCCGCGGCGCGGGCTCCGGCGCGGCGGCAGGCTGGCCCGCGAGGTCGGCCAGGATGGCGGGGAACGAGGCGGCGGCGTCGCCCGCCATCACATCGGCCGAGCGCGTGCGCAGGGCCTGCGGGCGTTGTACGCGGCGCACGGGCGCCACCTGGCCCAGCCGCTCGGCGGGACCGCGAAACATCTGTCCGTTGGGACCGAAGACAAAAAACATGGGTGCTCCCGGGTGCGCAAACCGCTGTGGGCGGCATATCGGAAGTATCGGCGCTGGTGCGGGATTTCTGTAGTGGCAAGACCCCCAACGCCCAGGGGCGGGCGCTGCCATGGCGATACCGCCTAAAATTGCCGGCTATGCTCGATATCCTTCTTCTTCGCAAAGACCTTGACTCGGCCGTCGCACGGCTGGAGACCCGCAAAAAGCCCCAGGCCTTCCTGAATGTGGAGGCCTTCCAGTCCCTGGAAGCAGAGCGCAAGTCCCTGCAGACACGGACCGAGGAGCTGCAGTCCAAGCGCAACCAGCTGTCCAAGCAGATCGGCATGCTGATGGGCAAGGGCGAGAAGGACGCTGCCGAGGCCGCCAAGGCCGAAGTCGGCAGCCTCAAGACCGAGCTGGACCAGTCGGCCACGCGCCTGGAGCAGATCCAGGGCGAGCTGCAGACCATGCTGCTGGCCGTGCCCAACCTGCCGCACGACAGCGTGCCCGTCGGTGCGGACGAAAGCGGCAATGTGGAGGCGCGCCGCTGGGGCACGCCCAAGACCTTTGATTTCGAGGTCAAGGACCATGTGGACGTGGGCCAGCCGCTGGGGCTGGACTTCGACATGGGCGTCAAGCTGTCGGGCTCGCGCTTCACCGTGATGAAGGGCCCCATCGCCCGCCTGCACCGCGCCCTGGCGCAGTTCATGATCGACCTGCAGACCGACTCGCATGGCTACACCGAGTGCTATGTGCCCTACGCCGTCAATGCCGACTCGCTCAAGGGAACGGGCCAGTTGCCCAAGTTCGAGGGCGACCTGTTCGCCGCCAAGAAGGGCGGCCAGGACGGCGAGCCCGTGCCCGACAACGCGGCGCTCTACCTGATTCCCACGGCCGAGGTGCCGCTGACCAACTTCGTGCGCGACGTGGTCGTGGCCGAGGACCAGCTGCCCATCAAGCTCACGGCCCACAGCCCCTGCTTCCGTTCCGAGGCCGGCAGCTACGGCCGCGACACGCGCGGCATGATCCGCCAGCACCAGTTCGACAAGGTCGAGATGGTGCAGATCGTGCATCCGGAAAAGAGCTACGAGGCGCTGGAAGAAATGACGGGCCACGCCGAGGCCGTGCTGCAGAAGCTGGGCTTGCCCTACCGCGTGATGAGCCTGTGCACGGGCGACATGGGCTTTGGCGCAGCCAAGACCTATGACCTGGAAGTCTGGCTGCCTGCGCAGAACACCTACCGCGAGATCAGCTCGGTCTCCAACTGCGAGGCCTTCCAGGCGCGCCGCCTGCAGGCGCGCTTCAAGAATGCCCAGGGCAAGAACGAGCTGGTGCACACGCTCAACGGTTCCGGCCTGGCCGTGGGCCGCACGCTGGTGGCTGTGCTGGAGAACTACCAGAACGCCGACGGCTCGGTGACCATCCCCGAGGCGCTGCGCCCGTACATGGGTGGACAGACTTTGCTGAAAGCCTGAATTTTTAGGCTATAATTTCAGCTTCGACGCTGCGGAGAGGTGGCAGAGTGGTCGATTGTACCTGACTCGAAATCAGGCGTACGTGCGAACGTACCGAGGGTTCGAATCCCTCCCTCTCCGCCAAGATGCAAAAAGCCTTGTAATTCAATGAGTTACAAGGCTTTCTTGTTTAAGGCTGGTAGCACTTTTGGTAGCAACGAAGTGCTGACACTGCCCATCTATCTGCGTTCCGGAACGTACTACCTGCACACGCGTGTAGGTAAGAGACAGTTCAAGAGATCCCTGCACACATCCGATCCGGTCATTGCTAGACTGCGTGCGTTGGAATATCTGCGTGCAATCGAGATGATTAAACCAAAGCTATCAGATTTTGATTTCAATAGCAATGATGTGGCGCGGTATGAGCTTGACTTGGCCAGAGGGATTGCCAAGTCCACCGGACCCGAAGACCATGCCAGACTGCTGGAAGCAGTAAAAGCTATTGCCCCTCTCTATAACTCCCCCCAAACCCCCAAGGGGGCTTCTTTTTTGAATGATGGGGTTGGTTTGGTTCCGGTAGCCCCAGCTAGGGCTGGACTTCGTATCTTGGACGTGTTGGACAAGATGATTGGCTTACGTACAAATTTGAAGCAAGCGACGGTTCTAAGCTACAAAAACACAATCAAAGAATTTTCGACATTCCTGAAAGCTCCGTTCATCGTTGACATCGGTACGGGTGACGTTACTCGTTACCAGGAGTATTTGAGCGCCAAGAGTAACGGGCTAAGAACGATAGATAACAAGATCGCAACTCTTCGTGCAATTTTCAACTTTGCAAAGAAGCAGGGCTATTATTTTGCAGAAAATCCAGCCCAAGAGCGTACGCTTTTGACCAAGCGGGATAAAGTCAAATCTGGATATGCGATTTTCACCTTGGATGAAATCAAGGCGATTTATTTGTCCGAATTTTTGAGAGAACAAAAGCAAAAAACTCCGGATTATTATTGGGTGCTTGTTTTTGCCTTGCTTTCTGGCTGTCGTATAAGTGAAATTACTAGTCTCACTGTAAAGCAGATACGTCGAGACGATGGTTTCTTGACACTTTGTATTACAGACTCAAAGACTCTCGCTGGCATTCGTGAAGTCCCTGTACCCAATGATTTGTTGGACATGGGGCTGGAAGTCTTCCTACAAGGTAAAAACGACGCAGTATTTAAGTATAAAGCCCGTGAAGGCAAAGGCTCTGGAAATGCTGTGGGAAAAATGTTCCGGAGAAATTTAGATTCGGTGAAGATTGATAACCAAAAGCTGGTTTTCCACAGCCTCCGTAAGTTTGCAAACGACTATTTCCAAAAGAACGGTGTGGATTTTGAGCCTAGATGCCAATTTTTCGGCCATGAAATAGACAATGTCAACGTAAACTTCTATACGAATAAGTATACGGCGGCAGAGTTGTTTAGGCTTGTCTATAAAGTTCAGCTTGGCATCATTTGCGTAATCAAGAACACTGGGGGTAGCATTGAAAACTTATAATAAGCTTGTTTTAGGAAGTGAGATTCTGGTAGACGCCTCGGAAACTTATAAAAATGCTAATTGCGATGCTCATTTCGCAAGAGCAATATTGCTCGCAGGGGCTGTGTTGGAGATTATTCGACCTCTCCTAGAAGAGCTGAAAATAGATACGCCGATGGATGAGCTTGCTGATTTGGCGCATATGGTTGAGCATGGCATTCCTGCTGCAAATAAAGATGATAGAAATATCTATCTTAGATTTTATAAGGCCACTTATAACTCTCTAAAACATGCCGGCAAGGATTATGGGAGAAATCAAAAGAAAGCATCAGACGATCTGGAAATCGAGGCAGACCTTCAAGAAGAAGCGCGTGAGTTAATAGATTTTGCAATTAGAAGCTTCAAGCGCCTTCCTCTTTCATTGGATTTGGTGGCATTTCAATTGTCAGATAAATTCCTAGATATTGTGCATTCCCATTATTAATAATTACTGGCAGTATTCTAAACATCTTGTGATTGGTTTTATCTTCAATATAATTCTTGACATCCTATAAAAAATATGTTATACAATAATAAAAAAAATTATTATGGAATTAAAAGAGTTAATAGAGTTGATGGAGGAAATTCAAGAAGAGCAGAGAAATAATCCTGGCTTGGCAGTATTCGCTGGGAATTTATTCAAAAAGCATCTGAAATTTTTAGAACGTCTGAATAGGATGAGGTTTGTTGATTCCTATGATGCTATTTCAATTTTAAATCAAGTTATAAGAGAGATAAAGAAAGCAGAGAGGAATAAAAAGCATAAAGGTGCTTTCAGGGAAACTAATTTAGATTGGGCTTATGCGCGTAAGGCAGCATTCATGCATCACATCACAGGCCGCGTAGACTATGACACATGGAAAAAAGTATGTTCGGGTTTCAAAGCAGCAGGTCTTTGGTGAGGGACTAAATTCCGCCGCATAGTAAAACAAAGCTCCCGAAAGGGGGCTTTTTTTATGTGCGGAAGGTATTGGAGAGCGCTCGCTCTTTAGAGATGGGTCCCGAGGGTGAAACCCTGGCCCACGGAGTGCCGACGCTTATGAAACGTAGTGCAATAAGCATAGTCGGTTACTATGCTTATTGACAAGCCTAAAATTTCTGCTTAAATAGAAGGATAATAACAATAAAAAAGCAAAATGGGATATCAATTTATACACGTCGAAGCATATGCAAGAGAGGGATCGCAACAGAGCAAGAAAGACAAAAAGACAGGCGAGATTAGCAAAACAAAGAAGCACAGCGCATCTGATATCGCAGGTGAAGCTGAGCGAAAAGAAGGTTACTGCGACCACGTTGCAGAACCCAAACAGCCAAAGCTATGTTGGGGTGTTCCCCCCTCAAAGGCAGTGGCTGAGGCCACAGCCTGGGCAGAGGGGGAAAAAGACGCCCAAGGCCGTAAGCTGCGCAAAGATGCATTGTGCTTGCTGGCGGGGGTTGTGAGCATAAGCAACGAGTTGGAAGAGTTTTGGGATGAGCACAAGCAACGAACAATTGCTTGGCTAAAAGAAAAGTATGGATCGCGTTTGAGGTCTGTTGTTGAGCATACAGACGAAAAACACCCTCACTTGCATTTTTATTGCATTCCAAAGCCTGGGGAGCGCTTTGAAATTCTGCACGATGGATATAAAGCCTCGGCAGAGGCAAAAAGAGCAGGGAAGCTAAAAGGGGCGCAAAACACAGCGTATATAAAAGCAATGCAAACGATGCAGGACAGCTTTTATATGGGCGTTGCAAGCAAAACAGGGCTTGCAAGGTTAGGACCGAAGGTGCAGAGGCTCACGCGTGATGAATGGAAGGCACAGAAGAATGCAAAGCGCATTGAAGCGCAAGCCAGACGCAGAGACAAGAAAATTAAAGATAAGGCTTACCAAGAGGGCTTTGACAAGGGCTATGGTGACGCCGCCAAGAATGCTAACTCACTGGGCGCCCAGCTAGGGGGGGTGCTAGACGGGTTAAAAGGGGCGTGGCATGCGCCAAGCAAAAGGGTAGAAGAAGAAAAAAATCAATTAGAGAGAAAAATAAAAGAGCAAAACAGAAGAGCGCAAAGAAAAATGATAGAGCAAGAAGCGTTGATAAAAAGCCAAGAAGAAGAATTACGACGCTACAAGCAAAGGGAGCTTGAAGAGAAGCAAGCGGAAGAAAAAAGGCTTCGCACAGAACAAAAAAACCTGGTAATTAATAAAATTAACCAGGCAGAAAGAAAAATAAAGCTTGACAAATAATTGGAAATCCTTAGCTTGGATAATTTAAGGATCTATATGCTGGGGATGTTCATTTTTATTTTACTTGATGCGCTTTTTCATTGCGTTATGAATTATGTGGTTCACCGCAAGGAATAGGGCGTACATAAAAATTGCAGCCGCTAGAAACCAAAGTGTGTCTATTTTTTGGTCAATGCAAAAGTTCCAAATCGCCAATCCAATGTATCCACCGATTACTGCGCTGAAAAGCACGCTCGTAATGAATGCAAGCACCCAAGTTTTAATTTCTATGCACTTCGTGTATATCAATATAATTAAGGCAATGAAGATTGCGCCAATAATTACAAATGGAATCCACGAAAGTCTGAAAAATATTAATTCTTTGAACCAAGCTAATAATGAATTCTCTGTTTTTGATAATAGCGCTAGACCGAAAAGTACTCCAACAGCTACCGGAGCAACGAGCGGGATAAATTTCCAATAATATTTAATATCTTTCATTTTCTGCACACAGATAAAATTAAAACCAACTAGAGAATTCGATTTTACAGAGTTACTCTTTCAATTGCAGCACTCGGCAATATCTCACACGCCTTGCACCAATCGATGTAGAAAAGTACATCTACGTATCGCTCACCTCTTTCTATCTTAGAGACGTACGATTGGTCCAGGGAGAGCCTCTCTGCTAGTTGTACCTGGGTCAAGCCAGCGTGCCTCCTAAGTTCCCGCATGTGTTGTCGTAACGCAACGTAACGACTGTGATAGATGGACTGAATCATCTATCTACGCTATAGGCCAGATTGGAATAGGTCGAATTGACCTATTTTTGTGTAGGATGTCCCTGGCAGGCTGGGCCTCAGCCTGCGCTCTACCAAACTATGAGGAAGCTATGGAAAGCAGTATTCAGAAAGCTTATGAGCGTGTCGTGAACGACGATGGAACAATTGACTTGAAGTTTGACGGGAAGAGGTTTGGCCAGAATGCAGCAGCAAGCGGCTTCATCTTGTCACTTGTCTTGCTTCCAACATCCTGTGCCGTTACCTACCCCTTGCTACACCTTGGCAAACCGGGTGGCGGAATTTTTATGGCATGGGTAGTAGCTGCATTTGCTGTCTGGTTTATGCTGTGTAATTTCATCGCAAATGCAAGTCATACGATAAAAATTAAACCATCTCTTGGTATTTCGTTCGAAAGTACGCAAATACCGTTTAATGAGATTAAAAATATCGGCACTACGAGTGACGGCAGGAGTGCGTATGTCTATGTCGTGTCGAAAGGTACGGAGGTTCGCTTGACCAAATATCTTGCGCCTGCGTTGGCAGAATCGATAGTAGATGAGATCAAAGCTGGGTCTGGGACTACTTGGAGTTGAGAGGGAAAAAATTCTCCTGCTAACCTCGAATCTTCTTCAAGCTCAGCGGAGGTAGATTTAAGCCGCGTCTTGATTGACTTGGTTTTATTTACTATGTTGAGCTTGATGCCGATATTTTTTTCCAGCTCTTTAATCCGCTCTGCATAGATATTGAAGTCTTCGACGTTGTTTTCTATTGCAGAGCATATTGATTGAAGCGTTGCAGTAGTGTCCAAGGATATGATCAACTCCTTGTGACCCTGATTACCCTTGGATTTGTTGAAGTGTTCTACCTCTCTACTTTCAAAAAGTACTTTCACTAGCCCTGCATCTTCGAGTCTGCGAACAGATCTTTGAAGATGAACGACTTGCTTCCTGTCGTTTGTCAATGCTTCCACAGCGTTAGCAAGTGTTGAGTAAGTTTGTCGAGAATAAATCCCAAATACCTTATGCTTAAAAGTTGCATGAGCACATAGTGTGTAAAAGACCTTTCGATCATACTCGGTGATATTTTTATCATGAAGTTTTTTGAAAATTGAGATTTCAATATTTATGTATTCTGTTGACATTTTAAATCCTGTTTGTGGTATTTTTAAAATATCAGTATTTTTGCATAAGTCAAGATTTTTGCAAAAATAAAAAAGCGCCTTTTATATTTACTTCGTAAATATTAACTTCGTCTAATGAATACATATGTTCTTCTTGTCCTAATACCTTAGTTGTCATTAATAAGGTATCAATAATATGCCGACCCGGTTCGGGCTTCAGCTGAAACCCGCGCCAGCATTGAGTTTGAGCGGAGTTTTAGCGGTTCGGCCTTGACAAATGTCACTTCGGGTTAGGGTTCGGATCTAATTTTGAACCTCGCTGGAATCCGCGCCAGTGTTAGCTTTAGGAAATTTTCTAAGGGTTCGGGTTGCGGTTCGGTCTTTATAATATGGACAAATTGCTTTTTTGCTTATAATTTTCAGCCATAAAACTTGACATTTCATTTATTTTTTCGTATTATATTTTTAGCTCGAAATCCTTCTTGTGGTAGAGAACTGTTAACAAGAGCATAAATAAAGCCCCATTGCGGGGCTTTATTTATGGATGTCGCCAAGCTAATAGCAAAAAAATCAATTCTGCTGTAGAATTAAGCCTGGTATTTTTAAGAAAATACCATTCTTTAACACCATAGTATTTTTAGTCTTATTTATTGAATGCATTGGAGATTACAGTGAAACTGAATTGCTTGACTAATTATGAAGTTAACTCTGTTTTGAATGCTTGCCCTCCGAGGGAATCCAGCATGAAAGTGATCGATTTCTCAGATAAAACGAGTACTAACAAATCTTTCAATGAAACTTTTCGGAAAGATCTTGAATCTCAGCAAAAATTGCGATTGGTATTGCAGAAACTCAGTGAATGCTCTCTTATCGAACTAGTTACTGTGGTTGTCAGAGGGCGAGGAGATAATGGAGAGGATTTGCAAGCTATTTATGAAAATAGTCAACAAAGCTACCGTGGTGACAGTAATTACGCGATCCAATACCTTCTGAGTAAAGGAGCCCATCTCGCTGATTACATTGAGCGAGGGCTTCGGTATTTCATCTTGGCTAGCTAATGACAACACAGCTTGACTGGTAGCAGATTTGGTAGCAAAATTCTTGAGTTTTTCAACCCTCAATGCTGCCAAGTCTTTGATTTTGTTGAAGTTGTGGAAGTGACAAAGTTTGTCCCTCCCTCTCCGCCAATGTGTCAGCAAACAAGCGCCTTTCGAGGCGCTTTTTTGTTGTGCCCATCAATCTACCCATCAATGGATGAAGCGATGGCCAGTCAAGCGAACCAATCCCATCCGCATGACGATCCAGAGCGAACGACGCCCATGGGGATGGTCCGCTACGGACATGAGTTCCTGGAGGCTGCCTTCGTTGTGTACGAACGTGCGGCCCAGCCAAGACCTCCACTGGTCCCGTGTCCACCAATTCCAGCCTTGTATCTTTTGGGGCATGGGTTGGAGCTCACCTTCAAGGCTTTTCTACTGAGCAAAGGTGTCGCTCTCGAGCACATTCGCAAAAAGCTGGGCCATGATTTGGAGAGGTTGTTCAGCAGCAGCAAGGAAAACGGTCTTGGCACATTGCTTCAATGGCAAGCTTCTGATGAGTCTGCGCTGACTTTGCTCAATGTGATGTACAAGCCGAAGGAGCTGGAGTACATCGTGACAGGAGCAATGACTATCCCTCACTACCCATTGCTGCAGAATTTTTCTATCAAGCTGTTTGATGCGGTTGCTGCCGCCATCGGCTTCCGGAAGCGTCTTGCCGAGTGGACGTTGGATGAGTCGCCAGTTTGACGCCTTGCAGGGCATCGTCAGGTGCGATGGCTGGATGTTAAAGCTTTAACGAAAAATCAAAGAATCAAAGAATCGGAACGCCCCGAAAACCCGAATGGATGCTGGGTTTCGGGGCGTTTCTGTTTGATTAACAAAATTCAAACGGGGGAAATTTTTTGCGCGTGCGGAACAGGGCGGTCTAGGGCCGGGAGGGGCGGGAACTTCGCATGCCCCCGCCCTGCATCTTGACTGGATGCATGCATCGACAACACGGCAAGCGCGATGCGTCAAATGCTTCGGTAGTCAGCTTTGTTTACGACCTTGATCGAGAAGCCGGAAGGCGCGCTACCTCCATGGCTGTAGCAGATCTCAAGCACGCGGTCATTGTCCTTAGTGGCCGCTGCAGCTGCGCCCGAAAAATCGGATGGGGTACTGCCACTTTGGCGAATGCGTTTCTCGGCCGTGTCCGTGATGATGAACTTTGTGCAAGTCGGGCATTTGTAGTAATGGCGTTCGCCATAGTCGATCTCATAGTAGGCAGCGCCAGCGCCGCATAGTGGGCATGCACAGTTCACAATTTCGCGTTGAGACATTTGTTGAGAACCTGGGAACATCAACCATGTATTCTGGTTGATAAAAGAAAAGCCCCGCCGGGCGAAGCATGCGGGGCTTTGTTGCGTCTGGGCCTGGCTGTGCTTACGCGCGCAAGCCATTGACCACAGCGAAGGTCTGCGGGTAGGGGATCACCACATCAGCGCAGACGTGGCAGGCAAAGCCGATTTCGCCGGTGGATGCGAATACCTCGCGCAGTAGTTGGATTCTCACGTTCTCGCGCAGCAGGCAGTTGCAGCCATAAAAAAGGCCCGCGTTGGCGGGCCGTGCTCAGATCTCGAGGGCCTTGCGGTCCTTGCCTTCAATCCAGCGCGGCGGTTTGCCCCGGCCGGTCCAGGTGGCTCCGCTGGCGGGGTCGCGGTATTTGGCCACGCCAATGCTGGCGGACTTGGCCTTGCCGGTGCTGAAGATGTCATCCTGGGTCAGACCGAACTGCTCGACGAGTTCGCGGACCTTGGCGATGACTCCGCCTTTTTCCGCCTTCAGGGTGGCGGCGATCTTTGCCTCAAGCTCGGCCTTCTGCTGGAGGAGGGTTTTGTAATCTGCTGTCATGTATTCCTCATGGATAGTGTGCTACACAATGACGCATTCTATGGAGACAGGGCTCATGTCGCATGTGGGACATCGTTGGTGTTTGCACCTAGCCTCTGCTCCGCCGGCCCCCATGCGCTGTGCGCGGACCGGGCCTAGGCCTCGGCAAATTCGCGCCTGGCGCTGAAGTGCAGGATTTCGGAATCCTGCGCTCCCCCCTGTCTTTGAATGACGATGGTGCCGTTGGAGTGCAGATAGATGCGGATGCCTGGCAGGGTGTCCGAATCCAGATGGCAAGGGCTTTTGTCGAGGTTTTTCCAGCCATGTTCTGCGCACAGCGTGCGTTGCCGCATGCGGTTGAGCAATTCCCGGCGAGCGCCAGCGCCTTCGCAGATGCGCATCCAGAGCAGCAACAGCATGTCGTGTGCCTCCTGGCGGGATGAGCAGGGAGGCATGTGCTTCAACTGGTTCAGCAGGGTGAAGAACCGTTCCTCTGCGCTGATTTCGAGTGCCATGTTTGCCTCCTGTGTGCCTGGATATGCATCAAAGTGTAGGCAGGCCCGGTTCCGCGAAGGCGCGGCGTTTGGCGACAGCACCGGTGGCGTTTTTTCCTGCGTGTTTGCAGGATTTCTGCCAGGGCGGCTGTCATGGCCCATGCCAGCCGTGTCAGTGAGACTGCATGCCCATGAGATTGCACGACATGGCGCATTGCTGGCAGGCTGCCGCGCAGGTCTGGCAATGGTCGTGGGAATGCTTGCTGCATTCGTCGGCGCAGGCCTGGCAGATCTGGGCGCACAGGCGGCAGATGTCCGGCGCATGCGGGCTCTGGCGCGCCATTGCGGCCACGGCCAGTTCGCAGATCTGCGCGCATTCCAGGTCCTGGGCAATGCAGGCGGTCATCATCTGGACGTCTGACTCCTTCAGGCAGGCGGCGGCGCAGGTATTGCAGGCAATGACGCAGGCCTGGCAGGCGTCCATGCAGGCCTTGTAGTCGATGGCAGGTGGGGTGGTATTCATGGCAGTTCTCCAGGAATGAGGGAGTGAAGTTGCGCAGGGCGTTCTTCCTTGGCCATTCGCTGGCAGCTATCCGCACCAAAGAAAACGCCCCGCGAACGGGGCTGTGTCAAAGACCGCAAGGGTCGGGATTTACAGGTAGGGCACGCCGTAGTAGTCGTTCACGCGGCGGCCATATTCATCGGTGTATGCCGGAGCCGTATCGCGCTCGTAGCGTGGAGCGTTGTCCAGTTGCTCACGCGTCAGCGACACCACGTAGCCATTCATGTTGGGCTCGTACTTGAGGGATTCCCAGGGCAGCGGATAGCGATCCGTTCCGATGCCCAGGAAGCCGCCGAACTCCATGACGGCGTAGCGCACCTTGCCGGACAGCTTGTCGATCATCAGCGTGTCTATGGTCCCCAGCTTGTCGCCTGCCGGGTTGTAGACATTGGTGCCGCTGACGGTTTCGGAAGAAATGACGCTCGATGCGGTGTTGGGTGTGACCATGACGTTCTCCAGTGAGTGGGTTTGTGCTGACCCGCCAGCGCGGTGCGTCTGGCGGCTGAGCGATGCGGCTTTGAATGGGGCGCGGTAGCCGGCCCGTCAAGAAAACCTGTGCATCGCCTGGCGAAGTCGAAGCCTGTGTGCTTCTGGGTTCTAGCTTAGGACGGCATCTGCGGGCACCGGGTAGTCGGGCCGCCGCGACGGGCGTAGGAGGTGCCTTGGGCGGCGGAGGCCAGTTCCTACGAGCCCCTGTAGTCAAGGTCGGCGGGGCTGCGGGCCTTGGCTGACGCGGGGCAGCAGCCTGAGCCGGCTGCGGCGCGGCAGGGCGAGGCGTACAACAAAACGACAGGGCAATGAAGCGCAGGCAGTCCCGCATGCGTGTGGCATGCCCCGAAGGAGAGCCCCATGAATGCAAGCAACAAGCCATCCATCCAGCCCATCCAGCCGGTGTCCACGGATGCCCCCGAGGATGAAGACCTTGCCGAGCAGGCACGCCCCGGCCACGGTGTTCCTTCGCAGGACCCCGATGCGTCCGCGCAGTTCGAACTGTCGCCCGAGGATGCAGAGCGCGAGTCGCGCTCGGTATTCATCGGCGGCGGCGTGCTGGCCGGAGCCGCTGCAGGCGCTGCGGCGGGTGCTGCGATTGCCGGCCCGGTGGGCGTGGTGGTCGGCGGCACGGTAGGCAGCGTGGCCGGTGCGCTGGGCGGTGCGGCCGCTGGCGCCGTGGCACCTGCGCAGGGTACGGAAAAACCGTCGCACCCCGGCAGCAAGTCTTCCGGGTGACAGGCAAGGGGTGGTGGCAGGCCCTGTGTAGCGCAGCGGCCATGGACGGGTGTGGGTGCATCCCGTATACAGAGGCCTGTCCACTTTCTTCCCACCCCAGATGGCCAACGTACTCATCGGCATCGTCGCCGCAATCCATGTCTACATCCTCGTGCTGGAGATGTTTCTCTGGGACAAGCCGGCCGGACGCCGCGCGTTTGGCCTGACGCCCGAATTTGCCCAGCAGACCAGGACACTGGCCGCCAACCAGGGCCTGTACAACGGCTTTCTCGCCGCCGGGCTGATCTGGGGGTTGGCGCAGGGGGCCGATGGCCTGGGCTTCAAATACTTCTTCCTGATCTGCGTGCTGGTGGCCGGCGTGTATGGCGCCGCCACGGCCAGCCGCAAGATCCTCTGGGTGCAGGCCGTGCCGGCTGCTGTGTCGCTGATTGCGCTGTACCTGGGCCTTTGAGCGCGCCCGAAGCGCCCAAATCGCCCAAAGCTCCCAAAGCGCTCAGGGCGAACTGGCCGTGAAGGTGACCTGCCCGGTGTAGGTGCCTGCCCTGCGGGAGGCCAGGTTGGCATAGGACAGGGTCCAGTTCGCCGTGCGCTGGGTGACCAGCCCCGCAAAGGCGGTGGCCACCACGTTGACCGCTGCGCCCGTTCCCGTATTGGGTATCAGCGGTGCGGGCAGGTTGCTGTCGCTGGTGGCGATGGTGATCTCCGACAGCGGGATGGTATTGGCCCCGCTGGCCAGCGCCGTGGTGGCGGTGGCGCGCAGCGTGACCTGGCCTGCGTTGCTGCGCACCTCCACCGGCAGCACATTGCCGCTGGGCGTGATGCTGAAGCTGGGGGCCGCGCCGCTCCAGTTCACCGAGGTGTTGCTGCCCGCCACGGGCGTGGTGGGCACGCCAGGGATGGACGGGGCGAGCACAAAGGCCACGCTGCTGGTGGTGCCGCCGGGCGTGGGCCAGGTGCCGTCGCCTATGCGAAAGAAGATGAACTTGTCGATGGCGATGGTGAAGTCCAGGTTCACCGAGGTGCTCAGCGGCACCAGCAGGCTGGGGCCTGTGGTGCTGGACGCCGCATGCACGGTGTGGCCCAGGCCGCCCAACGCCATGGACAGGGCCAGCCACGCCATCGGCCTGGTTGCCATCACCTCAGTTCCACATCGATCTTGAAGCTGCCTTTTTCCCAGTCCAGGCTGCCCTTGGCCTTGACCGGATACGCGGGCGGCGGGGCGGGCTGGCCGTCTTCGCCCTTGGGCATGAGGGCCAGCGTGCGTGTCTGGCCGGGCAGTATGGGCGTGCCTTCCGGCACCAGCTCGAAGCGGCGGCCCTTGTTGTCCACGGCGTCCAGGCTGCCTTCCAGCCGGCCATGGGCATCGCCGGTATTGCTGACGGTGACCAGGGCGCGGCGCGTCTTGCCGTCTTCGGCCATGGAAAGCTGGCGAATGTCCAGCTGGGGCGCAGCACCTCCCAGCGTCACGTAGACGGCCACCGCGATGCGGCCCGTGACAGGCAGGCTCAGGCTGGCGCCGCCGCTGCGGATGACGGTCTGCTGCGCGGGCTCCACGCCTTCGATGGCAATCATGAAGCGGCATTCGCCGCGCGGCGCATCGGCAGGCGGCTCCACCTGGAAACGGAAGGCCTTCTTGCTGCGGCCTGCAATCGTGACGCTGCGCCGCTCCAGCAGCACCCAGGGCCGGCAACTGCCGGGCAGCAGTTCGTCGTGGTAGGTGATGTCGCCCGTGTCGGAATAGGTCCAGTCGATGGTGCGCATGGCCACCTCGGTGGGTGCCGGGGCCAGGTTGTGGATGTCCAGCGATTGGCCCGTGCGCGCACCCGGCTTGGCCGACAGCTCGAAACGCGAGGGCGCCACGGCCAGCTCGAACGGTGCGGCGGCGGCGCCGCTGCAGGCGATCAGCAGGGCCAGTGAAACGGCGATGGGAGGAGCTTTCATGGCAGGGTCTCGATCTCGAAGTAGGACTCGAAGCTCAGTGCCGAGCCCCGGGTCAGGCGCAGCTCGGCGGGGTCGATGTGCAGCGTGAGGTCGAAAACCTCGGCCATCCAGGGCGTGCGGACCACGCCGTTCCAGACCTGGACCCGGTCGCCGGGCCGGCCCGTGCCGCCCGCAAAGACGCCATTGCCGCGCCACTGCACCTGCATGCCCGCAGGCGAGCGCAGGCCCGTGACCAGGGCGGGAATCACATAGAAGATGCGCGCCGTGCGGCCGACATGGGGCGCCGTGGCCAGCCGGTATTCGATGCGTCCCATGGGCAGCTCCAGCAGCCGCTCGCCGACGACCCTGGCCCGGGCGAAGTCGCTGCGCACCTGGGACCGGGGCGAAGCCGAGTCGTCCAGCCGCGCCACTTCGGCATGCGCCGCGAGGGCCGTGGCCCAGGCCAGCGCCATGCACAGGAGCGGCCACGCCAGCGGCCTCATACCATCGATGCCGTGAAGCGCACGGTGCCCTTGTAGTTGCCGCCCGGATAGACCACGTCGTTGTCGTAGGTGAACTGCAGCACGGTGCCGGTCAGTTGCCGTGACTGGACGGTCCAGCCAGCGACCGGGCAGAGCGCGCCAGAACAGACGGATGCGTTGGCGTTGTAGCTGGCGATGGACTGGCCGGCGCTGGCGGTGAAGCGCCCGTTCTGTATGTCGCCGGACGCAGCATTGCCGTTGTTCGATGCCACCCAACTGATCTTGCTGAACGGAATGGTCGCGCTGCCGCAGCCACCCGACTGGCAGGAAAGTGCGGTGGATGAATCGACGACCAGGGTGACTGGCCGGGCCACGGCGGTGCCCAGCGCGGGACGTGTGGGAGACACCGAGACACTGATGCTGGGCGTGCCCGTCACGGCCACGGGCGTGAGGCCGGCGTTGGCTCCCGTCACGCTGAAGGCCACGGTGTCCACGGTTGCCCCGGTCGTGCCCACGCGCAGTGTCAGGCTGTAGTTGAGCAGGTCTGTGTCGGTCACGATGGTGAACACGGCCTGCGCGGGCGGTTGCACAACGCAGAGGGCCGCTGCGGCCAGCAGGCGAGGCAATGCCTTGTCCATCAGATGCCCTGGGCCGTATACGTGATGACGTTGGTATAGGTATTGGCAGCCCAGCTGGCCGGCGTACCTCCCAGCGCATACGCCCAGGTCCCCGTCGCAACCACGTTAGAGGGGAACGAGGTGGATGCGCAGGCACCCAGATTGGGCCCGGGGTGGGGCAGGGTGCCGGTGGTCGTGACGGTGAAGTCCGCATTGGCGGGGCCGCCCGTGGCATTCCAGGCGCCGACCGCGCAGTTGATGGTGCCGGCGCCGGCATTGGTCCAGGCATAGACCGTGAGCGTGGCGGCAGCCGAGGCGGTGGCGACGGTGGGCGCGGCGCCGTTCCAGTCCACATTGGTGTTGTTGACCGAGGCCAGCGGCGTGGTGGGCACGCCTGGGATGCTCAGCGTCGAGGTCCAGGTCACCGTGTCCACCGTGGTATTGGTCGAGCCCACGCGCAGCAAGATGAGCTTGGGCACGGTCACGCTGAGGTTGACCTTGGCCTGGGCCGTGATGGTTCCGGTGCCCGATCCGTACTGGCTCTCGGCCATGGCAGGCAACGCGGTCAGGGCCAGGCCGAGGCCGCCGAGCGATGCGGCCAGCAGGCGTTGGGCGATGGATGTTCGGTTCATGGAATCTCCTTGGATGGAACGGGTTGCCTGGGAAGCCTTTGCGCCTCAATCACTCATTCATTCACTCACTCACTCACTCACTCGCCCACCTTGACCACGGCAATCGACGCCGAGGCCTGGCCGCGCAGGGGTACGTGTACGCTGCTGGTGTTGTCGCCGGAGGCGCCCCAGGGCAGCGGCACGCTTTCCTGGGTGAGCGACAGCCGGTGGTGGCCCGTGGGCACCACCGGGAATTCGAACTGGCCATCGCGGTCGGTCACCGTGCGGTAGCGGCCGTCAAGCACCACCTCGACGCCGGCCACGCCCACCTCGCCCGCCTGCTGTTCGCCGTCGCGGTTGGCGTCGTAGAACACGCGGCCGGACAGGCTGCCGCCGCCCACGCCTTCACCGGGTGCGCCTGCGGCCGCATAGGCCGTGCCCGCGCTGCCTTCCCAGCGCAGGTAGACATAGGCGGTCTTCTCGTCGCTGCGGTAGAGGTTGGGCAGGGAAGAGGGCGTGGGCAGCAGCGAGGACCGGGCCTGGTTGAAGTGCGCCATGACGCCCATGCGCCAGCCCCGGCCCAGCTCCTTCTCGGCCGACAGCGAGCCCGACAGGCCCCGGCTGGTGTAGAGGCTGCCGCTTTGCGAGGTGTAGCGCAGGTTGCCGGCCAGCTGCAGCCCGCTTTCCAGCCAGTAGCGCCATTGCAGCCCGGCCGTTGGATAGTTGCGCGACATGCCGCCGCTGCGGTCGCGCGCATAGCCCAGCGTGGTGGTGAGCTCGGACCGCAGCGTTGCCTGGCGTGCACCGGCCCAGTCCTGCTCCCACTGCACCTCCTGGCCCGTGGCGGAGGAGTCGCCCAGCACGATGAGCTCGTTGCGCCGAACGGTCAGCATGAAGCGGCTGCGCGGCCAGTCAAAAAAGCGGGTCTGGTAGAACGCGCTGCCATAAAGGCTGCGCGATTGGCCGCCGCCTGCGGTGCCCGCATCGTTGCGCGTCTGGTAGGCACTGAAGCTGCCGCCCACGGCCGTGTGCCGGTCGAACTGGTATTGGGCATTGCCATTCGCTCCCAGGCGGCGGTAGCCCGACAGTTGAAAGCCTGCATCCTGCGCCGTGGTTTGCGGCGTGCGTTCGTAGTCCAGCCCCATGCCCCAGCTCAGGCGGGTGACATGGCGGTCCACGCGCCAATAGGCGCCGCGCGCCGCGCTGGGCAGCGCGTAGTCGCCAAAGTGCAGCTGGGGCTGGGCTGCATGCAGGCCGAATTCATGGCGGTAGGCGCCAGCGCGCGCGCTGGCCTCGATGAACAGGCCCTGGGCGCTGCGGCCCTCCGTGCCGGCGGTGCCTGCCGCTGGAGAAAACAGGGGCGCGCTGGTACGGCTGCCCAGCAGCGTGGTGCGGAGCCTGAAGTCGCCATCGCGCAGCACGCCGCGCCCGTAGCCCAGCGAGGCGGCCCAGCTGGTCACGCGCTTGCTGCCCAGTCCCAGGGCGGAGCCGGGGTCGTATTGCGTGTCATCGCCGGGGTAGTGCCTGGGACTGTAGTAGGCGGGAATATCGTCGGCCTGGTCCAGCTGGAAGGCGGCAAACCAGGGGCCGTCCAGCCGCACGGTGGCGCCCAGCCAGCCCAGCGTGCCCTGGTTTTTCTCGAACCCGGGGTAGGGCCCTCCCGTGAGAAGGCCGCGCTGGCCGTAGCCCGCGCGCAGGTCCAGGTCCGGGCGGAAGATGCGCGCCGAGGCGCCGCGCACCGTGGTCGAGCCCAGCGACAGCCGGTAGTTGCGCGCCAGGCCATCGGTCAGCTCGCTGTAGAGGTCGCCCACGGCCGTGTCGGCGAAGGTCTGCGTGGTCAGCGGAAAGGCAAGGTTGCGCAGCGTGAAGCGCTCGCTCGTGGCTTGCCGGGCATAGCCCAGGCCGCCAATACTCAGGCCGCCCATACCCAGGCCATTGCCAAAGTTGTCGCCGCTCAGGTGCCGGCCTTCGGCCTGCAGGGTGAACTCGCCGTAGTTCAGTGTCTCGCGGCGGTATTCGAGGCGCTGGCCGATTTCTGTGGCGCGCTGGCGGCCATAGCCGGTGGTGCGGGATTCGCCCAGGCCCAGGCGGCTTTCCACCACCCAGGCGCGAAAGCCCTCGGGCTGCTCGGCTTCGGGCTCGGCGGCAGCGGACTGTGCGATCTCGTCCGGATCCATGAAACGGTCCTGGTAAGCGGGGGCGGCCCCTTCGGAGAGTGCCTTGAGCCGGGCCTGCTCGGCCTGGTCGCGGTCCAGGGATTCGATGCGTGCCTCAGCCATGGAGGTACCGGCAACGGCCGCCGAAGAAGGTGTTTGCGCCTGTGCGCCGCACAGAAAGACGGGAGCGGCTGCCAGGCTCCACCCAAGGCACGCGAGCGGCAGGCGCGACCAGACTCCAGCGGGGCCGGCAACGGTCCGCGGCAGCGTTCGAATCATCAACCAAGATCCCTGCTTTATTCATCGGATGCCAAGCCATCTGGCCAAAACAACTGATCACAAAACTGCGGAAAATGGCTGAATGCGTGCAGCCATCGATTGGGCCCTGCAAATACCGGCGCTGCACTTCAAAGACCGGCCGTTGTCAATGGTGTGCCGAATGAGAGGTATTCAGGGTGAATATCATCGTTCCCTAAATGGCATGGTTTATCCAGTAGGACGACACGCTGCCGGATGGTAGGGGAAATGGTGATGCCATTCGATGTTCATCTGTGGCGTTGCGGCGCCTGGCTGGCAGTGCCCAGAGGGCAGTTGGCGGGCTTTGCTTTTTTTGCCATGGATGGGTTTCAGGTTTTCTATTGATAGCAATGAATCATTTGTTTTTCATGCGGCAATAGAGGCTGCTGGGTGTTATCTCCGTAATTCAGGCAATGCATCTGTTGGAAAACGAGGGTTCTCATCAGATTCCGGCTGCTGGAGAATCAAGGAGTGGCGCAACTGAAGTGCGCCAGGTTCTGATTGGTTTTTGGACTGGTATCAGGCCAGGTTCATTGATGCAGGCTAAAGCACCTGCACCAATGCAAGCTGCCGCAATCATTTGCCCTGTCTTCATGAACTCTCAGGCGCATCACAGGCAAGGCCAACGCAGACCCCGGGCTCCCTGGAGGGCGCTCGTGGTCATGGCGTTGGCTGTCGTTGTGACCCTGGTGGCAGGCCTGTACCCCTGGAATGCCCCGCAGCATGGCAAGGCGGCAAGCCGCATGGAAGGCTTTGCAGGCGGCGCGTCCCTCATGGCCAAGAAGCGCCAGTTCCATGTGGTCCAGCGGCTGAAGACCCACCGCCTGGCCGAAACCGAGCGGCGCCAGTTGCTGGCCCATGACACCGGCGCGCGGAATGTGCGGGAGGCGTGGCCGGCGCGAGAGGTGCGAGAGTTGCGTGCGTTGTCTGAGGTGCGGGAAGTGCGGGAGGTGCGCGCGGTGGCCGGCCCGCTCTCAGTCCACCAGCGCCTGTATGGCCTGCAACTGCGCCGCCAGCCCGGGCCGCGCGGCTGGAAAAGTCTCCTCGAAGGCGGCGGTGCCTACCGTGAAACCCGCGGCACCGCTGGCAAGCACGGCCGCGATGCGTTCGCTGCGATCAATGGAGCCGGCCACGACCACGGGCTTGTCCACCGCATCGCAGACCGCCTTGATCAGGGCCGGCACGTCCCCCCGGAAACGGTAGGCCAGCAGGTCCAGGCCATGAACGCCCTCCAGCCCCGCGATGCGGCGCGCGCTGGCCACGATGTCCTCGGCCGGCCCTGAAAGCACGCTCGGATGCCCGCTGATCCTGCCAGGAAACGGATAGTAGGCAATGCCGCTGCCGCGCAGCACGGGCAGCACCGCCTCGGGGCGCGTGCCGCCCATGAGAACGTCCACACCGAGCTCGACCGCCGCGCGGGCCGAAGCCACCTCGCTGGCCTCGTCCAGGCTGACGACTTCCAGATAGACCCTGGCACCGCCTGCGCGGATGTCCCGGGCCAGCTCGCGCAGCTGGGGCAGGGGCAGGCCTATGTCCTTGAAGCCCACATGGCGCACGCCCTGGGCCAGCACTTCGCGCAGCCGCTCGCGCGCATCGGCAATGGTCTTGTCCTGCTGCGTGAGCATGAAGATGAAGTCCGGGCGCTGCGCCTGCCCGCTGGCGCCGGAGCGGCCCGCCTGCACCATGGCCGCCGCCTGGCGCAGCGCGCAGGCCAGGCTGGCATGGTCCGCACGGCCCGTGCCGGCGATGTCGAAGGCCGTGCCGTGGTCCACCGAGGTGCGCACGAAGGGCAGGCCCACGGTAATGTTCACGCCCTGCTCGACGCCCAGGTACTTCACGGGAATCAGCCCCTGGTCATGGTATTGGGCGACCACCACGTCGAACTCGCCCCGGCGCGCCCGCATGAAGACCGTGTCGCCCGGCCAGGGGCCGTTGGCGTCTATGCCTTCGGCCCGTGCGGCCGCAATGGCGGGGATGATCACCGAGCGGTCCTCGTCCCCGAACAGCCCGTTCTCGCCGGCGTGCGGATTGAGCCCCGCCACGGCCACACGGGGCCGGGCGATGCCGAACGCCCGGCAGGCCCGGTGCGCAAGGCGGATGGCACGCAGTTCGTTGTCCGGCGTGACTGCGGCAATGGCCTGCTGCAGCGGCACGTGGATGGAGACCAGCAGCACCCGCAGCTCGTCATTGGCGAGCATCATGGCGAAGTCGCGTGTGCCCGAACGCTCGGCCAGCATCTCGGTATGGCCGGGGTGGGGGCAGCCCGCCGCGCGCAGCGCCTCCTTGTGGATGGGGGCGGTCACCAGGCCTGCGACTTCGCCGGCCAGGGCCAGGTCGATGCCGCGCTGTATGTAGGCATGGCAGGCGGCCCCGGCGCGCGCATCGATGCGTCCCCAGGCCAGGTCCTCGGGCAGCGGGCCTCCGGTCTGGAGCACGAAGACGGTGGCGGGTGGCACGGTGGCGGGAACCTGGGCCGGCGTGTCGATGACTTGGATGCGCGGGTGCACGCCCAGCATGTCGGCTGCCCGCTGCAGCCGCCCCGTGTCGCCGATGACGAAAAAAGGCGCACGGGGCCGGGCGGGGTCCATGGCCAGCTTGACGATGATCTCGGGGCCTATGCCCACGGGATCGCCCATGGTGATGGCCAGGGGGGCGGGGGCGATGGTGGGGGCTTCATTCATGGTCATTGCTGAAAGCTCAATCGATGGAGGTACTTTGCATGAAAATCGCACTGCAGAAAATCGATATGGATTCAGTATTCAGTTGATCAAAAGTCAATTGAAATCTCTCCCCACGCCCTTTCTTCGATGTGTCCGATGTGTCCGATGCCGCCCTCCAGTCCCATGGCCCCCCCCACCCATATGCCGCCGCTGTCCGCCCTGCGTGCCTTCGAGGCCACGGTGCGCCATGGCAGCGTTTCCAAGGCCGCGCGCGAGCTGCACCTGACCGATGGCGCCGTGAGCCGCGCCGTGCGCGACATGGAAGAGGCGCTGGGCTTCGCGCTGTTCCAGCGCAGCAACCGCAGCATCATTGCCACCCCCACGGCGCGTGTGCTGGCCGAGGAGGTGGCCCTGGCGCTGGAGCGCCTGCGCGGCGCGCTGGGCCGAGCGCGGCAGGCCGCCGGGCCGGACCGGCCGCTGGTGCTGTCCTGCGAGCCCACCTTTCTGATGCGCTGGCTGATTCCCCGCCTGGGCGGTTTGCAGGAAGCGATCGGCACGCAGCGCGAGCTGCGCCTGGTGTCGGCCGGCGGCTCGGTGCCCTTTGCGCGCGAGGGCATCGATCTGGCCATACGCCGCGCGGATTTCGACATGGGCGCCGATGTGGTTGCCGAGCCCTTTTTGCAGGAGCACGTGGGTCCCGTCTGCCGGCCTGCACTTGCGAAGACGCTGGCACGCTCCGGGCCGCTGGGCGGCGTGCTGCTGCACACGGCATCGCGCCCGGACGCATGGCGGCATTGGAGCGAGCTGACCGGCGTGCCGCTGCAGCCCGGGCGCGAGGCCCGCTTCGAGCATTTCTACCTGAGCCTGCAGGCCGCCGTTGCCGGGGCGGGCATTGCCATCGGGCCGCTGGCGCTGGTGGCCGACGATCTGGCCAGCGGCACCCTGTGCGCGCCGCGCGGCTTTGTGGCCGACGGCTCGCACTACGTGCTCATGTCACCCAGGCCGGTGCATGACGAGGCCCGCTTCGCCCTGGTGCTGGAGTGGCTGCGCACGCAGACATTGCCGCTGGCGCGGGCCGACGCATGACTTGCGCCTGCCCGGCTTCACTGGTCGTGCTCGGACAGCTCCCGCCAATGCGTGCGGGTGAATGCATAGACGGTTTCCAGCGCCGGTGACAGGCTGCGCGCGCCCATGCGCGCCATGCCATAGCGGCCGCAGCGCCGGGGATCGGCGGGCAGGGGCACTTCGGCCATGGTGCCGCTGGCGCGCTCCTGGCGCGTGATGGACAGCACGCCGAACAGCAAGGTGTCCGTGGCCAGGGTCACGCTGCGCAGCAGTTCCAGGTTGTTGCAGTGCAGGGTGAACAGCTTGTCGGGCTCGGCGCCCTCACCCCACAGCTCGGCCAGCTGCCGCGCCATGGCCGTGCTCAGCGTGGTGGTGGCCAGGGGGTAGCGGCGGATCTCGTCCATGCCGGGGTTTTGCAGCACGGGGTGGCCCGCGCGGCAGACCAGGCCGGCGGGCAGCTCGCCCAGCAGCTCCATGTCCACGTCATCGGCGGCGCGCAGCACATAGGCGTCACCGACGATGGCGTCTATCGACTCATTGCGCAGCAGCTCCAGCAGGGCGCTGGTGGCGCCCATCTCGGTGCGCACCTTGATGCGCGGATGCGCCTGCGCCATGTGGATCAGAAAGGGCTTGAGCAGCAGTGCGGCCGGGGCCGGCGCCACGCCTATGGCCAGTGCGCCCTCCTGGCCGCCGCGCAGCAGCTCCAGGTCGCGCCGCAGCTGGGTTTCCTCCAGCCGCATGCGGCGTGCGCGCTCGGCCACCAGTTCGCCGAAGACCGTCAGCCGGGCACGCCGCGCGCCCCGGTCGAACAGCTGCGCCCGGAGCTCGTCTTCCAGCGCGCGGATGCTGCGGCTCAGCGCCGGCTGGGTCAGGTGCACGGCGCGCGCCGCGTCGGAAAAAGTGCCGTGCTCGACGATGGCCAGCAAGTGCCGCAGCTTCTGGGTATCCATGCGGAGTCCTCATGGTTTGTTGGCAAATTTCTCATTTGAATTATAGGTAGGCACTTCCTAAGATCGCATCCATGGACATTGAAACGTCCTATAGAGCGGCCACAACCGCCAACTCTTTCATCGGAGCAAAAGGAGACAAACCATGCTCAAGCTGTTCATCGGCATAGGCATCCCGTACATCGCGGTGATCGGCCTGCTTCCCTGGGTCGCGTCCGTCGATCGCCATCTGCTCGGCGTGCCCTTCATCTACCTGTGGATCTTCATGTGGTTCGTGCTGACGTCGCTGTGCATGCTCGTGTGCTGGCTGATGTTCGACCGCCACGAAGCCGACGACGTGCAGTCGGCCTGAAGGGAGCACCGCCATGACCACCGCAGTCTTTCTGGGCTTCATCGCACTGTCCCTGTACCTGGCCATCCGCTCGCGCACGGGCAAGGGTGCGCAAAGCGTGCATGACTTCTTCGTCGCCTCGCGCCAGTTCGGCGCCTACCTGGTGTTCTTCCTCGCCGCCGGCGAGATCTACAGCATCGGCACCATGGTCGGCTTTCCGGGCGGCATCTACGCCAAGGGGCCGACCTATGGCGTCTGGTTCCTGGGCTACATCCTGCTGGCCTATCCGCTGGGCTACTTCCTCGGCCCCATGATCTGGAAGGCCGGCCTGCGCCACAACGCCATCACCCTGCCGGACCTGTTCAAGGGCCACTTCGGCAGCCGCGCGCTGGAGCTGATCGTGGCCGGCTCGGCCATCCTGTTCCTGCTGCCCTGGGGCCAGCTGCAGTTCACGGGGCTGGTGGCGGCGCTCAAGGGGCTGGGCTGGAACTTCCAGCCGCTGCACCTGCTGCTGATCTCGGCGGGCCTGGCCTTCACCTACATCGCCATCTCGGGCGTGCGTGCCTCGGCCTACATCGCCATCCTCAAGGACATCCTCATGGTGGTGGCCATCATCGCCACGGGCGTGGCCGTGGGCTGGCATGCCGGGGTGGGCGATGTGTTCGCCGCCGCCAGTGCCAAGGTCAGCAACCACATGACCGATACGCAGCTGCGCTTTTCCATGAGCACCATGCTGTTCCAGGCGCTGGGCTTTTACATGATGCCGTTCGCCGTGCAGAACTTCTTCACGGCCAAGAGTTCGCACACCATCCGCCGCACGCAGATCGCCATGCCGCTGTACATGCTGATGTACCCGTTCCTGGTGCTGGCCTCGTACTACGCCATCAGCCAGAACCTGGAACTGGCATCGCCCAACGAGGCTTTCTTCGCCGCTGCCGTTCGCCTGCTGCCCGACTGGCTGCTGGGCCTGGTCGCCGCAGGCGCCGCGCTGTCGGGCCTGCTGGTGCTGGCGGGCATCTGCCTGGCCATCGGCCCCATCGTGGCGCGCAACCTGCTGCCCGGCCTGCCCGAGGCCAAGCAAAAGCAGGGCGCCAAGGTGGTGATCGTCATCTACCTGCTGCTGTCCATCGTGATGACGCTGCTCACCCCCAACCTGATGCTGACCCTGATCAACACCACCTACTACGGCGTGACGCAGTTCTTCCCGGGAATGATGGCCATCCTGTTTGGCTGGCGCATCCGGCCCCTGGCCATCGCCCTGGGCATCGTCTGCGGGCAGGCGCTGGCCATCGTGCTGTACCTGCAGCAACCGGACTTCGGCGGCATCAACCTGGGCTTCATCAGCCTGGCGCTGAACCTGCTGGTCACGGCCATCGTCCACTGCCTGCCGCGTGCGGCACACGTCAAGACCGCCTGAGGGAAACATCCCCATGAACCACGAAACCAGCGAGCGCGTGCGCATCTTCGCGGCGCGCACCATCCTCACCATGAACCCGGCCCAGCCACAGGCCACCCATGTGGCCGTGCGGGGCAGCACGGTGCTGGCGGTGGGCGGGGAGGCCGACATGGCCGCCTGGCCCGATGCCGAACGCATCGACCACCTGCGCAGCAAGGTGCTCATGCCCGGCCTGATCGAGGCCCACAGCCACCTGATGGAAGGCGCCATGTGGGATGCGGTCTACCTGGGCTACTTTGACCGCCGCGATCCCGACGGGCGGCTGTGGCCCGGCCTGCGCACGCTGGACGCCGTGCTGGCCCGCCTGGCCGAGGCCGAGCGTGCCCTGCCCGACGCGCAGGCCACGCTGCTGGCCTGGGGGTTCGATCCCATCCTCTTTGGCAGCAGCCGGCTGTCGGTGCGCGAGCTGGACCGCGTCTCCACCACGCGGCCCATCGTCATCCTGCACGCCAGCGTGCACCTGATGAATGTGAACTCGGCCATGCTGGCACTGGCCGGCATCGACGAGGACACCGATATCGACGGCATCCACAAGGACGCCGAGGGCCAGCCCACGGGCGAACTCCAGGAGTTCGCCGCCATGTATCCGGTGCAGAAGGTGATTGGCAGCGCGCTGTCGCTGGCCGCTGCCGAGCAGCGCGAGGCCATCTGGAAGTTCGGCCGCGTGGCCCAGCTCGCGGGTGTGACCACGGCCACCGACCTGGTCAGCGATCTCTCGCCCCAGGGCCTGGCCGCGCTGCGCGAAGTGACGGGCGACGCGGCCTATCCGCTGCGCATCGTCCCGGCCTTTGCGCCGCAGCGCAATCCGGAAGGCGGCGCCGCGCGCGTGCACGCCGCTGCCGCATCGTCGGCCAGCGACAAGCTGCAGTTCGGCCCCGTCAAGTTCATCGTGGATGGCTCCATCCAGGGCTTCACCGCGCGGCTGCGCGCTCCCGGCTACGCGGGCGGGCAGCCCAACGGCCTGTGGCTGATTCCTCCGTCGCAGCTGCCCGCGCTGTTCGAGCCCTTCCACCTGGCCGGGCTGCAACTGCACATCCACACCAACGGAGACGAGGCCACCGAGGTGGTGCTGGATGTGATCGAGGACCTGCTGGCCAGGCACCCGCGCGCCGACCATCGCCACACCCTGCAGCACTGCCAACTGGCCAGCAGCGCCCAGCTGCAGCGCGCCGCGCGCCTGGGAATGTGCGTCAACTTCTTCTCCAACCACCTCTATTACTGGGGCGATGCGCACGCCGGGCAGACCGTGGGCATCGAGTGGGCGTCACGCATGAATGCGGCGGGCACGGCACGGCGCCTGGGCATGGACTTTTCCATGCACTCCGATGCGCCCATCACCCCCATCAACCCCTTGTTCACCGCCTGGTGCGCCGTGCAGCGCGAAACCGCTTCAGGCCGCGTGCTGGGCGAGGCCGAGCGCCTGTCGGTGGACGATGCCCTGCACGCCATCACCATGGGCGCGGCCCGTACCCTCAAGCTGGAGCAGCGCGTGGGCAGCATCGAGCCCGGCAAGCTGGCGGACTTCGCCGTACTGGAGGACGATCCCCGCGCGGTGGCGCCCGCCGCCCTCAAGGACGTGAAGGTCTGGGGCACCGTGCTGGGCGGGCGCATCTTCCCCGCGCCCGGGTCCCAGCCATGAGCACGCCGGCCGTCGCGGCGCAGCGGGCGCCCATTCCCATGGTCGTCGTGGGCGGCTATCTGGGCGCGGGCAAGACCACCATGCTCAACCGGCTGCTGGAGCGCGCCGATGGCCTGCGCGTGGCCGTGCTGGTCAACGACTTCGGCGAGATCAACATCGACGCCGCCCTGATCCGCACACGCAGCAGCGACGTGCTGCAGCTGGAAAACGGCTGCATCTGCTGCTCCATCGGCGGGCGGCTGGCCGAGGCCCTGGCCGCCGTGGGCGCGCGGCCCGACCGCCCGGACCTGCTGGTCATCGAGGCCAGCGGCGTCTCCGACCCCGTGCGCATCGCCCAGGTCGGCATGCTCGACCCCGCGCTGCAGCTCAACGCCATCCTGGTGGCGGTGGATGTCCAGGACGTCGATGAGCAACTGCGCGACCCGCTGGTCGGCGACATGGTCCGCCGCCAGATCGCCGGCGCGACGGCGCTGGTGCTGACCAAGGCGGATCTGGCCAGCGCGCCGATGACCGGCAAGGCAAGGCAGCGCCTGGCCGAGATCGCCCCGCACACCATGGTGCTGACCGCACAGTGCGGCGAGATTCCCCTGGCCGTCTTCCTGGACGCTGTGCCCCTGCCACGCCAACCGCAGCACCCGCAGCGCCTGCTGGGTGCGCTTGCGGGCGAAGGTGGCGCCTGGAAGAGGGCCGTGGATGGCTCGGCAAGTCTCGCCGGGATGGCAGGAATCACCAGTTTCTCGTACACCACGCACCGGCAATTCGACAAGCAGCGCCTCAGGCAGGCACTGCGCACCCTGCCGGTGCCGCTGCTGCGGGCCAAAGGCATCGTGCGACTGCGGGGGCAGCAGCCTTTGCAGGAAATCCATGTGGTGGGAGGCCGGCTGCGCGTGGCGGATCTGGGCGCGGCGCAGGTGGCCGGGTCCGCCTTTGTCTTCATTGGCTGCTTCACGGCGGCGGGGCAGCAGGCGATTCGTGGCCAGCTGGATGCCGCGTTGGCGCCGGAATGATTGAAGAACGTTTTGGACCAAATTTTCTGAATTTTGGATTTCGGCCCAAAAAAACGTATTAGAATTTACGTCTTCTAGGGGAGTCGCCAAGTTGGTAAAGGCACCGGATTTTGATTCCGGCATGCGAGGGTTCGAGTCCTTCCTCCCCTGCCAGATAGACAAAAGCCCTGACAGTTCTGCTGTCAGGGCTTTTTTGTTTTCAGGCCGTGGCCTGCTGCGGGCTGGAGTTCACAGCTGAACCCGCGCCCGCCCTGGCGGCATCCAGCGTGGCGCGTATGCCCTGGGCGTAGGGGGTCTTGGCAATGGGGCCCAGCAGGGTGTGCAGGGCCGAGTCATCCATGATCAGCGGATCGGTCAGCAGGTAGTGCATCTCGGCCAGTTCGCGCATCAAGGGGCTGAACAGGCCGGCCAGGCGCAGCGTGGTCTTGCCCGCGATGCGCAGTTTCAACGGCCTGCCGCTCAGGCGTTCGATCTCCGAGACGATGTCGCGCTGCGTGGTCGCCCCCGCGCCAGCCAGGTGCCAGACCCTGCCGAATGCCTGCGGCGTGTCGATGAGGCGCGCCACGACGGGCCCCACATCAGGCACATAGACAAACTCGTGCGGACGGTCCAGCGGGCCGATCATGTCGGCCCGGCCGCCGTGGGCCGCCGCCTCGAAGGCGCCGTGCAGCAGGCTGTTGTGCACTCCGGGGCCGTAGAAGTCGGGCAGGCGCAGCACGGTGGCCTCGATGCGGCCCTGTGCATGGGCTTGCAGCAGCAGATCCTCCTGGGCTTTGCGCATGCGACCCTTGAAGGTATGGGGATCGCGCGGATGGTCTTCTGCCACGGGCAGGGTGCGGGCCTTTCCGTAGGGATAGACGGTGCCGATCAGCACGATGCGGCGCACGCCCGCGGCAATGGCGCCTTCCAGCGTCTTGCGCATCAGTTCGGGATGCAATTCAAACTGCCAGTAGTTCACGCCTACCAGGTAGACCAGCGTGTCCACGCCGTGGGCGGCAGCCTCGATGGAGCCGGCGACATCCGGGTTCCAGGTGGCGATCTCGGCCAGGGGATCGGCGCCGAAGGTCTGGCGCAGGCTGGCTGCGTTGCGGCCGACCACGCGATAGGCGCGGCCCTGTTGTCTGAGCGCGGCGGCCAGGCTCTGGCCGATGGCGCCTGCGGCGCCGAAAAGTGCAATGGATGGCATGGTGCGGGTCCTGTGGTGACCACGCCAGTGTCCGCAACACGCTGCAAAAGGAAAATTGCCTAGAATCTTCTGGTGTCCATGCATAAATGAATGGATCAGTGATGTCGGAACCCCATTGGGAGTGGTATCGCAGCTTTTTGCAGGTGCTGGAGTCCGGGTCGCTGTCAGCGGCGGGCCGGGCCATGGGCCTGGCGCAGCCAACCGTGGGCCGGCACATCGACGGCCTGGAGTCGGCGCTGGGCCTGCAACTGTTCACCCGTTCGTCCGATGGCTTCGCGCCCACCGAGGCGGCCTATGAATTGCAGCCCTATGCGGCCAGCATGGCCGCGACGGCTGCCGCGCTGCGACGCGTGGCGGCCAGCCATGGCGCGGGCGTGCGCGGCACGGTGCGCCTGACGGCCAGCGAGGTCGTGGGCGTGGAGCTGCTGCCGCCCGTGCTGGCGCAATTGCGCGCGGCCCATCCTGAACTGCGCATCGAACTGGTGCTGTCCAACGCGGTCGATGACCTGCTGCGCCGCGAGGCCGATGTGGCCGTGCGCATGTTCCGGCCGCAGCAGGAGGCGCTGGTGGCCCGCCATATCGGCGCCATCGAACTGGGGCTGCATGCCCATGAGAGCTATCTGGCCAGGCATGGGGTGCCGGCTTCGCTGCAGGAGCTGGCCGGGCACTCGCTGATCGGCTTCGACCATGAGAACGCCTTCATCCGCAGGTTTCAGCAGCAGTTTCCGATGTTCACGCGCGAGGCCATGGCGCTGAGCTCGGACAGCGACCTGGCACAGCTGGGCGCCATCCGCGCTGGCTTTGGCATCGGCATCTGCCAGTCGGCGCTGGCGGCCAGGGACCCGGGCCTGGTGCGGGTGCTGCCGCAGGCATTCTCATGGAAGCTCGATACCTGGGTGGCCATGCATGAGGACCTGCGCAAGAGCGAGCGCTGCGCCGTGGTCTTCAAGGCGGTCGCGCAGGCGCTGACGGCCTATGCCAGCAGCGGTGCCTGACGACCCGGGCGCCTGTGTTTCATTGGGCGTGCAGCAGGCAGCAGCGCGCGAGATGGCGCAGCATGGATTTCCTGCGCTGGGATGCAACAAACGCCTGGCAGTTGTGGGCGATGTAGCCCGCCATGACCCCCGTCAGGCCGGCGACAGCCCACAGCGGGATGGGCACCAGGGAGTCCAGCAGCACGGCGCAGCCGGCCAGCAGCAGCAGGCACGGAAGCAGCCGCAGCAAGGCGGCTTGCAGGGGTTGTTGCCTGCGCAGGAGGGCGAGGACCTGAATGGCAGTGCGTCTGCGGAATCTGCCGGCTTGCTTGCGAAGAACGTTCACGGCTCGTGTCGGGCGTTGATGTGGGTCAAAAAATTGTGTGCAAATGTATCACCTCAATGCGCGAACATCAAATGCGTCGACTCCATGAGAAATGAGAAGGGCCCGCGCATGGCGGGCCCTGGAAAACTGCCGTATTGCGCCTGGGTTCACCGCATCTCGAACTCGATGGCGATCAGCACGAAGGCCGCCATCCACAGCGTCTCCACCACCAGCAGTGCAAAAGGCCGCCAGCCGGCCTGCGCCAGTTGCTGGAACGAGGTCTTCAGGCCCAGGGCCGCAATGGCCAGCACCAGGCAGTTGCGCGACAGGTCGCTCAACTGGTGCTGCAGGCCCGGCGGCACCCAGCCCAGCGAGTTGATGGCCACCAGCGCGACGAACACCCACAGGAACCAGGGCACCAGGCCCGGCTTCTTGCCGTGGTGCTGCTCGGCCGCAGCCTCGCGCTGGCGCTTGAACAGGGCCGAGACCATGACCACCACCACGGCCAGCATGGACACGCGGAACAGCTTGACGATGGTGGCGTAGTCCCCCGTGGCCTGGTCGATGGTGTAGCCCGCGCCCACCACCTGGGCCACATCGTGGATGGTGCCGCCGATGAACAGGCCCGCCAGCTCGGGCGGCAGGTGCATGGCGCGCGCCACCAGCGGGTACAGCACCATGGCGGCCGTGGACAGCACGGTGACCGTGACCACCACGGTGAGCGTGAAGCGGTCGCTGTCCTTGTCGCGCGGCAGCACCGACGAGATGGCCAGCGCCGCCGAGGCGCCGCAGATGGCCACCGCGCCGCCCGACAGCACGCCCTGCGGGCGCGTCAGGCCCAGGCGCCGGCCCAGCAGCGTGCCGCACAGCAGCGTGGTGACCACGGCGGCGATAACGATCAGCGCCGTGGTCCAGCCCAGGCCCGCGATCTGCGTGGCCGTGATGCGCGCACCCAGCAGGCCCACGCCCAGGCGCAGCACGCCGCGTGCGCAGAACTCGATGCCCGGCTTGGCGCGCGCGTCCTGGCTCAGGAAGTGAAAGGCCACGCCGAAGAACAGCGCGAACAGCAGTTGCGGCCCGCCGTGCAGCGTGGAGACGAAGGTGGCTGCCAGCGCAATCACGCCCGACAGGCCTGTGCCGGGCAGGAGCTTCAGCCATTGCAGCATGCGCGGCACGGGCGGCTGTGCTGCCAACGGGGCTTGAACCTGGCTCATGGCTGCTCCTTGCCGCCCGCCGCATCGGCCAGCACGGCCAGCGCGCAGGACGCGATGCGGCTAGCCACCGAGTCCGAACGGCTGGTCAGCACGATGGGCACGCGCATGCCCAGCACCAGGCCCGCGCACTCGGCATCGGCCATGTAGACCAGCTGCTTGTAGATCATGTTGCCGGCCTCCAGGCTGGGCACCAGCAGCACGTCGGGCTGGCCTGCCACATCGGAGACGATGCCCTTGTGATGCGCCGAGCGCAGCGAGATGGCGTTGTCGTAGGCCAGCGGCCCGTCGAGGATGGCGCCGCTGATCTGCCCCCGGTCGGCCATCTTGCACAGCGCGGCCGCGTCGATGGTGCCGGGGATGGCGGGGTTGACCGTCTCCACCGCCGAGAGCACGGCCACGCGCGGCCTGGCAATGCCGATGGCACGGGCCAGGTCGATGGCGTTCTGCGCAATGTCGCGCTTGTCCATCAGCGTGGGGAAGATGTTGACCACGCAGTCGGTCATCAGCAGCGGGCGCTCGAAGCCCGGCAGGTCCATCACGAACACATGGCTGGCGCGGCGGCTGCCGCGCAGGCCGGCCTCGCGCGCCACGGCAGCGCCCAGCAACTCGTCGCTGTGCAGGCTGCCCTTCATCAGCGCGCGGGCCTGGCCGCTGCCGCACAGCGCCGCCGCCTGGGCTGCCGCCGCACGTGGATCGTCGGCGGTGGAATGGATGGACGCACCCGCCAGGTCCAGCCCGGCCGCCTGGGCCGCCGCCCGGATGCGTGCCTCGGGGCCGGCCAGCAGCGGCGTGATCAGGCCCGCCTGCGCGGCCTGCATGGCGGCCTGCAGCGAGCCCGCATCACAGGGATAGGCCACGGCCACCGGAATGGGGCCTTGCGCCTTGGCCTGGTCGAGCAAGTGCTGGAGATGGGGGCGGTGCGTGGCGGGCGCATCGTCGGCGGCCACGGCGAGTGAAAGTGGGGGCATGGGAGAACTCCTGGCTGCAAGGCTGGAAACCCGCGTTGTGCGTGGAGAAGCCCGGGGGCAAGGCCCCGGGCCGTAAGCGCAGCCTGCGCAACCGGCGCGGCCCAGGCGCGAGACAGCGAGCAAGGGCCGCCCCGCCGCGAGGCTGTCGTCCCCCTTTCAGGGGGAAGGCGCGCAGCGCCTCAGGGGGTGTCAGACAGCTTCAGACGAAATCTTTGTACTTTTCGAGGAAGCGCACGGGCTTGGCCAGCGCATCGCGGCGGAACGGGTCGCCCAGTTCGCGCGTGCACATCACCTCGATCACGCAGGTCTTGCCGTGGTTCATCTGCAGGTCGATGGCCTTTTGCAGCGCCGGGCCCACGTCCTCGATCTGGTCGACCACGATGCTCTCGGCGCCCATGGCGCTGGCAATCGCCGCGAAGCTTTCGCTTTCCAGCTCGCCGGCCACGAAGCGGCGGTTGTAGAAGTCCACCTGGTTCTTCTTTTCCGCGCCCCACTGGCGGTTGTGGAAGACCACGGCCGTGACGGGAATGTCATGGCGCACGGCGGTCATGATCTCCACCATGCTCATGCCCCAGGCGCCGTCGCCGGCGTAGGCGATGGCCGGCCGGTCGGGCGCCGCGCACTTGGCTCCGATGATGGTGGGCAGGGCATAGCCGCAGTTGCCGAAGCTCATGGGCGCGAAGAAGCTGCGCGGCTCGTCGAAGCGCAGGTAGCTGTTGGCCACGGAGTTGATGTTGCCGATGTCGGTGGAGACCATCACGCGCGGCGGCATGGCCTTTTCCAGCTCGCGCAGCACCTGGCGCGGGTGCAGGTACTGGCCGCCCGTGGGCGTGCGCTCGCCCTTGGCCTCTTCGATCATGTCCAGGCTGTAGGGGTCGCGCTCATGCGTCCACTCGTCCAGCTCCTTCTCCCAGGCCGCCTTCTCGGTGGCGATGGTGTCGGCGCGCGCGGCCTTGGTGGCGTCGCAGGCCAGGGTCTGGCCCTGCAGGCGGCGGCCCAGCTCGCGTGCCACGGCCTTGGCGTCGCCGTGGATGCCGACCGAGATCTTCTTGACCAGGCCCAGGTTGGTGTGGTCGGCCTCGACCTGGATGATCTTGGCGTTCTTGGGCCAGTAGTCCATGCCGTGCTGGGGCAGGGTGCCGAAGGGGCCCATGCGCGAGCCCAGCGCGATCACCACGTCGGCCTGGGCGATGAGCTTCATCGCGGCCTTGGAGCCCTGGTAGCCGAGCGGGCCGGCCCACAGCGGGTGCTTGGCGGGGAAGGCGTCATTGCGCAGATAGCCCGTGACCACGGGTGCGCCCAGGCGCTCGGCCAGCTGCCTGCATTCCTCGACCGCATCGCCCATGACCACGCCGCCGCCGGCCAGGATCACGGGGAACTTGGCCGTGGCCAGCAGTTCCGTGGCGGCCTGCAGGCTGTTTTCGCCGCCCGAGCCGCGCTCCACGCGCATGGGCTTGGGGATTTCGCACTGCACTTCGCCGTAGAAATAGTCGCGCGGAATGTTCAGCTGTGTGGGGCCCATCTCGGAGATGGCGCGGTCAAAGCAGCGGGCCGTGAACTCGGCCATGCGCTTGGGGTTGCAGACATGGCCCTGGTACTTGGTGAACTCCTGGAACATGGGCAGCTGGTTGGCTTCCTGGAAGCCCCCCAGGCCCATGCCCATGGTGCCGGTCTCGGGCGTGATCATGACCACGGGGCTGTGGGCCCAGTAGGCGGCGGCGATGGCGGTCACGCAGTTGCTGATGCCGGGGCCGTTCTGGCCGATCACCACGCCGTGGCGGCCCGAGACGCGCGCATAGCCGTCGGCCATGTGGGCCGCGCCCTGCTCGTGCACCACGGGGATCAGGCGGATGCCGGCGGGCGCGAAGATGTCCATGGCATCCATGAAGGCCGAGCCCATGATGCCGAACATCTCCGTGACGCCGTTGGCAACGCAGGTCTCCACAAAGGCTTCGGAAGGGGTCATCTTCTGGACGCCTTCGACCACCGTACGATTGTTGGCTGCAGTCATGTTGTCTCCTTGAAAATGGAACTTAATGTTCCGAAAAAAGAAATTACGGCGCAAGTCTAGGACTGACTTCGCCTGGATGTCAAACAAATTTCTTTTTTCGGAACAAATTGACTCGAAAAATTGAAAAACATATGATGACCAACACCATGAACACCCGTGACCCCATCCCTGCCCGTATCGATGGCGACACGCCCAACCTGCGGCTGTTCGCCCTGCTGGAGGCCATTGCCCAGAAGAACGAGCCCTTCACGCTGCAGACCATGGTCGAGGAGACAGGCCTGCCCAAGCCCACCATGCACCGCATGCTCCAGCAGCTCGAAGGCGCGGGCATCCTGCAGCGCGAGGGCAATGGCCGGCACTACGGCACAGGCCGGCGCCTGATGCGGCTGGCCGAGAGCGTGCTGCTCAACAACACCACGCATGGCGCGCGCCACGCGGTGCTGGCCCAGCTGGTGCGCGACATCGGCGAGAGCTGCAACATCACCGCCTTCTCGGGCAGCGAGGTGCTCTACCTGGACCGCGTGGAAACGCCCGCGCCGCTGCGCTTTTATCTGCACCCGGGCTCGCGCGTGCCGGCCCATTGCTCGGCCACGGGCAAGCTGTTCCTGAGCCAGATGGCGCCCGCGCAGCGCAGGCGGCTGCTGTCGGCCGTGCCGCTGGAAGGCTTCACGGCCAACACGCTGACGGCCTTCGACGCGCTGGACGCCGAACTGGACCAGGTGCGCGCCCAGGGCCATGCCTTCGACAACGAGGAGTTCCTGCCCGGCCTGCTGTGCCTGGGCGTGCTCGTGCCCTCCATCCAGGGCGGCCCCTCGAACATGGGGCTGGCCGTGCAGGCGCCCATCATGCGTTTCACGCGCGAGCGGGCGCTGTCCTTTCTTCCCCAACTGCGCGCGGCGGCCGAGGCGATTGCGCGCATCAACGACGAAGTCCCCCCGGGAGCCCCTGACGATGACTGAGCTGACCCTGATGCATCCCACGCGCACACTTGGCGTGCGCGAGACCTTCGGCCTGGACACCGACATGCAGGTGCCGGCCTTTGCCGAACGCAGCGAGCATGTGCCTGCCGTGGACCCGGCCTACCGCTTCAACCCGCAGGCCACGCTGGCCATCCTGGCCGGCTTTGCGCACAACCGGCGCGTGGTCATCCAGGGGCTGCACGGCACGGGCAAGTCCACCCACATCGAGCAGGTGGCGGCGCGGCTGAACTGGCCCTGCGTGCGCGTCAACCTCGACGGCCACATCAGCCGGCTGGACCTGGTGGGCAAGGACGCCATCGTGCTGCAGGAGGGCCGCCAGGTCACGCAGTTCCAGGAAGGCATCCTGCCCTGGGCACTGCAGCGGCCCGTGGCCCTGGTCTTCGATGAATACGACGCGGGCCGGCCCGACGTGATGTTCGTCATCCAGCGCGTGCTCGAACGCGAGGGCAGCTTCACCCTGCTGGACCAAAAGCGCGTGCTCCAGCCGCATGCGCAGTTCCGCCTCTTCGCCACCATGAACACCCTGGGCCAGGGCAACCTCAGCGGCCTGTACCACGGCACGCAGATGCTCAACCACGCCCAGCTCGACCGCTGGAACCTGGTCACCAGCCTGGACTACCTGGCACCGGCCGAGGAGGCCGCCATCGTGCTGGCGCGCGTGCCGCAGTTGGCCACGCCGCAGGGGCGCGAGCAGGTGGCCGCCATGGTGGCGCTGGCCGCGCTCACGCGCAAGGGATTTGCGGTGGGCGACCTGTCGCTGCTGATGTCGCCGCGCACCGTCATCACCTGGGCCGAGAACGCGCAGATCTTCCACGACCTGCGGCTGGCCTTCGAGCTGTCCTTCCTCAACAAGTGCGAGCCGGCCGAGCGGGCCATCGTGGCCGAGTATTTCCAGCGCTGCTTCGGCCAGGAACTGGCGCTGCGCGACGAGCCCGCCCATGCCTGCTGAGGCATCCCCCTCGCTGGCGCGCATGGAGGCCTGGGGCGGCGCGCTGCTGCGCGCCATGGCGGGCGATGCCTCGCTGCAATGGAGCGGGCAGACGCTGTACCGGGGCACGGCGCCCGTGGTGCTGGCAGCGGCCCACCAATCCGATGTGCCGGCCCGATTGGCCGACCAGCGCGGCCTGCTCGACGGCGCCAGCCTGCGCCTGCGCCTGAGCGATGCCGCGCTGCACGCGCGCCACCTGCCCGGCGACCCGGTGGAGCGGCTGGTGTTCGAACTGCTGGAGCAGTTGCGCGTGGAAAGCCTGGCGCCCGAGGAATGGCCCGGCGCACGCGCCAACCTGCATGCGCGCTTTGTGCACTGGAGCCAGGCCTTTGCCGATTCGGGCCTGACCGAAAGCAGCCTGGGTATCCTGCTGTTCACCGTGGCGCTGACCGCCTGGAGCCGCCTGAGCGGACATGAGCCGCCCGATGCCCTGGCCGACCTGGCCGAGGCCACGCGCGCTGGCCTGTCGGCGCAACTGGGCGCGCAGTGGGCCCTGCTGCGCCGCCACCGGCAGGACCAGCAGGCCTTCATTGCGCCGGCCCTGGCCATCAGCCGCTGGGTGGGCCAGGCCGTGCGGTCAGCCCAGGAAGAGGCGCCGCGCGGCGCTGGCGGGCCGCGCCGGCGGGGCAGCTTCGCGCTGCCGCTGCACTTTGAATCGCAAAGCCTGGATGCGCCGCCCGTGGCGCTCAGCGGCGACAGCCGTGCCTGGGCCGGCTCGGCCCACAGCTACCGCGTGTTCACGCGCGCCTATGACCGCGAGGCGCAGGCCGCCGAGCTGATCCGCGCAGCGCAACTGGCCGAGTTCCGCGAGCAGATGGATGACGAACTGGCGCGCAGCGGCTTGCACGCGGGCCGGCTGGCCCGCCACCTGCAGCAGCGCCTGGCCGTGCCGCGCCACGACGGCTGGCAGTTCGGCCTGGAGGATGGACACCTGGATGCAAGCCGGCTGGCGCAACTGGTCAGCGATCCGCAGCAGCGCGCCATCTTCAGGAACGAGCTGCCGCGCCCCGTCAGCGATGCGGCCGTGGCCCTCCTGCTGGACTGCTCGGGCTCGATGAAGGCGCATGCGCGCCCGCTGTCCCTGCTGGTGGACCTGCTGGGCCGCGCGCTGTCCATGGCCGGCGTGCCGGTGGACGTGCTGGGCTTTTCCACCCAGGCCTGGAACGGCGGCCGCGCCCGCCGCGACTGGCAGCGCGCGGGCCAGCCCCACATCCCGGGCCGGCTCAACGAGCGGCTGCACATCGTCTTCAAGGACGCCGCCAAACCCTGGCGCCACGCCCGCCACGGCATTGCCGCGCTGCGCAGGCCCGACCTCTTTCGCGAGGGCGTGGACGGCGAGGCCGTGGAATGGGCCTGCGAGCGGCTGCTGGCGCGGCCCGCGCAGCGCCGCATCCTGCTCGTCATCTCGGACGGCTGCCCCATGGACACGGCCACGCACCAGGCCAACGACGAGCACTACCTGGACCAGCACCTGCGCCAGGTCATCGCCCGGCACGAGCGCGCGGGCGACGTGCAGATCCGCGCGCTGGGCGTGGGGCTGGACCTGGGCGTGTTCTACCGGCGCAGGCTGGCGGTGGACCTGTGCGAGCAGATCGATGAAGCCCTGCTGATGGACGTGGCGGAGTTGATCTGTCGGCCGTGATGTCGACGGCCGTGATGCCCTCCGCGATAGCGACTTCGCTCAGTCCCCATCCCGCCCGGCTGGGACTGCAGATCTAGCGGACCTGCGCGACAAAGTCGCTCACCAACTGCGCAAACTCCACGGGCATTTCCACGGCACTCAAATGCGCGGCGGGCAGCGACACCAGCTGCGCGCCCGGAATCTGCGCCTGCATGTCCTCGGACAGGGCAGGCGGCGTGGCCTCATCGCGACTGCCCGCAATGAGCAGTGCGGGGCAGGCGATGCGCCGATTGCTCTCGCGAAAATCGATGCCGCCCACGGCCGCACAGGCGGCCGCATAGGGCTTGGCCGCCAAAGCCTCCAGCCCTGCGCGCAAGGAGGCCACGCGGGCCGCCTGCCCGGTGCGGAACTCGGGGGTGAACCAGCGCTGCATGGCGCCGTCGGCAATCACCGCCACGCCCTGGTCGTGCACGGTGGCAATGCGCGCCTGCCAGCCTGCGCGCGCGGCCTCGTCGTAGTAGCTGGCCGAATTGGCGATGGTGATGCTGCGCACCAGCGCCGGATGGCGCACGGCCAGGGCCTGGGCCGTCATGCCGCCCATGGACAGGCCCACGAAGTGCACCGGCCCCTGGCCCAGCGCCTCGATCACGCCGGCTGCGTCGTCTGCCAGGTCGTTCATGTCGAAAGCCTCGCCGATGGCGGGCGAGCGGCCGTGGCCCCGGTGGTCGTAGCGCACCACGGTGAAGCGGTCTTCCAGCGCCTGGGCAACGCCGTCCCACATCTGGAGGTCACAACCGAGCGCGTGGCTCAGAACGAGGGCCGGGCCTTGGCCCTGCTGCACAACATGGAGTTTCGACATGGCGGTCACTGCTTGGGGAAAAGGCGATTATGGGATGGCCCATGCGGGCAGGCGGCTACGGATACCACGCATATCCGGCAGCTCAGCCCCATAATCCCCAGCCATGCACGCCCTGCGCAACTCCGTCTCACTGGCCCGCCTGGTCATGGCGTGGTTCGCGTTGACGCTGGGCCTGGCCATTGCATCGCCCCTGGTGCACCCGCAGGCCATGGAGCTGGTCTGCACGGCTGGCGGCAGCGTCAAGCTGGTCGTGGTCAACGGTGAAGAAGGGCAGGCGGTGTCGGCCCAGCATTCGCTGGACTGCCCGCTGTGCCTGGCGGTGACGCCGCCGCCCGCGCATGTCTCCCCCTCCTGGGCGCAACCGCAGCCGCTGGGCCGCGCGCTGCAGCCCATCGTCTCTGCCCGCATTGCCTCCCTGGTCGGCGCGCCGCTGCCGCCGCGCGGGCCTCCCTTGCCGCTGCTGATCGCCTGAGCCCTCGGCTGCTGTGCAGCGCTGTCCCGCGCTGTCTGGCCGCTGGCCTGTCTCAGAACATTGCCGCACCGGCCGGGCGCAGCCTTGGCGGTGCGGCTTCGCCAAGATTCCACGCAGGGATGCCATGTTCCGTTCCGATTGCCATGCGGCGCCGCAGCGCGCCGCCGATTCTTCTTCGACCCTCCCATCCGTTGCTTGCGTTGCCCTGTCTCGCCGTGCCTGCCTTGGCGGCGGCCTGGCCGCACTGGCGCTGCTGGCCGGCTGCAAGCCCGCCACCGTGCCGTTCAAGGGCATCGACCTGACCGGCGCGCAGTACGGCCGGGACTTCCGCCTGCGCGATGCCGATGGGCGCGAGCGCACGCTGGCCGACTTCAAGGGCCAGGCCTTGATGGTCTTTTTCGGCTTCACCCAATGCCCCGATGTCTGCCCCACGGCGCTGGCGCGCGCGTTGGAAATACGCGAGCTTCTGGGCGCCGACGGTGCCCGCCTGGCCGTGGCCTTCATCACCATCGATCCCGAGCGCGATACGGCCCAGGTGCTCAAGGCCTATGTGGGTGCCTTCGACCCCGGCTTTGTCGCGCTGCGCGGCGACGAGGCGCAGACGGCCGAGGTCGCCAGGGAATTCAAGGTCTTCTACAAGAAGGTGCCCACGGGGGCGTCCTACACCATGGACCACTCGGCCATCACCTATGTCTTCGATCCCGAGGGCCGGCTGCGCGTGGCGTTCCGCCATGAGCAGGACGCGCAGGACTGCGCGGCCGATCTGCGCCAGATCCTGGGGGCGGCATGAAGAGCTTTGCACTTTCTCTGGCCGGCGCCGCAGGCCTTTGCGCGGCATCCTCCGCCCTGGCCCAGGCAGAACCTGTTCTTGCGGATGTGGAGGTGCGCGCCCGCGGCGCCGCCGCCACGCCCGAGGCCCGCGCCGCCCAGGCCGTGCAGGCTGCGCGCGATGAGCTGTCGCAGCGCGCAGGCGGCACGGCCGTCATCGATGCAGCCAGCTACGCGGCCGGGCGTGCCAGCACCGCCGCCGATGCACTGGCCTACGCGCCCGGCGTGCTCGCACAGACGCGCCACGGCCCGGAGACGCGGCTGTCCATCCGCGGCTCGGGCGTGCAGCGCGGCTACCTGATGCGCGGCATACAGCTGTACCAGGACGGCATACCGCTGAACCAGGCCGATGGCGCGGCGGACTTCCAGTCCATCGACCCCATGGCGGCTCAGCATGTCGAGGTCTGGCGTGGCGCCAATGCGCTGGAGTACGGCGCCAGCAGCCTGGGCGGCGCGATCAACTTTGTCTCGCCGACCGGGTTGACGGCGCCTGCCGCATCGCTGCGGCTGCAGGCCGGATCGTTCGGCCAGCGGCAGGCACAGGCCCAGCTGGCGGGCCGTGGCGAGCGGGTGGATGGCCTTCTGAACATCGGCCGCAGCGAGCAGGACGGCTGGCGCGAACAGTCGGCCTGGCGCACGCAGCGCCTGTCCGGCAATGTGGGCCTGCAGCTCACCGATACGCTGGAGCTGCGCGCCTTCCTGTCCCATGTGGATGCCGACATGCAGATGCCCGGAAGCCTCACGCGCGCGGCCATGCTGGCCAATCCGCGCCAGGCCGCGCCCGGCTATGTGGCGCAGGACGCCGGCAACAACTACCGCCAGACGCGCGGCGCCCTGCGCATGGACTGGCAGCCGCGCGAAGGCCTGCGCTGGACCACCTCGCTGTTCGCCGCGCAGCGCGACCGCTTCCACCCCATGACCATGGGCATCGTCCAGCAGGACATGCGCGACACGGGCCTGGACTCGCGCCTGGTGGCCGAGCTGGGGCAGGGCGGCGGCCTCACGCGCAGGCTGGTGCTGGGCTTTTCCAGCGCGCAGCTCGATGGCGATGAATGGCGCTACACCAATGCGGGCGGCGCGGCCGGCACGTCCACGGGGCGCACGCGCGTGAAGGCGCAGCAGGACGTGGTCTATGGCGAATACAGCCATGGCCTGAGCACCCGCTGGACGCTGCAGGCCGGCCTGCAGTTCGTGCGCGCCCAGCGCCGCCAGGACAATCTGCTGGCGCCCGCCTCCAGCTACGACGTGGATTTCAGCCACACCTCGCCCAAGCTGGGCCTGCTGTTCGCGGCCACGCCCACGTCGCAGTGGTACGCCAACATCAGCGGCAGCTTCGAGGCTCCGCCCATTGGCGAGCTGGTCTACCAGCCTTCGCTGCCGCTGGGGCGCGCGCAAAGCGCAACCACGGTGGAGGCCGGCTGGCGCGGCCACGGCGAGGCCTTGGCCTGGGACGCCGCCATCTACCACTCGCGCGTGCGCCGCGAACTGCTGGCGCTGACCGACGCCAGCGGCGCGGCCCTGGGCACCACCAATGCCGACCGCACCATCCACCAGGGGCTGGAGCTGTCCATGCAGGCACGGCTTGCGCCGCGCTGGTCGCTGCGCACCCAGTACCTCTACAGCGACCTGCGCTTTGACAACGACGCCGTCTACGGCCGCCGCCGCCTGGCCGGCATTCCACCGCACCTGTTGCGGGCCGAGCTGCAGTGGAAGGCCACGCAGCAGGTCACGGTCGCGCCCGGCCTGGAGTGGCTGCCCTCGCGCACCTGGGTGGACCATGCCAACACCGTGGCCTCCGATGGCTATGCCCTGCTCAACCTGCGCTTGAGCGGGGCGCTGGGCGATGGCTGGAGCTGGTTCGTCGAAGGCCGCAACCTGACCGACCGGCGCTATGCCGCGACCACGGCCGTACAGGCCAATGTGCGCGGCGTGGACGGTGCCTATTACTTTCCCGGAGATGGCCGGGCCGTGTACGCGGGCCTGAGCTGGCGCATGCCCTGAGGGGGGCGGGCGCAGCGCCGAAAGGCGCCGCTGCCATGGCGTGCGACCTGGCATGGAGTGCTCCTGCCTTGTGCTAAAAATGGGCCGGTCCATCCACCCCGATGCCCATCCAGCAAGTAGGAAAGGGACACCTGGCGCCATGAAGAGGCTTCTTTCCGACAAGGTGCTCTTGCGCCTGGTGCTCGGCAACCTGCTGGTGGCCGGCCTGCTGGGCCTGGCCACCTGGTTGAGCCTGCGCGCCAACCACCAGGCCGACCTGGACCTGGGCGTGGCCGTCACCCGGAACCAGGCCCGCAGCCTGAGCCTGGAGCTGAACGCCGAGATGCGGCTGGTGGACAACGCCCTGGCCACCGTCGCGGGCCGCTACCGCAGCCGGAGTCTGGAAGGCGCGGACGTGGCGGCGCTGGCCCTCTATGAAATCCTGCAGGAGCAGCGCGCCCTCGTTCCCTTCGTCACGGCGCTGCGCGTCACCGACGCCAATGGCCAGGTCCTGCAGAGTGCGAACGAGGAGGAGCCGGCATTTTCCGTGGCCGAGCGAGGCTACTTCGACCGGGCGCGCAACACCGACCGCATGGTGGTCTCCGACCCGCTGGTCAGCCACTCCTTCAAGAAATGGGCCATCGTGCTGGCGCGGCGGCTGCAATCCGGCGACGGGGATTTCCAGGGCATTGTCTATGCGGTCGTCGCGGCCGAGCATTTCCAGTCGCTGTTCCGCCGCCAGGCCTTCGGGCCCGACAGCGCCATTGCACTGCGTTCGGACAAGGATCTGCTGGTGGCCCGCTACGCGGCAGGCGATCCCCAGCCCATGGCCGGCATCGGCGGCTCGGAAGTCTCGGGCGAGTACCACCGGGCCCTGGCCGATGACCGGGAGCTTGGCTGGTACATCACGCCCACGCTGCTCGATGGCGTGGAGCGCATCACGGCCTACCAGCGCCTGGCGGGCTATCCGCTGACCGTCTTCACCGGCCTGGGCACGGAAAGCTACCTGGCGGGGTGGCGTGCATCGGCCTGGCGTGCCTGGGCGCTCACGGGCCTGAGCATCGCGCTGATCGCGCTGGGCTCGGTCAGCCTCTATCTGCTGCAGCAGCGCGAACGCGTGGCGCGCATCCGGCTCGCCGAGCTGCTGCGCCAGCAGGAACTGTTCATGGACAACGACCTCATCGGCATCGCCCGCCTGCGCGAGCGCCGGCTGCTGTGGACCAACCAGGCCCTGCAGCGCATGCTCAAGCGCTCGGCCGGCGAGCTGCTGGACCACTCGGCGCGCATCCTCTACCCGGACGAGGAAACCTACGAACGCTCCGGCGAACTGGCCTATGGCGCACTGCGCTCCAGCGGCAAATGCCACGCCCAGATGCAGCTGCAGACCAGCGATGGCAGCCTGCTCTGGGTCGATGTCAGCGGCGCAGGCCTGGCCGATGGCGAATCGATATGGGTCTTCGTGGACATCGACGCGCTCAAGCGCGGCGAGCAAGCGGCCCAGCACCAGGCATTGCACGACGTGCTGACCGGCCTGGCCAACCGCCGCGCGCTGCAGGCGCGGCTGCAGCGCGCGCTGGCCCAGGCCAGCGGCCCCGGCCAGCTGGCCGTCTGCTTCATGGACCTGGACGGCTTCAAGCAAGTCAACGACACCGAAGGCCACGACGCCGGCGATGAAGTGCTGCGCATCATCGCCCGCCGCCTCACCACCCAGGCCCGCGAAACCGACTGCGTCGCCCGCCTGGGCGGAGACGAATTCGTGCTGCTGCTGGACGAACTGGCCTCGGCCGACGACGCCCGGCAGATCATGCAGCGCTGCCTGGCCTCCATTCGCCAGCCCATCCGCCTGCACAGCGGCGCCACCGTGCAGGTCGGCGCCAGCATGGGCATCGCCCTCAATGCCTCCCGGGAAGATGCCACCCAGCTTCTGCAGCGCGCCGACGAGGCCATGTACGCGGCCAAGCGTGCGGGCAAGGGGCGGATTGTGCTGGCGGGCGGGTAGGGATTTTGGGGCTATGCCGCCGCTGTGATCGGGGCAGTTGCCGGGGCAGGTGGGGCCGTGGGCTCAACAAGGCAAGGCCTTGAGTGCCGAACCAAAAGTCACCGCCGGGCCGGTTACCAAAGGCCGGGCGGCAGACCCGGCCTTTTCTTTTCTTGCATTCGTTTTTCAGCGCTCGGCCTTTTCAATCCATATCCGGATCCTCGTCGCAGCCCGAGCCATTGACGGAGCACATGGAGCCTATCTTGATTTTCCGCATGGGCTGCTTGGCCAGCCTTTCACAGCGCGACATTTGCTCAGCATACATATCGTCCATGTGCGTGCCGTCAATCATGATCACCCCATTGCGAATGATGGGCTTTGCCTGACCATCGACAAGGGCGAAGGCCATTTTCCTGAGAAGAAAACCGGCATGGTGGCAAGGGCCCAGGGCCATGGCAATCCTGGCCATTTCAGGATCAGGAACCCGATTTTTGGCCTGCGTCAGGCTGTCCATCTTTTCCATGAAAGCCCCGTCGTCCTGCGCGATCTGCCCCACCAGCTTGGTCATGCCCGCCTGATTGCGCTTTTTCACAAGATCCGCGATCTGGTCCTCCAGGCGTCTTGCCGCAGCGGCATCACCGAATGCAGCCAGAGAGGCAGATAGTGCATCGTTCTCGGCCGCCGATGCTACGTTCGGCACACACAGTACAGCGCTCGCAGCCAGAAAGGCGGCCATGATCCGGCGAGTCCGGATTGCGCCTTGCGGCCGCAGGCGTCCTCCCAATGCAATGGTGTTCATGTTCTTTGAAGATGGATTGAAATGAAAAATCTCCATTGCGCAGGCGCAGTGGAGAAGAGGGGCTTGGGCGGGAATGGCCAAGCCGCCGAACTCTATCTCAATATGCGAATGGATATCCAGGCATCCGCCAGTCAATTGCTCTGTCGCACCACCAGCTCATGACCCAGATCCAGGCTTGGCGATTCCCCGGCCTCTGCGCGCATCCATTGCAGCAGCATGCGCGCACCTTCGGTGCCCACGCGGCCAACCGTGCGGGCAAGGGGCGGATTGTGGTGGCGGGTGGGCAGGGCTATGGAGGCCGTGCCGCTGCTGTGATCGGGGCAGTTGCCGGGGCAGGTGGGGCCTTGGGCTCAACAAGGCAAGACCTCGAATGCCGAACCAAAAGACGACGCAAGGCCGTTGATGGCCCGTGTGCACACGCGTGCCCGGTTGAATGCGATGTCGCACAGCAGCGCGATGGCAAAGGCCAGATAGGCCAGATAGGCCATGTAGGCCATGTAGGCCAGGCCGATGTAACTGCCAAACGCCGGCCAGGGCCAGAAACACCAGCGCATTGGACGCAGTGAAGATCCTGACTCCCGCACTAGGCTGGCCGTGGTTCGCATGCGCAAGCGGTGCCGTGGCTTGTCAACCCTTGCGCGGCGCCATGCCCAGCGTGGCCAGCAGCCCCGCGCAGGCGTCCTCCACCAGGTCCAGCACGTCCTCGAAACCCCGGTCGCCGCCGTAGTAGGGGTCGGGCACTTCGCGCGCGGTGTGCTCGGTGCAGAAGTCCGTCAGCCGCTGTACGCGGTGCCATTCGGACTCGGGACAGATCCTGCGCGCTGCAGATTCGTTGGCGCCATCCATCACCAGCACCTGGTCGAATGCCGTGAAGTCCTCGGCCCGCAGCTGCCGCGCGCGCTGCTGCGAGAGGTCATAGCCGCGCCGTGCGGCATGGGCCTGGGAGCGGCGGTCGGGTGCCTCGCCCACGTGGTAGCCGTGCGTGCCTGCGGAGTCCACTTCGATGCGGCCCGCCAGTCCCGCGTCGGCCACCATTTTCTCGAGCACGCCGTGGGCCGTGGGGCTGCGGCAGATGTTGCCGGTGCAGACCATGAGGATTCTTTTCCTCTTTGTGGCTGGCCTGCTGCCAGCTGACTGTTCCCGAATCTGTTCCATAAACCTCCCTGTGGGTAACGGGCTTCACGACATCTCGATGGCCTGCGATGCCCAGGCGCTCGCCGGCATTTTCCACGCCCCGCACCTGATCTGCCGGGCCGCTTATGCTGCGCCCATGGTGGAACTGCTTTGTTTCTGGATGGCCCGGTTGGGCGCGGCCCTGCTGGAGTTGCGGTTGCTGCGCAGCAGCGACGGCGGCTTCAGGGTGATGCTCATCACGGCGGCCATCGTGGTCATCGTGTGCCTGGCGTTGCTGTCCTTCTACGCCTGAGCCCGCAGGGCGGGCGTTTTCGGGCGCCCTGTTAGGCGGATTTGATGGTGCCGCGCCGCCGGCATGGGACGTGGCTGAACTCAATGCAGCGCCATCTTGCATGCCAGTGCGGATTCTTCGATCACGGCGCAACAAAGGCATCAAGCATGTGCCCCGACTTTTCCAGGCACGTAAAAGTGTATTGAACGCTCAAGGCATCAGCGCTTGCCAGTCATTAATTGACGGCATTTTTTTATTGAGCAAATCAATTGTTATCTCTGGAATTTTCAGAATATATTTTTTGCGTCTGTGCTTGAGTTAATAGATTTGGATAATTGCTTTATTCAGGCTGTTTTATTGTTTTTATTAAGTATCTGAAGGAAAAGTTGATGAAAATAAAAGCTCTTGCCGCCAGCGTGTGCCTTTCCTTCTCGGGCCTTGGCCTCGCATTGGCGGATACCCAGTACACCTATGCGGGCGTCAACTACAACGATGCCCATGCCCCTTACACCACAGCCATGAGCCTCAGCGGTTCGATGGTCCTGCCTGCGACCCTGCCGGCCAGCCAGACGGACATCGTCATCGGCCCGGGAACGTCCTATCCGATCAGCAGCTGGTCGTTCAGCGACGGCGTGAATACCTATACGCAGGCCAATGCGCAGATCATGGCTGGTATTTCGATCGGTGATCCGCCGCGCTTCAAGGTTTCTACCGATGGCAGCGGCAATATCACTGCCTGGAACCTGGCGATGGTTTCACCTGCTGCACCCCATGTCCCAGGCCAGCCGGTGGACGCTTTCAATATCGCCTCAGGCTCGGGGGACATCGCTGGTGACCATTCGGACACCACATGCGTCTTGTTGAATGGCAATGTGTGCAGCCAGGTGCTTGCTGGTGGTACAGGATTCACTTTTTCGCCTGCCCAAGGCAGTTGGAGCATGCAACCCTACATTCCCCCGCAGCCCGGCCCGGTGGCCGTGCCGCTGCTGGGGTGGCCTGCGCTGCTGGCGCTGATGGGCGGCGTGGCCGGTCTTGCAGCGTGGCAACGGCGCAGGGATGGTGTGGGAAGCTAGGCACGCAGGACCTTCCTGCGCGGCTGTGCTCCGCACGAATCTCAGTGCAGCGCCACCATCAACTGCCCATTCTCATTGCGCACCGCATGCACGCGCACGGAGTGCTCGGGCGCCTCCAGGCATTCGCCGGTGGCCAGGTCGAAGTGGTGCTTGTAGATGGGCGAGGCGACGACGACGCGCTCGCCCAGGCTGCCGACCAGGCCGCGCGCGAGCACGCTGGCGCCGCAGCGCGGGTCCACGTTGTCTATGGCGTAGAAGCGGTCTTGGCCAAGGCGAAAGACCGCCACATGCCGGCCTTCGACCAGGGCGCAGACCCCCGTGTCGGGGACGATGTCACGGGTGGCGCAGACGGGCATCCACTGTTCTTGGGCGGGGTGTGTCATGGCGGTGCCTTGTCGGTGGTGTGGATGCGGGCCGGGATCAGGCCTGGATCAGACCAGGGTCTCGCTGCGCTCTTCGCTGCGCGCCGGGCGGATCTGGCCGCGCTCCTGCACGAAGACGATGTGCTCGTCGGGCTGGTCGCTGTTGATGAAGCTGCGAAAGCGCTGGCGCACTTCGGGCGTGGTGACGGCGGTCTTCCACTCGCACTGGTAGGTGTCCACCACATGCTGCATCTGGGCCTCGAGTTCGGCGCCCAGGCCCAGGCTGTCGTTGACCACCACGTCCTTGAGGTAGTCCAGGCCGCCTTCCAGGTTTTCGCGCCAGGTGCTGGTGCGCTGCAGGCGGTCGGCCGTGCGCACGTAGAACATCAGGAAGCGGTCGATGAGCTGCAGCAGCCTGTCCTTGGACAGGTCGGAGGCGATCAGCTCGGCATGGCGCGGCTTCATGCCGCCGTTGCCGCAGACGTAGAGGTTCCAGCCCTTGTCGGTGGCGATCACGCCCACGTCCTTGCCCTGGGCCTCGGCGCATTCGCGCGTGCAGCCCGAGACGCCGAACTTGATCTTGTGCGGCGCGCGCAGGCCCTTGTAGCGGTTTTCCAGCTGCACGGCCAGGCCCACGCTGTCGTCCACGCCGTAGCGGCACCAGGTGGAGCCCACGCAGCTTTTGACGGTGCGCAGCGATTTGCCGTAGGCATGGCCGGACTCGAAGCCGGCGGCAATCAGCTCCTCCCAGATCAGCGGCAGCTGCTCCACGCGCGCGCCGAACAGGTCCACGCGGGCGCCGCCCGTGAGCTTGGTGTACAGGCCGTATTTCTTGGCCACCTGGCCGACGGCGATCAGGCCGTCCGGCGTGACCTCGCCGCCGGGCATGCGCGGCACCACGGAGTAGCTGCCGTCCTTCTGGATGTTGCCCAGGTAGTAGTCGTTGCTGTCCTGCAGGCTGGCCAGCTGCGGCTGCAGCACGAACTCGTTCCAGCACGAGGCCAGGATGCTGGCCGCCAGCGGCTTGCAGACATCGCAGCCCAGGCCCTTGCCATGGCGGTGCAGCAGCTCGTCGAAGGTCTTGATGCCGCCCACGCGCACGAGGTGGTACAGCTCCTGGCGCGAGTGCGGGAAATGCTCGCAGACATGGTTGTTGACGGCCATGCCGCGCCGGGCCATCTCGGCCTTCATGACCTGGGTGGCCAGGGGCACGCAGCCGCCGCAGGTGGCGCCGGCCTGGGTGCAGGACTTGAGCTCGGCCATGGTGCAGGCGCCTTCGCCCACGGCCGCGCAGATCTGCGCCTTGGTGACGTTGTTGCACGAGCAGATCTGCGCCGTGTCGGGCAGGGCGTCCACGCCCAGGCCGGGCTTGGCCTTGCCGTCGCTGGAGGGCAGGATGAGGAACTCGGGCTCCTCGGGCAGAGCGATGCTGTTGAGCGTCATCTGCAGCAGCGTGCCGTACTCATCGGCATTGCCCACCAGCACGGCGCCCAGCAGCTGGCGGCCGTCCTCGCTGACCACTATCTTCTTGTAGACCTGCTTGCGCTCGTCGATGAACTGGTAGTTGCGGCTGCGCGGCGTCTTGCCCTGGGCATCGCCGATGCTGGCCACATCCACGCCCATGAGCTTGAGCTTGGTGCTGAGATCGGCCCCGCCGAAGGCGGCCTCGGCCTCGCCCGCAATGTGGCGGGCCGCCACGCGCGCCATGTCGTAGCCGGGTGCCACCAGGCCGAAGGTCTGCTCGCGCCAGGAGGCGCATTCGCCAATGGCGTAGACGCTGCGGTCGCTGGTGCGGCAATGGTCGTCCACGGCCACGCCGCCGCGCGGGCCTATGGCCAGGGCGCACTGGCGCGCGATCTCGTCGCGCGGGCGGATGCCGGCGGAGAAGACGATCATGTCGGTCTCCAGGTGCGTGCCGTCGGCAAACACCATGCGGTGGCGCGCCGTGGCGCCGTCGGTGATCTCCAGCGTATTGCGGCCCGTGTGCACCTGCACGCCCAGGTCCTCGATCTTGCTGCGCAGCACACGGCCGCCGCCGTCGTCCACCTGCACGGCCATCAGGCGCGGGGCGAACTCGACCACATGGGTCTCCAGGCCCAGGTCGCGCAGGGCCTTGGCGCATTCCAGGCCCAGCAGGCCGCCGCCCACCACCACGCCGGTTCTGGAGCGCGCGGCCGATGCCTGCATGGCCTCCAGGTCCTCGATGGTGCGGTAGACAAAGCAGTGCGGCCGGTCGCGCCCCGGCACGGGCGGCACGAAGGGCGCCGAGCCTGTGGCCAGCACCAGCCGGTCGTAGGGGATGACTTCGCCATCGGCCGTGGTCACGGTGCGCTCGCGCCGCTCCACGGCTGCCGCCCTGGCCGCCAGGCGCAGCGTGAAGCCGCTGGCCTCGAAGAAGCCGGACGCCACCAGGCTCAGGTCCTCGGCGCTTTTGCCGGAGAAGAATTCCGACAGGTGAACACGGTCGTAGGCGGCGCGCGGCTCCTCGCACAGCACGGTGACGTTCGCGTCTGCCACGCCCAGGGCATGCAGCTGCTCGAGAAATTTGTGGCCCACCATGCCGTGGCCGATCACAACGATGTTCATCTGGCGTCCTGCGTTGCGCATCCAGTGTTTTGCGGGCCGCAGGCCAGGGCCAGCGGGTCAGGGCAGCCAATGCAAGTGCCGTGCCAGCACCGCTGCGCGGTGCCTGCCCGTGTTGCACGCTGTCTGGTGCGCAGACAGCGTGCACCGCAATGCGCCCGCCGCACCGTGCAGGGGCGGGGTGCGCCGTGGTGGTGCTTCAGGCGCGAGGCAGTCCCTGCGCGCGGCTGCGCCAGGCCTCGGGCGCGCAGCCGAATTGCGCGGCGAACCAGCGCGTGAAGGCGCTGTGGCTGGCATAGCCGAGCATGGACGCGATCTGGCCCACGCTGTAGTGGGGATGGTCCAGGTAGCGCAGGGCCAGTTCGTGGCGCACTTCGGTCAGCAGCTCGCTGAAGCTCAGGCCCTCGCGGTCCAGTTCGCGCTGCAGCGTGCGCAGGCTGCGCCCCATGCCCTGCGCCACGCCTGCGCAGGTGGCGTTGCCCGAGGGCAGCAGCAGGTAGATGACCCTGCGCGCCTGGTGGCCCACGGAGGCGGCACGATGGGCCGGCATGGCCTCCACCAGCCGCAGCGCATAGCGCGCCAGCGCGGGATCGGCCAGCGGGTTGGGCTCGTCCAGGTCGGCGGCGCGGCAGGCGATGCCGTTGAACTCGGCGCCGAACGTGATGCGGCAGCGGAACATGCGGCGGTGCTCGGACAGGTCGGCCGGTGGCGCGTGGCTGAAGCTGACGCCCTGCGGCCGCCAGCGCTCGCGCAGCAATGCCTCGCACATGCGCCACAGCACGCCCATGGCCAGTTCCACGGACTGGCGCATGGCGCCGTGCAGGACGAAGTCCTCGCGCAGGATGACGATGTCCCCTGCATCTTCCAGGTGGATCAGCAGCGATTCGTTGACCAGGTGCATGTGCGCGACCAGCGTGTCCAGCGCATGGCGCAGCGTGGGCTGGTGCAGCAGCAGCAGGCTCACGGCGCCGAAGCTCGACAGCTGGCGGTGCCGGGCCATGCGCAGGCCCAGGGACTCGCAGCCCGTGGACTGGGCCGCGTCTTCCAGCAGGCGCGCGACGATGGCCACGTCGATCAGCTGGTCCTGCTCGCGCAGCAGCGCGGGCCGCAGGCCGGCCTGGCGCAGTGCCTTGTCGGGGTCGCCGCCCAGTTCGCGCATGACGTCCGAAAAATGGGTCAAGGCCGCCGCGCGCACCATGGTGACCATGCTTGCCCTCCTGTCAGTCCGTGGCCTGGTGGCACGAAATGCAAAGAGGATGGCATGGCTTGCATAGTCCGCGGAACCGGGTTTTCCTACATTGCAGAGACCGGCCCCACGCCGGGCGGACCGTGCCGCCACGGGCCTTCACAAAAATGACAGGAGACAGGCATGCGCATAGAGCCCATGACATGCGCCATCGGCGCCGAATTGCTCGGCGTGCGGCTGGCCGACGCGGTGCGCGACGACGCGCTTTTCTCGGAGATCAGGGCGGCGCTGCTGCGCCACAAGGTGCTGTTCCTGCGCGACCAGGACCTGGCGCGCGCCGAGCACGTGGCCTTTGCGCGGCGCTTCGGCGAGCTGGAGGACCATCCGGTGGCCGGCAGCGACCCCGAGCATCCGGGCCTGGTGCGCATCTACAGGACGCCCGAGCAGCCCAACGACCGCTACGAGAATTCCTGGCACTGCGACGCCACCTGGCGCGAGGCGCCACCCATGGGCTGCGTGCTGCACTGCGTGGAATGCCCGCCCGTGGGCGGCGACACCCTGTGGGCCAACATGGCGCTGGCCTACGAACGCCTGCCGGACGCCGTCAAGGCGCTGATCGCGCCGCTGCGCGCGCGCCACAGCATCGAATGCACGTTCGGTGCGGCCATGCCCATCGAAAGGCGGCTGGCGCTCAAGGCCCAGTACCCCGATGCCGAGCATCCCGTGGTGCGCACCCATCCCGAGACCGGCGAGAAGGTGCTGTTCGTGAACGGCTTCACCACGCATTTCACCAATTTCCATACGCCCGCCAATGTGCGCGTGGGCCAGGACTTCACGCAGGGCGCCTCCGGCCTGCTGCAGTACCTGATCGGCCAGGCTGCCATCCCAGAGTACCAGGTGCGCTGGCGCTGGCGGGCGGGCAGCGTGGCGATCTGGGACAACCGCGCCACCCAGCACTACGCGGCCATGGACTACCCGCCCAGCCACCGGAAGATGGAGCGCGCGGGCATCGTCGGCACGCCGACCTTCTGAACCACGATCACGACACAAGGAGACACGCCATGAACTTTCTCGACGGCCACCTGTTCCCCGAAAACCAGCAGCCCCTGATCATCACGGCCGCGCCCTATGCGCCCTCGTGGCTGCCCTCGGACTTTCCCGGCGAGATCGCCGTGACCATGGACGAGCAGATCCAGAAGGCCGTGGACTGCTATAACGCCGGCGCCACCGTGCTGCACCTGCATGTGCGCGAGCTGGATGGCAAAGGCAGCAAGCGCCTGTCCAAGTTCAACGAGCTGATCGCCGGCGTGCGTGCGCGCGTGCCCGAGATGATCATCCAGGTGGGCGGATCGATCAGCTTTGCTCCCGAGACGGACGGCGCGGCCGCCAAGTGGCTGTCCGACGACACGCGCCACATGCTGGCCGAGCTGGAGCCCGTGCCCGACCAGGTCACGGTGACCGTCAATACCTCGCAGATGAATTTCCTGGAGCAGTTCGATGCGCGCGACATACGCGGCACCTCCATGGAGGACCCGGCCGTCTTCAATGCCTACAAGGAGATGACCGTGCCCGCCCAGCCCGGCTGGGCCGAGGAGCACATCCGGCGCCTGTCCGCCGCCGGCATCCAGAGCGCCTTCCAGTGCTACAACATCAACAGCTTCGAGTCCGTGGAGCGGCTCATGCGCCGGGGCATCTACAAGGGCCCGCTGGTGATGAACTGGGTGGCGATTGGCGGCGGCATGGACGCGCCCAGCATCTACAGCCTGGCCAACTTCGTGCGCGCCGTGCCCGACGGCGCCGTGCTCACCGTGGAAAGCTCGGTGCTCAACGTGCTGCCCGTGAACATGATGGGCATTGCCATGGGGCTGCATGTGCGCTGCGGCACCGAGGACAACCTCTGGAACCAGCACCGCACGGCCAAGATGGGCACGGTGGCGCAGATCGAGCAGCTGGTGCGCATCGCAGGCGAGTTCGGCCGCCCCATCGCCACGGCGCAACAGGCGCGGGAAATCTGCCGGATCGGCCAGTTCTACGGCACCGTGGACGAGACGCTGGCGGCCAACGGCTTCGCGCCCAACCGCAATGGCGCCCAGCAGGGATTTCTGCGCAAGGCCGCCTGAACCGGGAGCCCATGATGCAACGCATGCCCCCCTGGACGGCCATCGCCCTGGCCGCCTCGCTGCTGGCCGGTGGCGCCCACGCCTTCGGCGACAAGCCGGTCCGGCTCATCGTGCCGGCGCCGCCCGGCGGCACCATCGATGTGTTCGCGCGCATCATCAGCGACCAGCTGGCGCAGGAGATACGCCAGCCCGTCATCGTCGAGAACCGGCCCGGTGCCGGTGGCGCCATCGCCGTCAAGCACATGCTGTCCCAGCCGGCCGACGGCAGCACGCTGCTGGTGACGGTGACCAACATCCTCACCGAGGTGCCCCATGTGCTCAAGGTCGGCTTCGACCCCATGAAGGACGTGCGGCCCGTGGCGCAGATGGCGCGCTCGGTGATGCTGTTCATCGCCTCGCCGCAGTTTCCCGCGCGCGACGGGGCCGAGGCCATCGCCTACGTGAAGGCCCACCCGGGCACGCTGTCGTTCGCCTCGTACAGCCAGGGCACGGCCTCGCAGTACGCGGGCGCCATCCTCAACAGAAGGGCCCACCTGGACATGGAGCATGTGGCCTTCCCGGGCTCGGCGCCCGCGCTGGCCCAGGTCATGGGCAACCAGATCCCGCTGATGTTCGACGGATCGGTCACCTCCAAGCCGCTGATCGCGGGCGGCAAGGTCAGGCTGCTGGCCGTGGCCTACAAGAGCCGGCTGCCCGACTACCCGCAGGTGCCCACGCTGGCCGAGCTGGGCTATCCCGAGGTGGATTTCAGCAACTGGAGCGGCGTGTTCGCCTCGGCGCAGACGCCACGCCCGCTGCTGGAGAAGATCCACGGCGCGCTGGCCCGGGTCAACGCACGCAAGGCCGTGCGCGAACGCTATGCGGGCACGGGCTTCGAGCCCGTCGAAGGCGATCGCTCGCTGGAGCAGATGTCCACCGACCTGCGCACCGAGTTCGACCGCAATGCCGAGATCGTCCGGAACTTCGATATCCGGCTCAACTGATGCAGGGCGCCCCACCCAGGCGCTACACAAGGAGACTCCATGGCAAAGGCCATACGCTTTCATACCACCGGCGGCCCCGAGGTGCTCAGGCTGGAGCATGCCGAGGCCGGCGCGCCGGGACCCGGCCAGGCGCGCGTGCGCCACAGCTTCATCGCCGTCAACTTCATCGACATCTATTTCCGCACGGGCCGCTATCCGCTGGCCCTGCCCAACGGCCTGGGCTCGGACGCCGTGGGCGTGGTCGAGGCCGTGGGGGAGGGCGTGACCGAAGTGCGGCCTGGCGACCGCGTGGGCTACCTGATGGGCCCGCAGGGCGCCTACAGCGATGTGCGCGTGATGCCGGCCGAGGTGCTGATCCTGCTGCCCGACGGCATCAGCGACCGCACGGCGGCCACGCTGATGATGAAGGGCATGACGGCGCAGTACCTGTTCCGCCAGGTCCATCCGCTGCAGGGGGGCGAGACCATCCTCTACCACGCGGCGGCCGGCGGCGTGGGGCTGATCGCCTGCCAGTGGGCGCGTGCCCTGGGCGTGACCATGATCGGCACGGTGAGCACCGACGAGAAGGCCGCCGCCGCGCGCGCCAACGGCTGCGCCCACGTCATCGTGACCTCGCGCGAGAACACCGTCGCTCGCGTGATGGAGATCACGGGCGGCAAGGGCGTGCCCGTGGTCTATGACTCGGTGGGCAAGGACACGCTCATGGATTCGCTGGACTGCCTGCAGCCGCGCGGCCGGCTGATCAGCAACGGCACCTCGTCGGGCTCGGTGGTGGTGGACTCCCAGCTGCTGGCCTCCAAGGGATCGATCTGGATGACGCGGCCCGCGATGGTGCACTACATCCAGCCGCGCGCCCACATGCTGGAGATGGCGCGCGAGCTGTTCGACCATGTGCTGGCCGGGCGCATCGCCAGCGAGCCCCAGCAAAGCTTTGCGCTGGCTGATGCGGCCCAGGCGCACCGGGCGCTGGAGTCGCGCCGCACCACGGGCGCGACGGTGCTGATTCCCTGAAATGGACCTGCCATGCAGATCCCTGCGCTCCATGCCTTCGGCACCGCGGCCGCAGGCCGCAGGCCCGTCACCTGCGGCCTTATCCGCAGTGCCAGCCTGCATGGCTATGCCGACCTGGTGAAAAGCCTGGGCCATGATCCCGCCGTCCTTGTGCGCGCGGCGGGACTGTCGGCGCGCCTGCTCGACGACCCGGAGACGCTGATTCCCATCCATGCCGTGCGCGAGCTGCTGGAGGTGGCCGCGCGCACCACGGGAACGCAGGATTTCGCGCTGCGCCTGGCGGCGCGGCGCAGCCTGTCCCACCTGGGCCCCATCAGCCTTGTGCTGCAGCAAGAGCCCACGCCGCGCCAGGCGCTGGACACCCTGTGCCGCTACCTCAAGCTGCTGAGTGCGGGCATGTTCGTACGCATCGAGGACGCGGGCTCCGGGGTGCTGGTGCGCCAGGACCTGGTGCCCATCGCGGGCATGGCCATGCGCCAGTCCATGGAGCTGGCGGTGGGCGTGATGTTTCGCGTGCTGCGCGAGCTGATCGGCGCCCAGTGGCGCCCGCAGCAGGTCAGCTTCGCACACCGCGCACCGGCCGATGCATCGGCCCACCGTGCCTTCTTCGGCGTAACCCCTTTGTTTGACCAGCCTTTCAACGGCATGGTCTGCCGCCTGGCGGATCTGCAACTGCTGCGCGAATGCGGCCAGGCGCAGGGCTCGGGCGTTGCGCGCTTTGCGCGAAGCCATCTGGAGCAGGCGCTGCGCAGCCGGGGCGAAGGCATGCAGGCGGCCTGCAGGGAGCTGATCATTGCACTGCTGCCGGGCGGCCGCTGTACGGCCCAGCAGGTGGCACGCCAGCTGGGAATGGACCGCCGCACGCTGCACCGCCGCCTGCTTGCGGAGGGGCAGACTTTCTCGGCGCTGCTCGACACCCTCCGCAGGGAACTGGTGCTGCGCCATCTGCAAGACGGTGGCCAGCCCCTGGGCGAGGTGGCGGGCCTGCTGGGGTTTGCCGCGCCCAGCTGCTTTTGCCACTGGTTCCGGGCCGCTTTCGGCGCCAGCGTCTCGGACTGGCGCAGGCGGGGGCAGGGAGGGGTTGGCGAGGCCTAGTGCGTCAGGCAGTCTTGCGCAGAAATCCCTGGTTGCCGCCGTTGCGGTTGGGCGCGAAGCCGTTGGCCGCCAATGTCTCTTCGGCGGTGTCGTAGAACACGCCAATCTTGCTGATGGCGCGCGCCTGTTGCGCCGTGGCGATGGGGCGGCCGAACTCGCGCGCGATGCGCACCAGTTGTTCGATCTGGGAGACCGTGCTGGCCTTGGCGCTGCGCGACTGGTTCCACAGGCAGTCCTCGGTGCCGCAGCGCACATGCAGGCCCATGGCGATGCCCATCATGTTCACGGGCAGCACGTTGCGCACATTGCTTTCCACGGTGAGCACGGCGCCGTCGGGCACGGCACGCACGAAGTGGGCCAGGCTGTAGATGCTGGGCGCGTCCATGCCGCCGCCGATCGCCACCCAGTTCATCACCAGCGGGCCCTTGTAGATGCCCCGGCGCATGAGCCGCTCCACGGACTCGAAGCTGTTGATGTTGTAGCACTGGAAGGCGCTCTGGATGCCGGCGGCGGACAGGCGCCGGATGTGCTCCTCGGCCCAGCCAGGCTGGGCGGGCACGGTCATCTCCTTGTAGGCGTCGAAGATGGCGGGCTTCTCGCGCGAGGTGCCCCTGAAGTCCGCGTCCTCGGCCTGCTCCGTCACGTTCATCTGCGAGGTATTGACGGTCACCGTGACCTGGTCGGGCACGGGCTCCAGCTCGGCCAGCATGTGGCGCGTGTCGTCGGACAGCCACTTGGCGGCCGCGCCGTCCGTCTCGGGAGCAAAGCTGATCGATCCGCCCACCTGGATGATCATCTCGGGCACGCGCGCGCGCACGCCGGCGATCAGCTCGTTGAACTTCGACAAACGCTTGCTGCCTTTGCCGTCGAGCTCGCGCACATGCAGGTGCAGCACGGTGGCGCCGGCGTTGTAGCAGTCCACGGCCTTCTGGATCTGCTCTTGCATGGTCACGGGAATGTCTTCGGGGAAATCGCCGGGCAGCCAGCCCGGCGCATAGGGGGCCGCCGTGATGATCAGGGGCTGCTGGTTTTCGGGGAACAGGTGGCCATCGAGAAAATTCATGGGACGCTCCGGTGGGTGGGGGTGAGGGGTAGGTGTGGAAAGAGTCTGTGCAGGGCCTCAGCGCGGGATGTCGCCGACGATGCCCGCGCGCTCCATGCGGCGGGGCGCCGGGTAGTAGTCGTTGAGCGCGTAGTGCTGGGTGCTGCGGTTGTCCCAGACGGCCACGTCGCCGGGCTTCCAGGACCAGCGCACCTGGTATTCGGGAATCGTGGCGCGGCTGATCAGGTAGTTCATCAGCAGCGCGGCGCCGGGCGCCTTGTCTATGCCGTGGCGCACGTTCTCGGGCGTGCTGTAGTTGACGAAGTGGGTGCTGAAGCCCGCGCCCACGAACAGCAGCTTCTCGCCGGTCTCGGGGTGGGTGCGCACCACGGGATGCTCCACGGGCGGGTGCTCGCTGGCCAGCCGCGCGCGCGCCTCGGGCGCCATCACGGCGCCGAAGGTGTGCTCTATGCCGGCCTTGGCGCGCAGGCCGTCGATGCTGCGCTTGATGCTCTCGGGCAGCTCCTCGTAGGCCTTGACCATGTTGACCCAGATGGTGTCGCCGCCGATCGGCGGGCACTCTATGCAGCGCAGCACCGCGCCCATGGCCGGGTTGGGGCGCCACAGGCCATCGCAGTGCCAGGTGTTTTCGTAGCTGTGCGGATCGTCGCTGCGGTAGATGCGCACCAGGCCAGGGTGCTCGGGATCGCTGCCTGCCACGGGATGGTCCTCCAGTGGGCCGAAGCGGCTGGCAAAGGCCACATGTTCGGCGCGCGTGATGTCCTGGTCCCGGAAGAACAGCACGCGATGGGTCAGCAGCGCGGCGCGGATGTCCGCGAACAGTGCGGCGTCGCGTGCGGCATCGCCGAGATGGATGCCGGAGATTTCGGCGCCGATGGCGGGGGTGATCTGTCGGATCTGCATGGTCGGTGTTTCCCTGGAAGTCAGTTCGCGGTGATCTGGTATTTCTTCACGATGCCGGCGTTGCGCACGGACATCTGGCGTGTCTCGCGCTGCAGCGCGGCGGTGTCGGTGAGCACCTCGGGCTCCAGCCCCACGTCGGAGAGCTTTTGCTGCACGGCCGGCGCGCTGGCCGCTTTCCCGATGGCGGCGCGCAGGCGTTCCATGGTTTCGGGCGGCAGGCGGGCCGGCGCGATCAGGCCCACCCAGCCGCGAAACTGCAGCTCGGGGTAGCCGAGTTCGGCGGTGGTCGGCACCTGGGGCAGGTGGCGCGAACGCCGGGGGCCGGAGAACGCGTAGGCACGCAGCTTGCCGCCCCTGATCAGGGGCACCGAGGTCAGCATGCCGTCGAACATGACGTCCACCTGGCCGCCCAGCAGGGCCTGCACGGCCGGGGGCGAGCCCGCGTAGCCCACATGCTGCAGGTCCAGGCCCGCCTTGTCGCTGAGGATCAGGCCGGCGTAGTGCGACACGGTGCCGGGGCTGTAGCTGGCAAAGCTGGTCTGGCCTTTGCGTGCCTTGAGCTGCGCGAGCAGCTCCTGCAAGTCCTGGGCGGGCTGGCTGGCCGCGGCCACCAGCACCACGCCCGAGCGGGCCAGCGAGGCCAGGGGCACCAGGTCCTTGAGCGGATCGAAGGGCATCTTGATCACATGGGGGATCTCGGCCAGCAGATTGCTTGCGCCCACCAGCAGCGTCTGCCCATCGGCGGGCGCCTGCAGCAGGGTCTGCATGCCCAGCAGGCCGCCTGCGCCCGGGCGGTTGTCTATCACCACGGCCTGGCCTGTTTCAGACGCGAGCTGCTGGCCCACGACGCGCGCCACGATGTCCATGGTGCCGCCCGGCGGTGCGGGCACGATGAGCCTGAGTGGCTGGCGGCTCCAGGCCGTACCGGCGATGGCGATGGTGATGGCGCAGCCCGCGAGCAGCGTGGCGATGGCGTGGGGCAGTCTCATGTCCGTGTCTCCTTGTTCCGTGTTTTCGCATCCAGTATCGAAAGCCCGCTGTCCCGGGACTTGCCATTGGGGGACAGGCATTTGCCTTGTTGGGACAAATCCATGGCAACCCTGACCAGGGCAACCCGCGCATGTCGTGAATTGCAAAGCCGTTGGCATGAACTGCCAAGAAGCGGCGCGACGGCTTTCCTAGAGTCGATTCGTGGCGCAGGACCGCGCCAGCCCCACGACGAACAGGAGACCTCCATGCCCCGACTTCACCCCCATCTCTGCGGCCTGCACGCGCTGGGCCTGCTGTGTCTGGCAGGCGCGGCCGCCGCCCAGGCGCCCACCTCGGTCACGCTGTTCGGCGTGATGGACGCCGGCATCAGCCGCTACAGCGTGCGCAGCGAATCCTGGGACACGGGCCCCGCGCGCTCGGCGCGGCAAAGCACCTGGGCGCTATCGCCTTCGGGCAACCTGGCCAGCCGCATCGGCATACGCGCCAGCGAAGACCTGGGCGGCGGCCTCATGGCCGGCCTGTGGCTGGAGGCGCCGGTGGCCAATGACACGGGCGGCGGCGCGCTCAACTTCGGGCGGCGCGCCACCATCAGCCTGTCCGGGCGCCTGGGCGAGCTGCGCATGGGGCGCGACCACACGCCTTCGTTTCTGAACGACTGGGCCTTCGACCCCTTCACCGTCAACGGCGTGGGCACCAACCTGATCGCCGTGGTCAACAGCAACCTGGCCATCGCCCGCGCGCTGGCCACGGGCGGCCTGCTGGGCGGCGGGCTGTCGGCGGGCACGGACACCTATCTGCGCGCAGGCAATTCCATCGGCTACTTCCTGCCGCCGGGCCTGGGCGGCGTCTACGGGCAGGCCATGTACGCCTTTGCCGAGAACAGCTCGAAGCGGGGGCGCTACGCGGGTGCCCGCATCGGCTGGGCCATGGGGGCGGCCGATGTGGCGCTGGGCTATGGCGAGAACACCCTGGGCACCTCGGGCGCCGGCGCGGAAAAGATCCGCTCGCTGAACCTGGGCGGCTCCTATGACTTCGGCCCGGTCAAGCTGTTTGGCGAATGGTCCGGCGTGCGCAACGAGCGGCGCGACGCCGGCACGCTGGCCGCGATCAACGACCGCTACCTGGGCGTGCTGGCCGGCGTGAACATCCCCGTGGACCAGGGGGCGCTGCGCGCCTCCTATGCACGTGTGCAGTTCAGGAACGGCCAGGGCCTGGCCGACGGCGATTCCTCGGTGAACAAGCTCGCCCTGGGCTATGTGCACCCGCTGTCCAAACGCACGGCGCTGTACGCCACGGTGTCGCGCATCAGCGTGGGCAACGGGCGCAACAACCCGGGCGTGATGGGCGTGACGCCGCTGGTGGTCAGCAACCCGGCCATCCTGCCCCAGCCCGGCTACCTGACCACGGGCGGCATGCAGCCGGCCGGCGCGCTGGGGCTGGACCTGGGCCTGCGGCTGATGTTCTGAACGGCCGTGCCAATAGCCGTGCCAATAGCCGTGGCGCCCGGGTGCCCATCTTCGCCTGCGCTAATCTGCGCGGCATGAATGGATCTTCTGCATGGACCCTGGGTTGGCGCACCCTGTGGCGCGACCTGCGCGCGGGCGAGTTGCGCCTGTTGATCGTCGCCGTGATGCTGGCCGTGGCCGCGCTCAGTTCGGTGGGCTTTTTTGCCGACCGGCTGCAGGCGGGGCTGCAGCGCGATGCGCGCCAACTGCTGGGCGGCGACGTGGTCGTGGTCGGCGACAACCCCACGGCGCCGGCCTTTGCCGAGCGCGCACGCGCCGAAGGGCTGCAGGCCCTGGAGACATCCAGCTTCCCGACCATGGCGCGCGCCAGCGACGCGCAAGGCGGCATGAGCCGCCTGGTGGCGCTCAAGAGCGTGCCCGAAGGCTATCCGCTGCGCGGCAGCCTGCGCGTGGCCGATGCCCCCGGCGCGGCCGACCGGGCCACGCGCGAGATACCGGCGCGGGGCGAGGCCTGGGTTGATGCGCCGCTGCTGGAGTCGCTGGGCATAGGCGTGGGGGACATGCTGCTGCTGGGCGACGCCCAACTGCGCGTGGCGCGCATCATCTCCATCGAGCCCGACCGGGGTGCAGGCTTCATGAACTTTGCGCCGCGCGTGATGATCACCTCCGCCGACCTTGCCGCCACGGGCCTGGTGCAGCCGGCCAGCCGCATCACCTACCGCCTGGCCGTGGCCGGCGCGGGTGATGGCTCCGAGGCGGCCGTGCAGCGCTACCGCGTCTGGGCCGAGCAGCAGGCCAAGGCGCCCGGCGTGCATGGCGTGCGCGTGGAGTCGCTGGACAGCGGCCGCCCCGAGATGCGCCAGACGCTGGACCGCGCCGAGAAATTCCTGAGCCTGGTCGCCCTGCTGGCGGCGCTGCTGTCGGCCGTGGCCGTGGCCCTGGCTGCGCGCGGCTTTGCCAACAGCCACCTCGACGCCTCGGCCATGCTGCGCGTGCTGGGCCAGAGCCAGCGGCGCATCGCGGGCGCCTACACGGTGGAGTTCGTGCTGGTCGGCCTGGCCTCCAGCGCCGCTGGCGTGCTGCTGGGCTGGGCCATCCACCATGTGTTCGTGCTGCTGCTGGCCGGGCTGGTGGAAACCGCCTTGCCCGCACCAGGCCTGTGGCCTGCGGCCTTCGGCGTGGGCATGGGGCTGACCCTGCTGCTGGCCTTTGGCCTGCCGCCCGTGCTGCAGCTGGCGCGCGTGCCGCCGCTGCGCGTCATGCGCCGCGACCTGGGCGCGCTCAAGCCTGCCTCGGTGGTGGTGCTGGCCGTGGGCGTGGCAGGCTTTGCGGCCTTGCTGCTGGCTGCCAGCCGCGACATCAAGCTGGGCCTGATCGCCGTGGGTGGCTTTGCCGTGGCCGTGCTGCTGTTCGCGGCCCTGGGCTGGCTGGCCGTGCAGGTGCTGCGCCGCCTGGTGCACGAGAGCACGGCACCGCGCTGGCTGGTGCTGGCCACGCGCCAGATCGCCGCGCGCCCCGCCTATGCCGTGGTGCAGATCAGCAGCCTGGCCGTGGGGCTGCTGGCGCTCATGCTGCTGGTGCTGCTGCGTACCGACCTCATCGGCAGCTGGCGCCAGGCCACGCCGGCCAATGCGCCCAACCGCTTCGTCATCAACGTGCAGCCCGAGCAGGCCGACGGTTTCCGCGCGGCGCTGGCCAAGGCTGGCGTCACCTCCTATGACTGGTTCCCCATGATCCGGGGGCGTCTGGTCACCGTCAACGGCAAGCCGGTCAGCCCCGACGACTTCAGCGAAGACCGCGCCAAGCGCCTGGTGGACCGGGAGTTCAACCTCTCCACCACGGCGCAGGCGCCCGCACACAACCTGATCACGGCGGGCACCTGGACACCTGGCGCCAAGGGCGAGATCAGCGTGGAGGACGGCATTGCCGAGACCCTGGGCCTCAAGCTCGGCGACACGCTGGGCTTCGACGTGGGCGGCGTGCCCAGCGAGGCGCGCATCACCAGCCTGCGCAAGGTGGACTGGGGATCGATGCGGGCCAACTTCTTCGTGATCTATCCCGTGGACCACCTGGACGACGTGGCCGTCAGCTACCTGGCCGCCTACCGCGCGCCCGACGTGGCGGGCTTCGACAACGCCCTGGTGCGCGAGTTTCCCAACATCACCAACGTGGACCTGAGCACCACGCTGGCCCAGGTGCAGCGCGTGCTGGACCAGGTGATACGCGCGGTGGAATTCCTCTTCGGCTTCACCCTGGCCGCCGGCCTGGTCGTGCTCTTCGCCGCCGTCACCGCCACGCGCGAGGAGCGTGCGCGCGAGTACGCCATCATGCGCGCCGTCGGTGCCCAGGCCCGGCTGCTGGCGCAGGTGCAGCGCGCCGAGCTGGCTGGCGTGGGCCTGCTGGCGGGTTTCCTGGCCAGCTGCGCGGCGGGGGCCGTGGGCTGGGCCCTGGCGCGCTGGGTGTTCGAGTTCAACTGGACCGTGCCCTGGTGGGCTCCGCTGGCGGGGGCTGTTGCCGGGGCCTTGCTGGCCTGGATGGCGGGGTGGTGGGCGTTGCGGGAGGTGTTGAGGAGGCCTGTGATGGATACGTTGAGGCAGGTGGCTGAGTAGTTTGGGGCCAGGTCCGGGCCTGGTTTTTGACCCTGCTGGGTGGTTGTTTTTCGAGGCCGGGTTTCGGCCCGGCGGCCGACCTACATTCTTATCGCGCGACAAAAAAAT
>NZ_JACVUR010000032.1:0-75006 GCF_016516495.1 Delftia sp. S65
GGATGCGCCTGCCCGAGATCGTGGGCGTGCGCCTCACGGGCCGGCGCCAGGGCGGCATCACCGCCACCGACATCGTGCTGGCCCTGACCGAATTCCTGCGCCAGCAAAAGGTGGTGGGCGCCTATGTGGAATTCTTTGGCGAGGGGGCCGACAGCCTGAGCATCGGCGACCGCGCCACCATCTCCAACATGTGCCCCGAATACGGCGCCACGGCGGCCATGTTCTCCATTGATGACCAGACCCTGGCCTACCTGCGCCTGACCGGCCGCGACGAGGCCCAGGTGCGCCTGGTCGAAGCCTATGCGCGCACCGCAGGTTTCTGGAGCGACAGCCTGGCCGATGCGCAGTACGAGCGCGTGCTGCAGTTCGACCTGTCCACCGTGGTGCGCAACATGGCCGGCCCCTCGAATCCGCACCGGCGCCTGCCCACCTCGGCCCTGGCCGAGCGCGGCATTGCCGATGCGGCAAAACTGCAGGCTGCCCGCGCCCAGGAGCGTCAGGGCCTGATGCCCGATGGGGCCGTCATCATCGCCGCCATCACCAGCTGCACCAACACCAGCAACCCGCGCAATGTCATCGCCGCCGCCTTGCTGGCGCGCAATGCCAATCGCCTGGGTCTCACGCGCAAGCCCTGGGTCAAATCCTCGCTGGCGCCGGGCTCCAAGGCCGTGGAGCTGTACCTGAAGGAGGCCGGGCTGCTCACCGAGCTGGAGCAGCTGGGCTTTGGCATCGTCGCCTTTGCCTGCACCACCTGCAACGGCATGAGCGGCGCGCTGGACCCCAGGATCCAGCAGGAAATCGTCGAGCGCGACCTCTACGCCACGGCCGTGCTCTCGGGCAACCGCAACTTCGACGGGCGCATCCATCCCCAGGCCAAACAGGCCTTCCTGGCCTCGCCGCCGCTGGTCGTGGCCTATGCGCTGGCGGGCACGGTGCGCTTTGACATCGAGCAGGATGTGCTGGGCGTGGTGGAAGGCCGCGAGATCCGCCTCAAGGACCTGTGGCCCGCCGACGAGGAGATCGACGCCATCGTCGAGCAAGCGGTCAAACCTGCGCAATTCCGCACCGTCTACGACCCCATGTTCGCCATCCGCAAGGACGATGGAGACAAAGCCTCGCCCCAGTACGACTGGCGCCCCCAGTCCACCTACATCCGCCGCCCGCCGTACTGGGATACCGAAGGCGTGGGCGCGCTGGCGGCCTTCCCGCGCACGCTGCGCAACATGCGGCCGCTGGCGCTGCTGCCCGACAACATCACCACCGACCACCTGTCGCCCTCCAACGCCATCCTGGCCGACAGCGCCGCGGGCGAATACCTGGCGCGCATGGGCCTGCCCGAGGAAGACTTCAATTCCTACGCCACCCACCGCGGCGACCACCTGACCGCCATGCGCGCCACCTTCGCCAACCCGCAGCTGGTCAACGAAATGGCCGTCATCGACGGCGTGCAGCACAAGGGCCCGCTGGCGCGCATCGAGCCCGAAGGCCGCGTGGTGCGCATGTGGGAGGCCATGGAAACCTATCTGAACCGCCGCCAGCCGCTGATCATCATCGCGGGCGCCGACTACGGCCAGGGCAGCTCACGCGACTGGGCCGCCAAGGGAGTGCGCCTGGCCGGGGTCGAGGCGGTGGTGGCCGAAGGCTTCGAGCGCATCCACCGGACCAACCTCATCGGCATGGGCGTGCTGCCGCTGCAGTTCCTGCCGGGCACCGACCGCAAGACCCTGTCCCTGGACGGCACGGAGATCTATGGCGTGGAGGGCGAGCGCACGCCACAGGCACAACTGACGCTGGTGATTGAACGAAGAAGTGGCCAGACGCTGCGCGTGCCGGTGACCTGCCGGCTGGACACGGCCGAGGAGGTATCGGTCTACGAAGCGGGCGGCGTGCTGCAGCGGTTTGCCCAGGACTTCCTGGCGCAGGCTCAGGCAGCCTGAGCAGGGGGCGTGCCGGCGGCCAGCGGCTGGCGCGCCAGCTCGATGAAAGCCTGCAGATAGTCGGTCTGCAGGTCCGCCACGCGCGCGCCCAGGAAGATCTGCTTGGCAATGCCCTTGGCGCCCAGGCGCACGGGCACCACGTCCAGCTTGCCCGCGTACTCCTGCACCAGCCAGCGCGGCAGGGCCGCCACGCCCCGGCCGCTGGCCACCATCTGCATCATGATGTCCGTGGTCTCTATGGCCTTCTGGCGGCGCGGCGTGATGCCGGCCGGCATGAGGAACTGGTTGTAGATGTCCAGCCGGTCCATGGGAACGGGATAGGTGATCAGCACCTCGGGCGCGAGCTGGGCGGCCTCCACGAAATCGGCCCCTGCCAGCGCATGCGCACTGGAGACCACCAGCACCTGCTCGTAGTCGAACACGGGCACGAACTCCAGGCCCGTCTTGAACAGCGGATCGGGCGTGACCAGCAGGTCGATCTCGTAGCCGAACAGCGCGCCGATACCGCCGAACTGGAATTTCTGCTTCACATCCACATCCACATCGGGCCAGCTCGCCAGATAGGGCGCGACGATCTTGAGCAGCCACTGGTAGCAGGGATGGCACTCCATGCCGATGCGCAGCGCGCCGCGCTCGCCCTGGGCGAACTGGCGCAGCCGCTCCTCGGCCAGGTCCAGCTGGGGCAGCACGCGCTGGGCCACGGCCAGCAGGTACTGGCCGGCCTGCGTCAGGCGCAGGCTGCGGCCTTCGCGCAGCCAGATGTCCGTGCCCAGCTGCTGCTCCAGCTTCTTCATGCTGTGGCTCAGCGCCGACTGCGTCACGCACAGCACGCCGGCCGCCGCCGTCAGCGAGCCCTGTTTTTCGACTTCACGGACGATGGCGAGGTGGGTGCGTTCCAACATGTTGGTGAGAAAAATTCATGGATTTTTGAACTAGAAAAATTCTAGTTCATTGATGCGAATCCATTCCATGGCTGCCTTCATCGATTGAAAGCAGTGCATGACCAACATTCATCACCTCGGTTTCCCCCATCGGCGCCCTGCGCGCTACGCGGCTGGTGCGCCGGGCTGCAGGGCGCCGTGCAGGAAGGCCTGCTCCATCACGGCCGCCACGCTGGCCCGCGCAACACGGCCGCGCCGTTCCGCATCCAGCAGGCCCACGGCCATGGAAAGCCACAGCTCGGTCATGGCCGCGGCCGTGATGTCGATGCGGAACACGCCGGCCTGCTGGCCGCGCAGGAAAAAGGCATCCATGGCCGCCACCCATTCGCTCTCTATCTGGCCGACCACCGAGATGTCGGAGCGCCAGAAATACATCAGGAACAGCAGCAGCGTCTGGTGGTCCTGGCAGTGGGCGGTGAGGCGGCGCAGCGCCACCAGCGGCGCGTGGCGCTCCAGTTCGGCCGCGTGCATGGCGCGCGACAGGGTGTCGGCCGCATGCCCTATGAGCCGGTCGATGAGCTGGTCGCGCGTGGGGCAGAAGCGGTAGAGCGTGGCCTTGCTGATGCCGATGGCGCGTGCCAGCTCCTGCAGATTGGCCTTGGGATCGTCCAGCAGCGCTAGTGCCAGTGCGCCCAGCAGCTTGCCTTCGTCCTCTTGCTTGGTGCTCGTCATCGCTTGTCATGCCTCCTTGGAAAGTGCATGGATTTTATCTGTTGATGTTTCAAATCATCAAATGAATCGATGTTGACTCATTTGATTCTGATATGTACCATCGCGGCCTTCGTATCGAATCAATCAGGTTGTGAAAATGAGCATGCGTCTGAACAAGCGACGTGGCCTGCCGCTGGCGGCCCTGGTGCTGGCCGCCCTGGCAACGGGCTGCGGCCGCAACGAGGCTCCGGCCGCAGCGGGTGACGCGCTGCCGGTGGTGCAGGCCGTCACCGTGCAGCCCGCGCCGCTGGCCCTGTCCAGCGAGCTGCCGGGCCGTATCGAGCCCGTGCGCGTGGCCGAGGTGCGTGCGCGGGTGGCCGGCATCGTGCTGCGCCGCCATTTCGAGGAAGGTGCCGACGTCCGGGCCGGCCAGGTGCTGTTCCAGATCGACCCGGCGCCCCTGCGCGCCGCGCTGTCCCGCGCCCAGGGCCAGCTGGCCAGCGCCGAGGCGGCCCTGCTCGATGCGCGTGCCGTGGTCGGCCGCAACGCGCCGCTGGTGGCGCAGGAGGCGGTCAGCCGCCAGGACTTCGAGGCCATGCAGGCCCGCCTGCAGGCGGCCCAGGCCGCGCGGCAGTCCGCCCAGGCCGAGGTGCAGGCGGCCGCCCTGAACCTGGAATACGCCACGGTCAGGGCGCCGATCGCGGGTCGCATCGGCCGTGCGCTGGTCACCGAGGGCGCCCTGGTGGGCCAGGGCGAGGCCACGCCCATGGCGCTGGTCCAGCAGCTCGACCCGGTCTATGCCGACTTCCAGCAGCCCGTGGCCGAAGCCCAGCGCCTGCGCGCGGCCCTGGCCGAGGGCCGCCTGGCACAGACAGCGGGCAAGGACGGCACGCCGGTCTCCCTGAAGGTGGACGGCACGGGCCTGCAGCGCACGGGGCGGCTGATGTTCTCGGATGTGACGGTGGACCGCGGCACGGGCCAGATGGCGCTGCGCGGGCGCTTCGACAACCGCGACGGCATGCTGCTGCCCGGCATGTATGTGCGCGTGACCGTGGGCCAGGGCGTGGACCCTGCCGCCATCCTGGTGCCGCAGCGGGCCGTGCAGCGCAGCACCGACGGGCAGGCCCACGTGCTGGTGGTGGACGGCCAGGACACGCTGCAGATGCGCCCCGTGCAGACCGCGGCCATGCATGGCGCGCAGTGGCAGATCAGCGCAGGCCTCAAGGGCGGCGAGCGCGTGGTGGTGGGCCGCATGGCGGGCCTGCAGCCCGGGGCGCGGGTTCAGGTCACGGCCCTTTCCGATGCCGCGGCCTCCCCTACGGCGGGGCTGTCCGGCACCTTCAGCGCCTCCGGCAGCTCCGCCACGTCCAGCGACTGAGCCGGCGCCTGCCCAAGGAATAGACCATGTCCAAGTTCTTCATCAACCGCCCCAACTTCGCCTGGGTGGTGGCCATCTTCATCATGCTCGCCGGGCTGCTGGCCATACCGGCGCTGCCCGTCTCCCAGTTTCCCAACGTGGCGCCGCCGCAGATCTCGATCACCGCCAACTATCCGGGCGCCTCCGCCACCACGGTGATGGAGTCGGTGACCAGCGTTATCGAGGAGGAGCTCAACGGCACCAAGGGGCTGCTGTACTTCGACTCCTCCAGCGGCTCCACGGGCCTGGCCGAGATCACGGCCACCTTCGCCCCGGGCACCGAGCCCGCGCTGGCCCAGGTGGAGGTGCAAAACCGCATCAAAAAGGCCGAGGCGCGCCTGCCCGCGTCCGTGATGCAGATGGGCCTGCAGGTCGAGCAGGCCAGCGCCAACTTCCTGATGATCTACTCGCTGACCTACAAGGACGGCAGCGGCGGCAGCGGCAACAGCGAGGTGGCCCTGTCCGACTACGCCGTGCGCAACATCAACAACGAGATCCGCCGCGTGCCCGGCGTGGGCAAGGTGCAGTTCTTCGCGGCCGATGTGGCCATGCGCGTGTGGGTCGATCCGGGCAAGCTGCTGGGCTACGGCCTGTCGGTGGCGGACGTGAACGCGGCCATCGCCGCCCAGAACGCGCAGGTGCCGGCCGGCAGCTTTGGCGCCTCGCCCGCAGGGCCCGGCCAGGAGCTGAGCGCCACCATTGCCGTCAAGGGCACGCTGGCCTCGCCCGAGGAGTTCGGCCAGATCGTGCTGCGTGCCAGGGCCGATGGCTCGGCCGTGCGCCTGGCCGATGTGGCGCGGCTGGAGGTCGGCCAGCTGGACTACAGCTTTTCCTCGCGCGAGGACGGCCGCCAGGGCGTGGCCGCCGCCGTGCAGCTGGCGCCCGGGGCCAACGCCATGCAGACGGCCAAGGCCGTCAAGGCGCGCCTGGCCGAGCTGTCGCAGAACTTCCCTGCCGGCATCCAGTACGCCGTGCCCTATGACACCTCGCGCTTCGTGGAAGTGGCCATCGGCAAGGTCATCCAGACCCTGGTGGAGGCCGTGGCGCTGGTGTTCCTGGTGATGTGGCTGTTCCTGCAGAACCTGCGCTACACGCTGATTCCCACCATCGTCGTGCCCGTCTGCCTGGCCGGCACCCTGGGCGTGATGTATGCGCTGGGCTTTTCGGTGAACATGATGACCATGTTCGGCATGGTGCTGGCCATCGGCATCCTGGTGGACGACGCCATCGTGGTGGTGGAAAACGTGGAGCGCCTCATGGCCGAGGAGGGGCTGTCGCCTCTGGCCGCCACGGTCAAGGCCATGCAGCAGGTCTCGGGCGCCATCGTCGGCATCACCCTGGTGCTGGTGGCGGTGTTCCTGCCGCTGGCCTTCATGAGCGGCTCGGTGGGCGTGATCTACCGGCAGTTCTCGCTGTCGCTGGCCGTGTCCATCCTGTTCTCGGGCCTGCTGGCGCTGACCTTCACGCCGGCGCTGTGCGCCACGCTGCTCAAGCCCGTTGCCAAGGGCCACCACGCCGAGCGCAAGGGCTTCTTCGGCTGGTTCAACCGCCGCTTCGCGGCGCTGACCGAGCGCTTCGACCTGCTCAACCAGCGGCTGGTGCGCCGCGCCGGGCGCTGCATGCTGGTGTATGCCGCCATCGTGGCCGGGCTGGGCGTGGCGTACACGCGCATGCCCGAATCCTTCGTGCCCTACGAGGACATGGGCTACTACATCGTCGGCGTGCAGCTGCCGCCGGGCGCCACCACGGAGCGCACCAAGGCCATGGTCAAGGACATGGAGGACTACATCCAGGGCCGCCCCGCCACGGCCCAGGCGGAGTTCCTGATGGGCTACAGCTTCTCGGGCATGGGGCAGAACGCGGCCCTGGCCTTCGTCACGCTCAAGGACTGGTCGGTGCGCGGCGCCGGGCAGGCGTCGTGGGACGAGGTGCAGGCCTTCAACCAGCGCTTTGCCCGCCTGTCCGACGGCACCGTCATGGCCGTGGACCCGCCGCCCATCGACGGCCTGGGCAACTCCGGCGGCTTTGCGCTGCGCCTGCAGGACCGCGCCAACCTGGGCCGCGAGGCGCTGATCGCCGCGCGCGACCAGCTGCTGGCCAAGGCCAATGCCTCGCCCATCATTGCCTACGCCATGATGGAAAACCTGGAGGATGCGCCCCAGCTGCGGCTGGACATTGACCGGCGCAAGGCGCAGGCCCAGGGCGTGGATTTCAGCGCCATCAACACCGCCCTGTCCACGGCCTACGGCTCGGCCGTGATCAACGAGTTCCCCAACGCCGGCCGCCTGCAGCGCGTGGTGGTGCAGGCCGAGGCGCAGGCCCGCGCGCGGCCCGAGGACATCCTGCGCCTGCATGTGCCCAATGCCAGCGGGCAGCAGGTGCCGCTGTCGGCCTTTGCCTCGGTGCGCTGGGAAAGCGGGCCGGTGCAGATCTCGCGCTACAACGGCTATCCGGCCTTCCGCATCTCGGGCGATGCCAGGCCCGGCCACACCACGGGCGAGGCCATGGCCGAGCTGGAACGCATCATGGCCGAGATGCCGCGCGGCATAGGCTACGAGTGGACGGCCCTGTCCTTCCAGGAGAAAGCCGCCGGTGCCCAGGCGCCCAAGCTGTTCGCGCTGGCCATCGTGGTGGTGTTCCTGCTGCTCGTGGCCCTGTACGAGAGCTGGAGCATTCCCGCCGCCGTGATGCTGATCGTGCCCATAGGCGCGCTGGGATCGGTGCTTGCCACCTCGGCCGTGGGCCTGTCCAACGACGTGTACTTCAAGGTGGGCCTGATCACCATCATCGGCCTGGCGGCCAAGAACGCCATCCTGATCGTGGAGTTCGCCAAGGACCTGCATGCGCAGGGGTACAGCCTGGCGCAGGCCGCGCTGCAGGCGGCGCGGCTGCGCTTTCGGCCCATCGTCATGACCTCGCTGGCCTTCATCCTGGGCGTGGTGCCGCTGGCGCTGGCCTCGGGCGCGGGCGCCTCCAGCCAGGCCGCCATCGGCTTCGGCGTGATCGGCGGCATGCTGTCGGCCACGCTGCTGGGGGTGGTCTTCGTTCCCGTCTTCTTCGTCTGGGTGCTGTCCCTGTTCCGGCGCAAGGCGCCGGCCGGCACCCCGCCTGCCTTGCAGGCCCCGGCAACCTCCACGGAGTAAGCGCCATGTCCATGCACTTCTTCCCACGCGCCCTGTGTGCGCTGGCCGCCAGCCTGGTGCTGGCGGGCTGCTCCCTCGCCCCGGTCCACCAGCGTCCGCAGGCGCCCATTCCCACGCAGTGGCCGCAGCAGGATGCGGCGCCCGTGCTGTCCTCGTCGGCGGCCACGCTGGACTGGAACAGCTTCATCGCCGACCGCCAGCTGCGCCAGCTGGTGGACCTGGCCCAGGCCCACAACCGCGATCTGCGCCAGACCCTGCTCAACGTGGAGGCGGCACGCGCCCTGTACCAGGTGCAGCGCGCCGACCGCCTGCCGGGCGTGGGCCTGCAGGGCGGCGGCACGCGCCAGCGCCTGCCGGGCGACATGAATGCCACGGGCCAGCCGCAGGTGCAGGGCAGCTGGCAGGCCGGCTTGGGGCTGGCCGCCTTCGAGCTGGACCTGTTCGGCCGCGTGCGCAACCTGTCCGAAGCCGCCCTGGGCGAGTACCTGGCCACCGAAGAGGCCGCGCGCGCGGCCCGCATCAGCCTGGGTGCCGAAGTGGTGCAGGCCTACCTGTCCCGCGACGGGGCCCTGCGCCGGCTGCAACTGGCGCAGCGCACGCTGCAAAGCCGTGAATCCTCGCTGCGCCTGACCGCGCAGCGGCGCCAGGCGGGCACGGCCACCGCCCTGGATCACCAGGATGCCCTGGGCCTGGCCGCCCAGGCCCGCGCCGACGTGGAGCGCAGCGAACGCGAGCTGCGCCAGGCCGGCAACGCCCTGCTGCTGCTGACGGGCGTGGAGGATCTGGGGCCGTACCTGTCCGCACAGTCCGCACGGTCTGCACAGGCCGCGGGGTCTGCACAGTCGACAAAGTCGTCCGACCTGCCCATGCTGCTGCAGGACCTGTCGGCCGGCACGCCTTCCGAACTGCTCATCCACCGCCCGGACATCCAGGCGGCCGAGCACCGGCTGCGTGCGCGCAGCGCGGACATTGGTGCGGCGCGCGCGGCCTTCTTCCCGCGCATCTCGCTCACCGGCTTCCTGGGATCGTCCAGCGCCGATCTGTCCGACCTGTTCCGCTCGGGCCAGCGCGCCTGGTCGTTCACTCCCCAGGTCACGCTGCCCCTCTTCGACGGGGGGCGCAACCGCGCCAACCTCGACCTGGCCGTGCTGCGCAAGGACATGGCCGTGGCCGCCTACGAGCAGGCCATCCAGACCGCCTTCCGCGAAGTGGCCGACGCCCTGGCCGCCACCGACACGCTGCGCCGCGAGGAAGCCGCGCGCCTGGCGCTGCGCGACAGCAGCCGCGAAAGCCTGCGGCTGGCGCAGGCCCGTTACCAGGCGGGGGTGGACGACCATCTGCGCTACCTGGACGCACAGCGCAACGCCTTCGCCAATGAAAGCGCCTACATCGATACCGTGACCCAGCGGCAGCTGGCGCTGGCCCAGCTGTTCCGCGTGCTGGGCGGCAGCTGGACTGCGCCGCCGCCACCACCGCAGTCCCAGCCTGTGGCGGCCTTCCAGCAGCCCTGAGCACCGAGCAGCCCTGCGCCCCGGCTACGCCGCCTCCACCCGCGCGTTGTAGGCCGACAGGGTCCGCTGCCAGGCGGGCCGGGCCAGGCATCTGTCGCGGTAGGCCTCCACGGCGGGGCAGGGCGCGGTCAGCGTGCGGTCCGGGATGCAGGCGAGCACATGCGCCATCAGGATGTCGGCCACCGTGAATTCGTCGGTGGCAATGAAGCGGCGCCCGTCCAGCCAGCGCTCCAGGTTGCCCAGCATGCGATGCGCCCAGCCCACCAGGAATTCGCGGTGCTTGCCGCAGCTGCCATCGGCCGTCCAGTCCAGAACCATCAGGCTGAGCAGCGGCGGCTCCACCGTGTTCATGGCTGCAAAGCACCAGCGCAGCACCTGGGCCTCGCCGGTTGCATCGGAGGGCATCAGCCGGCCGCACTTCCTGGCCAGATGCAGCACGATGGCGGCCGACTCCGAAATCACCTGCCCGTCATCGTCCAGCGCCGGAATCTGCTCGAAGGGGCTGAGCCGGCGGTAGGCCTCGGTGTTCAGGTCGTGCGCGGGATGGTCCATGCCCGCGATCTCGAAGGGCAGCTGCATCTCTTCGAGTGCCCACAGCACGCGCAGATCGCGCGTGCGGCCGCGTGCGCCGGCATTGACCCTGGAAAAACCGTAGAGCTTGAGCATGGTGGCGTTCTCCGCAGTAGTGATCCTGCCGGCCATGCTACTCGCGGCTGCCGAGGTGCGGGCACCACCTGGCGTCCCGTTCACGGCAGCGCGTTCACAGCGCCCCGAACACCTCGGGCAAGGCGGCATCGCGCGGCATGCCGCCATAGCTCTTGGTGCCGCCCTGGCTGTCGATCACCACGATGCCCGGCGTGCCACGGAAGCCCAGGGACATCATCAGCTTGCGGTGGGCCTCCAGCGTCTTGCGCACGTCGGGGCTGACGCTGAAGGCGGGCGCTATGCCGCCCTGGGCGGACTTCTTCTCGTGCTCCGTCAGTGCGGCCGCTCGGTCCGGGGCCTGCAGGATGGCGGCGGCCTTGGCCGGGCTGTCGTCACGGATCACGCCCACCAGGATGTGGCGCAGCTGCACCTTGCCTGCGTCCACCCAGGGACGCGCGGCCTCCCAGAACTTGTGGCAGTACTTGCAGTTGGGGTCGGTGAAGGTATAGATCACGCGCGGCGCATCGGCCTTGCCGTCGGGTACCCAGGTGGAGGTCTCCAGCTGCGCCTGCACGGTGTCGCCCGCCGGCTTGGCGGCCTGGACCTGGGCCTGGACCTTGGCCTGTGGCGCCTGGGCCGTGGCAGGGCCTTCTGCGGCCGTGGCCCATCCCGCCGCCAGAAAGAGGCTGGCAGCCATGCCTGCAAAAAGGACGGTGCGTTGAAGATGCATGGGAACTCCTTGAAACGGTTGAATAGGGGGCAGCGGGTTTCGCAGGGTGGCTAGTCTATTGCCCGCACGTCCTGCCCGCCGCATCCCCCTGGCCGACCGTCAGAACGAGCCACGCAGCGTCAGCATCACATTGCGCGGATCGCCGTAGTGACTGCTGTTGAGCAGATTGCCCACGGAGACGTAGTAGGTCTTGTCGAACATGTTGTTGAAGTTCAGCGACGCTTCCCACTGGCGATTGATGCGATAGCGCACATAGCTGCTCCAGACCGCGCGGCCGGGCACATGCACGGCCACGGCGCCGACTTGGCGGTAGTTGGAGCTTTGGGCATTGACGCCGCCACCTATGGTGAAGGCATTCCACTCACCGGGCAGCTGGTAGGTGGTCCAGGCGCGCAGCAGGTGGCGCGGCGTGTAGGTGTTGAAGCTCTTGCCCTGGTTGTTCAGGTCCTGGGCGTACTTGTTGCTGTTGTAGGTGTAGCCCGTGAACAGCTTCCAGCCGCGCGCCAGCTCGCCGCTGACCTCGGCATCCAGCCCCTGGCTGGTGACCTTGCCGGTGTCGGTGTAGCAGTAGTAGCCGTCGCGGCAGGTGGGGCTGGTGCTCAGGTCCTCCTGGGCGCGGTGGTTCTGGTTCACGCGGTACAGCGCAAGCGACGTGTTCAGCCTGCCGTCCATCAGCTCGCCCTTGATGCCGACCTCGTAGGTGTCGCCCATGATGGGCTTGAGGTTCTCGCCGGCCGCGTTCAGCAGCGTCTGGGGCTTGAAGATGCTGGCGTAGCTGGCATAGGCGTTCCACTGCGGATTGATGGCGTAGATGGCGCCCGCGAACGGCATGAACCGGGTATTGCCCTGATGGGTGCTGTTGAAGCTGGGCACGCCGGCGCTGCGCAGGTAGGTGTCCCAGTCGCTCTTGTAGTTGCTCAGCCGTCCGCCCACCACCAGCTTGAGCGGATCGCTGACCTGCAGGCGCAGCGCGCCGTAGACACCGGCCTGCTGCACCATGGCCCTGCGTTGTTCGTTGAACACGGCTGCCAGGGCGGCATCGCTGGGCTCGGGAATGTGGGCGTTGGGCGCCGTCACATCGATGGGGTTGGCCGCCGTCAATGCGTTGTAGGTGGGGTTGGCGTGCGAGCGGCTGTAGGTGGCGCCCAGCACCAGCTCGTGCTGGCGGCCGAAGGCATCGATGTCGCCAGTCACGTGGGCATCCAGGCCGGAGGCGTTCATGCGCGCCTGGGTCATGGCCGCGATGTTGCCCCCCAGCATGGTGGAGGGATTGACCGCGCGCAGCGAGGCCGCGTACTTCATGTCCAGCTCCTCGCGCACGTGGATGGCCGAGACCTTGGCGCGCCAGCGGTCGTTGAACTGGTGAGACAGGTCTGCGTACAAGGCCTTGTTGCTGTTGTCCTGGCGGTTCCAGTCGGCGCCCAGGAAGGTGGAGCGCGGCAGGCCGATGTCGGCGCCCGTGGAGTAGCGCGGCAGGCCCGAGATGAAGGGCCGGCCCTTCATGCTCTCGATGCTGGCGCCCACGCTGACCTGCGTGTCGGCCGACAGCCGGTAGTCCAGCGTGCCGTACAGCGTGGTGTTCTTGCTGTTCACGTAGTCGATGAAGGAGTGCTCGTCCTGTCGGTCCAGCACGGCGCGGCCGCGCAGCGTGCCGTCCTGGTTGAGGGAGCCGCTGGCATCGATCTGCGCGCCATAGCGGTCCCAGGAGCCGGCCTTGGCCATGACGCTGACGCCTGGCTCGGTCAGGGGGCGCTTGCGCACCAGGTTGACGGCACCGCTGGGGTCGCCGCCGCCCTGCACCAGGCCCGTGGCGCCGCGCAGCACTTCCACGCGGTCATAGATGACCGAGCTGCCTGCGTAGTTGCTGGCGCGGCCGTACAGGCGCTCCACGGGAATGCCGTCGTACTGCATGCCCGTCACGTCCAGGCCGCGCGAATAGATGTACTTGCCGCCCTGCGGGCTTTGCAGCAGCGTGATGCCCGTGGTGCTGGCCAGGGCCTCGTAGACCGAGGTGATGTTCTGCTCCCTCATCAACTGGTCGGTGACCACGCTGACGGATTGGGGCGTGTCCTTGAGCGCCTGCTCGCTCTTGCCGATGCTCACGGCCCGCGCCGCATAGGCGCCCGTGCCTTCGGTGGCCGTGCTGCGCAGGGCCTGCGCGGTCACGTGGACCTCGCCCAGCGTCAGCGCGCCGGCCGCGGGCCGGGGTGCGGGCTTGAGCGTGAAGCCGCCGCTGCGCTCCGTGGCCACGGCCATGCCCGAGCCGCCCAGCAGCTGCTCCAGCGCCTGGCGTGGCGTGAACCGGCCCTTGACGGCCTGGGCGCTGCGCCCGGCCAGATCGGCCTCGTCGAACAGCACCTGCTGCCCGGACTGCTTGCCGAACGCACCCAGCGCCGTGGCCAGCGGCTGGGCCGCAATGTCGAACGGCAACTGCTGCGCACGCGCCTCCTGTGCCGGTACCTGCGCTTGCGATGGAACAGGCAGCGCCATCGCTGCCACCGCGCCGGCCACCAGCAGCGCCATGGCGCCCTGGCGTGCCGTGCACATCTGTGCTCCCGCTTGGTCGTGGCGCGTCTGCGCCGTCAGTCCCTGGCCCCCCAGGGCCCCTCTCAGTTGTCTTGCCCGCTTCACGTTTGAATCCTGCGTCATGTCTGCACGGCGCCCATGCGCCCCATCGCACCGTGCGCGCAGGCCCGGGCCCTTGCCCGGCATACCCACCAGTCCATGCCGGCCCGGCCACCAGGCCCAGCCCGCCGGTCTGCGCGCGCGGCGCACCGCGTTTGCGGCCGTTGGCTGGGGGGCGAAGTCCTGCTTCGGCCCTGCTGGCTGGCAGCCGAGGGAGTGCCGGAAAAATCCGGTCCCTATCTGTTCAAGACGAGGTTTTGGCGAAGACCACGAACCTGTGTCGCTGTGGTTGTTTGAAACAATTTGTAAACAGAGTGGTTTCGCCGGTCGGCTCAGCGCCTGGCAATCAGCCATCCGCCCGAGGCCTGCCTTCGCACGCGCACGGGAATCAGGTCCGGCAGCAGCTCGATGAAGGGCTCGGGCGCGGCCGTGGAGAAAAACGCCGACACGGGCAGGCTGCCCAGCTCCTCGGAAGCCAGCACCACGGGCTGGCCCAGGTAGCGCGACAGCTCCCGGGCCACCTCGTCCAGCGGCGTGCGCCTGAACCGCAGCTGCCCGGTGCGCCAGTCGCCCACCGTGTCCGCAGGCGCGGCCACCGTGTCATGGCCGCCCGTCACGGGGTCGATGGACACGCCGCTTGCCGGGCCCAGCAGCATCACCGGCCCGTCTGCGGCATCGCGGTCGGCGCGCACCTCGACCTTGCCGCGCAGCACCTTCACCACCAGGCGCGGCGGCGCAGCCCGCACGTTGAAGGCCGTGCCCACCACCTTCACGCGGCTGCGGCCCGAGTCCACGGTGAAGGGCCGCGATGCATCCGGCGCCACCTCGAAGAAGGCCTCGCCGCTGTCCAGCACCACCTCGCGGCGGCGCGGGTAGTAGCGCACCTGCAGCGTGCTGCTGAAATTCACAGTCACATGGCTGCCATCGGGCAGGTCCACCTCGCGCGTTTCGCCCGGCCCGGTCGCCATCTGCAGCGTGTAGCGCGCCGTGTTGTCCCAGGTATGCCAGCCGCCCACCAGCAGGGCGCAGCACAGGGCAACGCCTGCCGTGGCGAAGGCGGCCCGCCAGCGGCCAGGCCAGGTCTGCATGGCAGACGGCGCTGTGCGCCGACGCGCAGGCTCATGGGCCGGCGGGCGCTGTGCCTTTACCTGCTTCTGTGCCTGTGCCTGTGCCTGTGCCTGCACGCGCTCCTGCTGCAGCTGGCCGAACAGCTGGCGCGTGCGGCCCATGCTGTCGAAGATCTCGCGGTGAAAGGGGTCCGCCTGCAGCCAGGCGTCCAGCGCGCGCTCGTCCGCGCCCGTCCAGCCCGCCGTCTGGCGGCGCGTGAACCACTGGGCGGCGGCTTCGTGCAGGTCCACCAGCGTGTCTGGCGCCATTCCTGGGGGCGGTGTCTTGTTCATGGCGTGGGGCCGCGTCCTGGGGCGTGTTCGGAAGGGGCTGCGGCATTGGTGCGCAGGCGCTGCATCTGTTCCAGGCTCCCGTATTGCAACCGCAGTTCGCAGTAGGCGTAGGCCCGGCTCACATGCCTGGACACCATGCGCAGCGAGATGTCCATGCGCTGCGCCACTTCCTCCTGCGTGAATCCTTCCATGATGTGCAGCGTGAAGGCCTCGCGCTGGCGCTCGGGCAGCTCGCCCAGCGCATCGTCCAGGCGGGCCAGGTACTGGCGGTTCTGGGCCTGGCGCACGGGGTCATGGCTGTCATCGGCCGCCAGGCCCTGCAGTTCATCACCGCAGTTGTCGGCCGACACCGTGGCCAGGGCCTGGGCCCCGCCCTGCCGGCGCCACTGGTCCACGGCGAGATTGCTGGCGGCGCGGCTCAGGTAGGCCTGCTCCTTGCCCTCTTCGGGCAGGCGGCCCGAGGCCGCCATCTGAGTGAACACCTGCTGGGCCGTGTCCTCGGCCTGCGCTCGGCTGCCCAGGCGCCCCTGCAGCAGCCGCACCAGCGGCTGGCGCCAGCGCGCATACAGCGCGGCCAGTGCGGAGGGTGGTGCCATGCCGCCCTGCGTGGCGAAGGGGTCCCGTTTCACGGCCGCCGCCCCGCATCAGGCAGCCATGGCGCGGCCACCCGGGGCAGGGCGCGGGCGGCGGTCAGGCAGGCGGTGGTCGGGGAGGGCAGGGGCACGGCGCGCGGCAGCTTGCCAGCGGTCCGGAGCGGCTGCCGGGCCTGGGCTGGCTGAAAACAGCGGCGATTGTACTGAGATTGATTCTCATTGGCGCGGGTGCGGGGGCGCTTTACATGGGTGGGACGGCACCGTGCCGTGGCTCCGGCTCCAGAACCACGGCGTCCAGCCCGCTGTCCTGGAACCAGCAGCCATCCTGCGCAACCACTTCATGCTGCCCGCGCAGTTGAGGCCCCCGTGCATGCAGGCGTACCCGGGCGGTATGGCCGGTGGCCCAGGGCATGTCCTGGCCGAAGGGAACGATCAGCAGGGCTCGCGGGGACAGGTGCCCGGCTTGCAGGCTGCCTGGCGCAGTGGTCAGCCCCTGAAGGGATTGGCGCGCCTGGACCTCCACCCCAACCACCCATGCCCAAAGAATGCTGGGCGCGCTCCTGGCCCAGACATGCAACTGCAGCAGCGCGCTGCCGCCGTTCTCAAGCGCGTGGGCACAGACCTGCACGCTGGCCGGCGCAGCGCTCCAGCCCGGCAGCCATTGCTGCAGGACATGCGCCATCTGGCGGGCATCCGGCTGCGCAGGCAGGCCGGGCGGCAGTTGCATGAGCCGCCATGGCCGCTGCGCCAGAACGGCGGCGCACCGCTGCGCACACCACCATGCGCCATGGGGATCGGCCTGCGCACAGGCGTCGGAGACCATGGGCAGCCGCGCCCAGCGCACCCTGCCCGTGGAGCCGCGCGCCTGGTAGTACCAGAACGAGTGGAAGCGCAGGCCGGGGATGAAGTGATGGGACACGGTCTTGTACATGTTTCCTCGCTCATTCAGAGCCTGTGCCGCCGGAGTGCCCAAGCTCTGGCCAGAGCAGTTGCCAGTCATCCGGCCGCAATTCGCGGCGTGTTACGGCACCTCTTGTCAGCGCTTCTATACGGGGGCAGTGCTTCACAGGAACCTGGCGTCCACCGGCCATCCATTGCCAGACGGCGGCCTTGGAGACTCCCAAGGCGAGGCCAAGGGCGCTTAGCGAGCCCAGGATGGTGGCCGCTTTTTCAACTGGATGCTTCATGCCCAAAGACTAGCATTTCTAGCCTAAAAGTAAAGTATTTCTAGACTCGCAAGGCTAGAAAATCTTTACGATTCCTAGCGATGAAACTCAAGGATTGGATCAAGGCCGCGCGCCTGCACCAGAAATGGACGCAAGAGGAACTTGGCGAGGCCATTGGACGGAGCAAAGCCAATGTGGGCCATTGGGAAAATGGCGTGCATGAACCCAAGTTCGACCAGCTTGTTGCCATTGCCAGTGCAACAGGCTTCCCGCCCCCGGCTCTGCGGTTGCCCTCGGGCAAGGCCGAAAATCGCAAAGGCATGCGGCAGTACCCCGTCCTTTCGCATACCCAGGCTGCAGCCCTTGCCGAGGTCGGTGCACTTCCCGAACTCACTGAAAGCATTGAATTCGGCAAGGACGATGCGTCCGCCAGGGCCTTCTTCTTGGAGCTGGAGGGAAATGCCATGTCGCCCGAATTCCGCGAAGGTGACCGCGTGCTGATTGATCCCCAGGCCAGTCCTCAGCCTGGTGACTTTGTGGTTGCCAGTAGCGGAAAGCGGCAGGTGCTGCTCAGAAAGTACCGTGTGCGAGAGGTCGATGAAAAAGGCGTTGCGGTTTTCGAACTAGTGCCTCTCAACGAGGACCATGCCTTACTGTGTAGCGACAAGAATCGGCTTGTCCTGATCGGCACCATGATCGGACTCTGGCGCAGGTTTCCGAGACCACCAAGCAATTTGTAGGATTGCCGCATGAAAGCCTGGACCATCGAGGAAGAGGCGGCGAACCTCAAGCGCCTGCTCTCTACTGTGAAAAGCAAGGCCGAGTTCGCAGAGAAGGCCGGCATTCCTGGCGGCTCCTCCATGGTTTCCCAGCACCAGAGCGGCAACCGGCCCATCAGCCTGGAGGCGGGCATTGCGTATGCCAAGGGCTTGAAGGTTTCGCTTTTCGAAATCAGTCCCAGGCTGGTGAAGATGGTTTCCGATTTGCCGGCCCTGCTTCCAGAGGGGGACACGCCCGGCACCAATCTGCCGGAGTTTCCCAAAGGATTGCGGCAATATCCCGTTCTCTCGCATGCCCAGGCTGCAGCCCTGGCAGATGACGGCGCATTCCCCGAGTCTGCTGAAACCCTGGACATCGAATTCGGCAAGGACAACGCATCGCCCGGTGCGTTTTTTCTTGCGCTGGAGGGCGATGCCATGTCGCCCGAATTGCGCGAGAGCGACCGCGTGCTGATCGATCCGCAGGCCAGCCCCCGGCCCGGCGACCATGTGCTGGCCAGGAATGGCAAGCGGCAGGTGCTGCTCAGAAAGTACCGCGTGCGCGGTGTGGGAGAGGACGGCACCGAGGTCTTTGATCTGGTACCGCTCAACGAAGACCATGCCGTGCTGCGCAGCGACAGGAACCGGCTGGTTCTGCTGGGCACGGTGATCGAATACCGGCGCGGGCTGCGGGGAAGCTGACGACCGAGCTGTTTCGATAGACCGCCGCGCGGCCCCGGCGCCCCGCCTCCGTGCTCAGGGCGCAGCGGTAATCTCGGTCTGGCCATCGGGCCCGGCCACCAGAGTGACGGGCAGGATCTGGGCCAGCATGCGTGCGAACTCGGCGGGGCGGCTGGCCTGGTAGGTGCCGCCAATACGCAGGGCCGCCACGGCCGGGTCGTGCACCACCAGGCCGGTCGGCCCGTAGCGCTCCAGCTCGGCCAGGGCGTCGGCCAGGGGCGTGTTCTCGAAGCGGATCAGTCCCTTGCGCCACAGCGCAATGCTGCCGGGCGCCACAGCCGAGACCGGACCGAGCACGCCTGCAGGCGACACGCTCAGGGCCTGGCCAGCGACCAAGGCGGCGGGCGCGGCATCAGCGGCTGCAGTGCCTTGCGCACCGGCCACGCGCACATGGCCTTCCTGCACGGCCACCTGGGCGCTGCCCGCCTCCATGCCCGTGGCGCGATAGCGCACGGAAAACCGCGTGCCGCCCACGGTGACGCGCGCCGGGCCGGCCAGCACATGAAAGGGCCTGTCGCTGTCGGGCGCCACGGCAAACAGGATCTGCCCTTGCGTGATGCGCACCTCGCGCCGGTCGCGGTACAGGGCCACCTGCGCCTGGGTATCGGCATCCAGGGACAGTGCGGTGCCATCCGGCAAGGTGATGGTCCTGGCCTGGCCGCGTGGGGTCAGGTGGCTGCTGGTGAAGGTGGGCTGCTGCTGCCACTGGTGCCAGCCAACGCCCACGGCCAGGGCCACCGTGCAGCACAGGGCCGCCAGGGCAGGGCGCGGCAGCAGGCGGGACCAGCTCCAGCCTTGGCGCTCTTCGGAGGACGGGCGCTGCGGGGCCGGTTCCGGGTGTGCGTGAGGCGCCGACTGCGAGCGCCGGCGTGCCTGCTCCGCGCGCAGGCGTGCCACCTGTCCGGGGGGAGTGGACCGCGCTGCCGCCAGGCTCTGGCCCAGGTGGCGTAAGGCGGCCTCGTGCGCCGTGCTGGCTGCCAGCCATTCGGTGAATTCGGCTTCTTCCTCGGCGGTCAGGCCTTGCTCCATGCGCGTGTGCCAGTCGGCCGCAGCGAGGTCGATGGGGTTTTGCCCGCGGAAGAACTCTTCCAATTCGCGCACCTGCGCAGCCTTGTCCAGGGGCGCGGTGCAGGAGCGGTAGCGGCGCATGCGTGCGGATTCCCGGCCTCAGAAGCTGGTCCAGTCCTGCGATTCGGCAGGCGGGCTGGCCGCAGCGATGCGTGCAGGGGGCGAGGTGCGAGCAGCAGCTGCCGTCCGCACGGGGGCAGGAGCAGAAGCAGGTGCACGTGCAGGCTTGGCCGGCGCCAGCGCAGATGCCGTGGCCGCGCGCATGGGCACGGACGCCGGCGGCGGCGCCTGAAAACCCGGCTGCTGGGGCACATTGCCCTGATGACCCAGGCGGAAGATGGCCACGGCCTGCACCAGGCGCTGGGCCTGGGACTTGAGGCTGGAGGCCGCCGCCGCGCTTTCCTCCACCAGGGCGGCGTTTTGCTGCGTGACCTGGTCCATCTGGCTCAGGGCCTGCCCGACCTGGGCCACGCCGGTGCTTTGCTCGTCGCTGGCGTTGCTGATCTCGCCCATGAGGTCGGTCACGCGCTGTATGGATTGCAGCACCTCGGCCATGGTGGTGCCGGCCTGGTCGGCCAGCTCCGCGCCCTGGCTGACGCGCGTGGCGCTATCGCTGATGAGCTGCTTGATCTCGCGGGCCGCCTGCGCGCTGCGCTGGGCCAGGGTGCGCACCTCGGCGGCCACCACGGCAAAGCCCTTGCCCTGTTCGCCGGCACGCGCGGCCTCGACGGCGGCGTTCAGGGCCAGGATGTTGGTCTGGAAGGCGATGGAGTCGATCACGCCCACGATGTCGCCGATCTGGCGCGAGCTGGCATGGATGTCCTGCATGGCGCCCACGACTTCCTGCACCACGGTGCCGCCCTTGGCCGCGATCTGGCTGGCGCCGCGCGCGAGCTGGTTGACCTGGCGCGCGTTGTCCGCGTTCTGCTGCACGGTGGAAGACAGCTCGTCCATGGAGGCTGCAGTTTCCTGCAGCGCGCTGGCCTGCTGCTCGGTGCGGCGGCTCAGGTCGGCATTGCCCTTGGCGATCTGCTCGCTGGCCACGGCCACGCTGTCGGCGTTGTTGCGCACATCGCTGACCACGCTGGCCAGGCTCTGGTGCATGGCGTTGAGCGAGGCCTGCACGCTGCCTGCGGGCGCTTCGCTGCGCACCAGTCCGGGATCGAGGTTGCCGTCGGCGATCTGGCGGGCGACTTCACCGAGCTGGGCAGGCTCGGCCCCCAGCGCGCGTGTCAGGCCGCGTGCGATCAGCCGGCCCATGAGCAGGGCCAGCACGAAGGCGACCGCGCTCACGCCGATCTGCATGTTGCGTTGCTGCACATAGGACTGCGTGGCCTGCTCCACCATGACCTGGGCGTGCTGGCGCGTGAGCTGGCTGTACTCGTCGGTGGCCGCGATCAGCTGGGCCAGCAGCGGCCGGCACTCGCTGTTCATCTTGGCAATGGCCTCGTCCCTTTGCTGGCGCAGTGCCAGCGAAACGATGTCCAGCGCCACCGGGCCGTAGCGCTGCTCTATCTGGTCGATGCGGGCGACCAGGGCGCGAGCCTCCTCGCCCACCCCGGGCGCGGCCACAAGGGCCTTGAGCTGGTCCAGGTGGGACTTGACCGCGGCATGGGCGGCGTACACGGCCGTTTTTTCCATGTCCAGATCGGCTGGCGTGTTCACCAGCACCAGGTTGCGCGCCGCGATGGCGCGGCTGTCCACGGCCGCGCGCACCTGTTCGGCCAGATGGGCGCGGGCGTTCACGCCGTCGACGAACTGCGTCAGGTTGCGGTCGGAGCCGTCCAGCGCATGAAGGGCAGATACGGAAACCAGTGCGACCAGTAAAGCCAGGGCGGTAAAGGCGGCGTAGAGCTTGGTCTTGACGGTCCAGGTGCGGAGATTCATGGCGCTTTCCAGGTAGGTGGTGCAAGTATCAGTTTCTATCAAAAATAAATGATCAATTTGATAAAACCCTAAGGGCGAATTGTTAAATTTCAACTTGAATTGACAAATTCAGGCTAGGTGGGTGTTAGGCGTTACCAGCCCGCTTCCCAGGCGGGCTGGATCAAGAAAGTCCGCATTTCATGAACGCATGCGGGTCTTGCACCTGGGATGCCGGGTGCGCCGGCGCTACAGTCGGGGCCCCTACCCCATGCATACCCCTCCCCACATCCAAGGCTGGTGCCCCGGCGCCTGGCAGCCCATGGCCTCCGGCGATGGGCTGGTGCTGCGCGTGCGCCCGCCGCTGGGCCGCCTGACGGCAGCGCAGGCGCGGCGTCTGGCGCGCCTGGCCTGGGTGCAAGGCAACGGCGCGCTGGAGCTGTCCAGCCGCGGCAATGTGCAGTTGCGCGGCATTGCGCCCGGGCGGCACGCCGCCGTGCTGCGCGCCCTGGCCGCCGCAGGCCTGCTCGATGCCGATGCAGGCCGCGAGCGCCGCCGCAACCTGGTGATCGACCCGCTGTGCCGGCCGCAGGAGGCCGTCCATGCGCTGGGCCAGGCCCTGCAGCAGGCACTGGATGCGGCCGATGACCTGGCGGGCCTGCCGGCCAAGTTCGGCTGGTCGGTGGAAGGCGCGCCGGGCCGGCTGGCCGGCGTGTCCGCCGATATCCGCCTGCAGCGCACAGCCACCGGCTGGCTGGTGCAGCCCGATGGACGGCAGCAGGCGCTGGCCGTGGCCGATGCCAGCCAGGCCGTGGCCGCAGGCCTGGCGCTGGCGCGCTGGTTTGCCGGTCAGGCCTCCCTTCGCCGCGCCCAGGGCTTGCGGCCCGGACGCATGGCCGCGGTGGCGGCGCAACTGCAGCCGCCTCCCGGACTGGACTGGGTGGAGACAGAAACCCCGGCCCACGGCGAAGGACCGGCGCCCGGTGCCGTGCCCGGCGTGGGCTGGATGCTGGGCGCGCCGCTGGGCCGCTTGCCGGCCGTGGCGCTGGCGCGGCTGCTGCGTGCGCTGCCCGATCAGGCCGTTTTGCGTGTCACACCCTGGCGCATGCTGCTGGTGGAAGACGAAGACGCCGGAGCCGGCGCGGCCCTGCCCCGCTGGTGGGCGGCGGCGGGGCTGGACAACGCCGCTGACTGGATCACCCACGCCCATGACCCGCGCCTGCGCGTATCCGCCTGTACCGGCGCGCCGGGCTGCACCCAGGCCCTGGGTCCCACGCAGACATTGGCGCTGGAGCTGGCGCCGCAGGTGCCCCACGGCGCGCACCTGCATGTGACCGGATGCGCCAAGGGCTGCGCGCGGCAGACGCCGGCCACGGTGGTGCTGCGGGCAGAAGGTGAAGACGAGGGCGAAGGCCCTGTCTATTCCGTAGTGCGCCACGGCCGTGCCGGGGATAGGGCGCAGGAGCAGCGGACCCTGGCCTCGGTGCGAGACAATCCGGGATTGCTGTTTTCAAAAGAATAATGCTGCACCGCTACGAAACCGATGGCGCCGAGATCTACCGGCAGTCCTTTGCCACCATCCGCCGCGAGGCGGCGCTGGAACGCTTCACGCCTGTCGAGGAACGCGTGGTGGTGCGCATGATCCACGCCGCCGGCCTGGTGGAGCTGGCCCCGCACGTGGCCTTTTCCCCCGGCATGGCCGAGGCCGCCGCACAGGCCCTGCAAAACGGCGCGCCCGTGCTGTGCGACGTGCGCATGGTCAGCGAGGGCATCACGCGCTCGCGCCTGCCCGCCGCCAACCCCATCATCTGCACGCTGCAGGACGAGCGCGTGCCCGCGCTGGCCCGTGACATGGGCAACACGCGCAGCGCCGCCGCGCTGGAGCTGTGGCGCCCGCACCTGGCCGGGGCCGTGGTGGCCATCGGCAATGCGCCCACGGCCCTGTTCCACCTGCTCAACATGCTGCAGGACCCGGCCTGCCCCCGGCCGGCCGCCATCATCGGCTGCCCCGTGGGCTTTGTGGGCGCCATGGAATCCAAGCAGGCGCTGATGCAGGACCTGCCCGTTCCCTGCATGGCCGTGCATGGCCGCCTGGGCGGCTCGGCCATTACCGTGGCCGCCATCAACGCACTGGCCAGCCATGTCGAATAGGCAGCCGCGTCCCAGCCAGGGCGGGCCCGGCATTGTCTGCGTGGGCCTGGGTCCGGGCGACCCCGAACTCATGAGCGTCAAGGCCGACCGCCTGGTGCGCGGCGCCCGCCAGGTGGCGTTCTTCCGCAAGAAAGGCCGGCCCGGCAAGGCCCGCCAGCTGGTGGACGGCCTGCTGGCCCAAGGCGCCGCCGAGCACGCCATGGAATACCCGGTGACCACCGAGCTGCCCGTGGACAGCCCCGCCTATGTGGACCTGCTGGCGCGCTTCTACGACGACTGGTGCCTGCGCCTGGAAGCGCTGGCGCAGACCGGGCAGGTGGTGGTGCTGTGCGAGGGCGACCCCTTCCTCTACGGCTCCTTCATGCATCTGTACACCCGGCTGCGCGAACGCGGGCAGGTGCCGCTGGACGTGGTGCCCGGCATCCCCGGCATGGTGGGCTGCTGGCACGCCACGGGCGAGCCCATCACCTGGGGCGACGACGTGCTCAGCGTGATGACCGGCACCCTGTCCGAAGACGAGCTGGTGCGCCGCATGCAGACGGCCGAGGCCCTGGTCGTCATGAAGGTCGGCCGCAACCTGCCGCGCATTCGCCGCGCCCTGCAGCGCACGGGCCGGCTTGACGCCGCCTGGCTGGTGCAGAACGGCACCACGGACAGCGAGCAGGTCGCGCGCCTGGGCGATGTGTCCGACGACGCCTGCCCCTATTTCGCCATCGTGCTCGTGCACGGCCAGGGCCGCCGGCCGGAGGCCGCATGGTGAGCGCCGGCCGCCTGACGGTGGTGGGGCTGGGCCCGGGCGCACTGGACCAGATCACGCCCGAAGCCGCAGCCGTTTTGCACGGGGCCGACGATGTGGTCGGCTACCTGCCCTATGTGTCTCGCGCGCAGGCCCTGCTGGCGCAGGCGGGTCAGGGCCAGGCCGTGGCCTGGCATGCCTCGGACAACCGCGTGGAGCTGGAGCGCGCGCGCCAGGCGCTGGCGCTGGCCGCGCAGGGGCGGCAGGTGGTCGTGGTGTCCTCGGGCGACCCGGGCGTGTTCGCCATGGCGTCGGCCGTGTTCGAGGCCATGGAATCCGCCGATGCGGTGCAGGCCGCCGCCTGGCAGGCGCTCGATATCCAGGTGCTGCCCGGCATCACCGCCATGCTGGCCGCCGCCGCGCGCGCTGGTGCGCCGCTGGGCCATGACTTTTGCTGCATCAATCTCTCGGACAACCTCAAGCCCTGGCCGGTGATCGCGCGGCGCGTGGAACTGGCGGCCGAGGCCGACTTCGCCATGGCCTTCTACAACCCGCGCTCCAAGAGCCGGCCCGAAGGCTTTGTGCGCCTGCTGCAGCTGCTGCGCACCCGCTGCGAGCCGCAGCGCCTGCTGGTGTTCGCGCGCGCCGTGTCCACGCCCGAGGAACACTTGCACGTGTGCACGCTGGCCGAGGCCACGCCCGAGATGGCCGACATGCGCACCGTGGTCCTGGTGGGCAACAGCGCCACGCGCCGCGTGGGCCGCTGGGTCTACACGCCACGCCACTACGGCATGGATGGCGGCGCGGGCGGTGCTGTCGGCGCCGTCGGCAGCACGCCATGAGCAATCCAGTGCAGCACCGCAGCCACCGACCCGGTGCGCTGGCGCTGCGGCAGCGCCGGGCGCTGCACCATCACCACGGGCAGGCCCAGGGCGCGTGCGGCATCGAGCTTGCCGCGCGTGGCCTCGCCGCCTGCGTTCTTGGCCACCAGCCATTCGATGCCGTGCGTGCGCAACAAGGCTTCATCGTCGTCCGCGCTGAAAGGACCGCGCCCCAGCACGACCGTGGTGTGGGGCAGGGGCAGGCTGCCGGGCTCGGGCGCATCGACCAGGCGCAGCAGATAGTGGTGCTGCGGCTGGCCCGCAAAGGCCGCAAGCTGCTTGCGGCCCACGGCCAGAAACACCCGGGCGGCTGCCTGGGGCAGGGCGGCAGCGGCGGCTTGCATGTCGGGCACGTCGATCCAGGCGTCGCCGGCACTGGCCTGCCAGGGCTCGCGCTCCAGCGCCAGCAGCGGCGTGCCGGTGGCGGCGCAGGCCTGGCAGGCATTGCGGCTCATCTGTGCGGCAAACGGGTGGGTGGCATCGACCACATGGCTGATGGCCTGCCCGCGCAGGAATTGCGCCAGGCCCTGCGCGCCGCCAAAGCCTCCCACGCGGGTGGGCAGGGGCTGGGCCACGGGCGACTGCGTGACGCCCGCATACGAGAACACGGCGGCAATGCCGGCGCGGTGCAGGGCCTGGGCCAGCTGGCTGGCGCCGCTGGTGCCGCCCAGCAGGAGAACATGGGGCATGACTGATCCCTGGTTGACATTGGTGGGCCTGAACGAAGACGGCCTGGACGGCCTCGCACCCGCCGCGCTGCGCGCGCTGGACGCGGCCGAGACCGTTTTTGGCGGGCCGCGCCACCTGGCGCTGGCCGGTGCCGGCGAGCGGGGTCGCCCCTGGCCCGTGCCCTTTGACGTGGCGCCCGTGCTGGCCTGCCGTGGCCGGCCCACGGTGGTGCTGGCGTCGGGCGATCCGTTCTGGTTCGGGGCGGGCGGCAGCCTGGCGGCGCATCTGGCGCCGCAGGAGTGGCGCTGCCACGCCCAACCCTCGACATTTTCGCTGCTGGCGTCCCGCCTGGGCTGGAAGCTGGAAGACACGGTCTGCCTGGGCCTGCACGCCGGCCACGTGGAGCAGCTGCTACCGCACCTGTCGCCAGGCCGCCAGTCGCTGGTGCTGCTGCGCGATGGCGCCGCCGTGGCCGCATTGGCGGACTGGCTGGTGCAGGAAGGCTGGGGCGACAGCCGCCTGGAAGTCCTGGAATCCGTGGGCGGCCCGCGCGAGCGCCGCCGTGCATGGCGCGCCGCCGAAGCCGCCCAGGCCCTGGCCGCCGACCCTGCCTGTGCGCCCGTGGCCGTGGCCGTACTCGCCCAGGGCGGCGCGGCCCTGCCGCTGGTGCCGGGCCGGCCCAATCACTGGTACGCCAACGACGGCCAGATCACCAAGGCCCCGGCCCGCGCGCTGACCCTGGCGGCTCTTGCGCCGCGCCACGGCGAATGCCTGTGGGATGTGGGTGGCGGCTCGGGCTCGGTGGCCGTGGAGTGGTGCCTGGCCGGTGGCTCGGCCATCAGCCTGGAGCAGCATGCGGCGCGTGCGGACAACATCCGCCTCAACGCCCGGCGCTTCGGTCTGCAGGCGCGCCTGCGCGTGGTGCAGGGCGTGGCGCCCGAGGCGCTGGCCGGGCTGCAGGCGCTGGCCCGGCCCCAGGCCGTGTTCGTGGGCGGGGGCTTTGACGCCGAATTGTTCGAGCGCCTGCAGGCCCTCATGCCCGCGGGCTGCCGCCTGGTGGTCAATGCCGTGACGCTGGAGACCGAGGCCCTGCTGGTGCAACTGCAGGCCGAGCACGGCGGCCAGCTGCTGCGGCTGGAGATTTCCAGCGCCGAGCCGCTGGGCCGCATGCGCAGCTGGAAGGCTGCGCGGCCGCTGGTGCAGTGGAGCTGGCAGCGGTGAATCCGGACGAAACCATCCCCCACCGCTGCGGCGTGCTGGGCCTGGGCCTGCACACGGACGCACTGCCCCATGCGCTGCAGGCGCTGTGGCAGCGTGCGCAGGCGCAGCTGCCGGAAAGCGCAGACGCAGGCGCCTGCGCGCCCCAGCCCATCTGCGCGGTGGCCGTGCTGGACACCAAGGCCAGCCATCCGGCGCTGGCCGCCTGGATGGCGGCTGTCGTGCCCACGGCCGTTCTGGTGCGCGTGCCGCCAGGGCAACTGCCTGGGCAGCCCGTGGTCACGCAGTCGCCGCGGATGCTGGCGCGCTATGGCACGGGCAGCGTGGCCGAGGCGGCGGCGCTGGCCGCCGCAGGCCCGCACTCCGCCCTGAGCGTGACCCGCCTGGTGGCGGACGACGGCAGCGCCACCCTGGCCCTGGCCGTGGGCCAGGGCGGACCTCTGAACTGTTGCCTGGCCCACGCCAGCCAGGCCAAGAACCAAGGAGCAACGGCATGACCGTGCATTTCATCGGCGCCGGCCCCGGCGCCGCCGACCTGATCACCGTGCGCGGGCGCGACCTCATGGCGGCCTGCCCGGTCTGCCTGTACGCAGGCTCGCTGATACCGCGCGAGCTGCTGGCGCACTGCCCGCCGGGCGCGCGCATCGTCAACACCGCATCCATGAGCCTGGACGACATCGTGGCCGAGATCCAGGCCGCCGAGGCGCGTGGCGAAGACGTGGCGCGCCTGCACTCGGGCGACCTGTCCGTCTGGTCGGCCATGGGCGAGCAGCTGCGCCGCCTGCGCGAGGCCGGCATTGCCTACACCGTCACGCCAGGCGTGCCCTCGTTCGCGGCCGCCGCCGCCACGCTGGGCGCGGAGCTGACCCTGCCCGGCCTGTGCCAGTCCGTGGTGCTGACGCGCACCTCGGGCCGCGCCACGGCCATGCCCGAGGGCGAGAACCTGGCCGCCTTCGCGGCCACGGGCGCCGTGCTGGCCATCCATCTGTCCATCCATGTGGCCGCCAAGGTGCAGTCCGAGCTGCTGCCGCACTACGGCGCCGACTGCCCTGTGGCCATCGTCTGGCGCGCCAGCTGGCCTGACGAAACCGTGGTGCGCACCACGGTGGGCAGCCTGACCGAGGCCGTGGCCACCCACATGGAGCGCACGGCCCTGATCCTGGTGGGCCGCAGCCTGCAGGCCGAGGACTTCGGCGAAAGCCGCCTCTACGCGGCCGACTACGACCGCCGCTACCGCCCGCTGGGCACCGAGCCGCGCTTTCCCGCCACCGATGTGCATGCGAATGCCGCGCTGGATACCGCGAGGGATACCTTGAGGGACCCCGTGAGCGACGTGCCCCTCGGGAACCCCGCCCCATGAGCGCGGCCCTGCCGCCCGTGGCGCTGAGCCTGATCGGCATCGGCACGGGCAACCCCGACCACCTCACGCGCGAAGCCCAGGCCGCCATGCAGGCCGCCGACCTGATCCTGCTGCCGCACAAGGGCGAGGACAAGGCCGAACTCGCCGCCCTGCGCCGCGACCTGTGCGATGCCGTGCTCACTGCGCCCGGCCCGCGCATCGAAGGCTTCGACATGCCCGTGCGCCGGTCCACGGGCGACGACTACCTGGCCCAGGTCGATGAGTGGCATGCGGCCATCACGCGCTGCTGGCAGGCGGCCATCGCCCGGTCCCTGGACGATGGACTGGCGCCGCGAACGGCCGGCCAGCCCTTGCAGGTCGCCCTGCTGGTCTGGGGGGACCCGGCGCTGTACGACAGCACCCTGCGCATCGCCGCGCGCATGCAGCCGGCGCCGCACAGCGTGCGCGTGGTGGCGGGCATCAGCTCCATGCAGGTGCTGTGCGCCGCGCATGCGATTGCGCTCAACGGCATAGGCCAGCCCTTCGTGGTCACCACGGGCCGCCAGCTGCGCGAGCAGGGCTGGCCGCCCGGCGTGGACACGGCCGTGGTCATGCTGGACGGGCAGTGCAGCTTCACCGAGCTGCTGGACTCGGACGGCAGCGACATGGACGCCGGCCTGCATATCTGGTGGGGCGCCTACCTGGGCATGGAACGCCAGATGCTGGACAGCGGCCCGCTGGCCGAGGCCGCCCCGCGCATCGCGCAGGCCCGCGCCGCAGCGCGCGAGCGGCATGGCTGGATTATGGATATCTACCTGCTGCGGTGCGGGGACTGAGACCGAGGCTGCTGCCGACGCCGGCCCCCACGCTGTACACCCCCTTCATCAAGGAATCCCGCCATGCAGATGGACAACATCCCCTTCAACACCACCGACTGGGCCGCCGTGGCGCCCACCGAGCATTCGGCCGAGGCCGGCCAGGCGTTCTGGCGCACGCAGAACTTCGGCAACATCCGCGTGCGCACGGTGGAGTACACGCCCGGCTATGTCTCCGACCACTGGTGCACCAAGGGCCATGTGCTGCTGTGCCTGGAAGGCGAGCTGGAGACCGAGCTGGCGGACGGCCGCCGCTTCACGCTGACGCCCGGCATGAGCTACCAGGTGGCGGACAACGCCGAGCCGCACCGCTCGCGCTCACCCAAGGGCGCCAGGCTCTTCGTGGTGGACTGAACCTGCAGGCACGATCGGCACGGCAGCGCGCTGCAGGTCAGCGACAGGTTCGCGCCGGCGCGGGTGAGAGCTGCGCAAACGTGCCGTCATTGAGTGGCGTAAGGCACGGGTTGCCAGGGAGCTTATGCCCGGGCGGTGGAATGCCTGACGGGCGGAAGGCTCTCCAGGTACGCAGTCATCGGCCATCAACGCAGCGGTGAAGTAGGCATTGCCGCTGGCCACAGCCCCTGTGGCCGGGCTTGTGCACAATGAAGAGCTTTCGCCCAGCCTCTTCACGCGATGCAGCAAGAACCCGACTTCCTCCACAACCTGAACCAGGAATTCCGGGACGGCAGGCGCTGGCTGGACCGCACCATCGTGCTGGCCTATGCGGCCGCCGCCGGGCTGTGCGTGGTGGCCTTCACGCTGATGGCTGATGCGGGCTTTGAACTCTTCGAGAGCATCTACCACTGGCAGGGCGGCTGGGCCGTTCTGCTGTGGATGCCTGCCGTCACGGCGGGCGCCGTGTGGCTCACGCGGCGCTGGGCGCCGGGCGCGGCGGGGTCGGGCATTCCGCAGGTGATCGCCACGCTGGACCCGGCGCTGGACCCCGCGCAGCGCGGGCGCTTCGTGTCGCTGTGGCTGTCCTTCGCCAAGATGGCGCTGGCCAGCGCGGGCTTTGCGGCGGGGCTGTCGATCGGGCGCGAGGGGCCTTCGGTGCAGGTGGCCGCCGGTGTCATGCACCATGCGCGGCGCTGGTTCGGGCCGCATTCGGGCATCAGCCACCATGCGCTGCTGGTGGCCGGCGGCGCGGCCGGCATTGCGGCGGCCTTCAACGCGCCGCTGGCGGGCGTGGTCTTCGCCATCGAGGAGCTGTCGCGCAAGCTGGAGTCGCGCTCCAGCGGCCTGATCATCGCGGCCATCGTGCTGGCCGGCCTGATGGGCGTGTCGGCCTTCGGCAACCTCAGCTATTTCGGGCGCATCCAGGTGCCCCACCTGACCTGGGACGCGCTGCTGCCCGGCCTGTGCGTGACCCTGGCCTGCGGCGTGCTGGGAGGCCTCTTCGCCAAGCTGCTGGCCGCTTCGCTGACCCGCACGCCCGAGCGGCTCAACCAGCTGCGTGCGCGCTTTCCCATCCGCTTCGCGGCGGCGATCGCGCTGGTGATCGCCGTCATCGGCATGGTCACGGGCGGCGCCACCTTCGGCGCGGGCTCGGAGGCCGTCAAGCACATGCTGGCGGGCCAGGCCGACGTGCCCTCGTTCTACGTCACCCTGAAGTTCATCGCCACCTGGCTGTCGGCCTGGGTGGGCGTGCCGGGCGGCATCTTCGCGCCCTCGCTGTCGATTGGCGCGGGCGTGGGCCACAACGTGGCCGGCCTCATGGGCGCAGACATTGCGCCCGCCCTCATCGCCATGGGCATGGCCGCCTTCCTGGCCGCCGTGACGCAGGCGCCGCTGACGGCCTTCATCATCGTGATGGAGATGGTGGACGGCCACTCCATGGTGCTCAGCCTCATGGCCGCTGCCATGCTGGCCAGCCTGGTCTCGCGCATGCTGGCCCGGCCGCTGTACGAGACGCTGGCCCAGCACATGCTGAGTCTGGTGCCTGCACCTGCTCCCGAGCCTGCACCTGCACCTGAGCCTGCACCTGCACCTGAGCCTGCACCGGCCGCCGTGCCGGAACCGGAGCCCGCCAGCCCCGCAGAGCCGGCTGCACCCCCCAAGGACCAGGGCAAGCCCGCAGGCGCCTGAGCTGGGCGCGCTTGGCTGACAGGCAATGGCGAAGGGCGATGGCCTGGGCGCGCTGCACGCCACGCCATGCTCGCTTCCTGAGTCCTGACGCACAACCCGAGGAAAGGAACGCGCCATGTGGGAGGAAGTAACCAGCACCCTGGCCGAGGAATTCTCCAGCCTGCCCGATGCGGCCGAGGTCACGCGCGTCATGGTGCGCCTGCTGCTGGCGGCCCTGCTGGGCGGCATCGTCGGCTACGAGCGAGAACACAAGGGCAAGGCCGCCGGCCTGCGCACCCACATGCTGGTGGCCATGGGCGCGGCGCTGTTCGTGCTGGTGCCCGAGCGCGGCGGCATGGGCATTGCCGACATGAGCCGCGTGATCCAGGGCGTGGTGGCCGGCGTGGGCTTCCTGGGCGCGGGCGCCATCATCAAGCGCCACTCCGAGGAACAGGTACAAGGCCTGACCACGGCCGCCGGCATCTGGATGACGGCCGCCATCGGCGTGGCCTGCGGCCTGGGGCGCGAAGCCATCGCGCTGCTGGCCACGCTGCTGGCCATCGTCATCCTCGTGATGCTGCCGCACGTGGTCAGTGCGCCGCCCCCGCAGGCGGACGCGGAGCCGGATACCAAGCCGCGCGAGACTTGAGGGCGGGCTGCGGCTCAGGCGTGCGGCTGTGAGCGTGATGGCGGGGACTTCGCCTGTGCCAGCAAACTGTCCCAATCGCCAGGAGGGTGCCCGTTGGCGAGCATTTTTCGGAACACCCTGTAGGCATCGTCGCTGCCCTCATAGGCTCGCTTGGTGTCCTCATCGTTGACCCAGGCGAACACGATGATTTTGCTGGGGGCGTGAAAGCGGAAGAACAGGCGGTACTGCTGGAAGAACCTGGCCCGAAACCAGTGCTTGTGCTCCTCGCCCAGGGTATGGCCCTGGCGGTAGTCTGGCCGCGTGGGATCCTGCGGGATGACATCGAATGCCAGCTTGCGGATCGCCGCCAATCGCTTGGTCGCGTTCTTGCGTGTGTACCCGCCAGGGTCCTTCTTTTTCAGACCCTCCACTTCCTGGCTCAACGCCTGCAGCTGGGCCAGGAAAAGCGGGTGCATGAATACCGTCCAGCCGTGGATGCGCAAGGGGGCGGGCGGTACGGCGCTCATTCGTCGTCTGCCAGAAGCGGTGCATCCAGATCGACCTCGATGCCTTCGGTCAGCGCCTGGATCTGCTGCGCCAGACGGGCATCCATGGTCTGCAGGCGCTCGGGGTGGGTTGCCATGTCCTGGGCCAGAAAGCCGAGAAACTGGCCCAGCACGGGATCGGCATCCTCGGCGGAGTCGGCGCGACTGAGCACGACCTCCCCGCCGGGCAAGATGGTGTAGTGGATCCTGTCGCGCTTGCTCAGGTGCAATGCGCGGCGAACGGCTTCGGGAATGGTGGTCTGGTAGCGGTCAGTGAGCGTGGATTCGGCTTCAAGTGTCGAAAACATGATGGCATCTCCTGATAGGCTGCCATGCATGGTAATGCAGGTGCATTACCATGCCCGGGCGAAAGGTTCCTTCCCCAAAAAGCACGCGCATCCCGCCTCAGAAATCCACACTCGCACTCAGCGAGAACGTGCGCGGACCGCCCACCGTCAGGTAGCCCGAGCCCGGGTAGCCGCCTACGGAGGCCCAGTAGTTGCGATCCGTCGCGTTGTCCACGCGCAGGCGCAGCGTGAGCAGCTTGCCCTGCACTTCGGTCATGTAGCGCACGCCCAGGTCCAGGCGGTTCCATCCGGCCACGCGCAGGGTGTTGACATCGTTGGCGTAGCTGGCGCCGGTGTGCACCAGGCGGCCGTCCAGCGCCAGGCCGTTGATGCCCGGCACATCCCATTCCACGCCCGCCGTGGCCTGGAAGCGCGGCACGCCGATGACGCGCTTGCCGTCGGTGGTGGCGCGGCCCGTGCTCTGCTGCCTGGCGTCCAGCCAGGTGGCGCCGCCCAGCAGGCGCAGGCCGCGCATGGGTTCGCCGAAGACGTTGAATTCCACGCCCTGGTGGCGGTCCTTGCCGGCCGAGGTGAACAGGTTGCCGTCGATCAGCGAGCGCGGCTTGTCGGTGGAGAAGAAGGCCAGGCCGCCGCCCAGCTTGCCGCCGTCGTACTTGACGCCCACTTCCTTTTGCTTGGTCACGTAGGGCGACATCTGCTGGCCCGCGTTGGCGATGATGGTGTCGCCCGACTTGGCCGGCGCCGTGTCGCCCTGGGCCAGTCCCTCGATGTAGTTGCCGTATAGCGATACCTGGGGCGTGAGCTTGAACACCGCGCCCAGCACCGGGCTGGTGCGGCTCTGGTCATAGGCCGTGCGCACGCCGCCCTGGCTGGTGACGGCGCCGTTGCTGACGAGGCGGTAGCTCACCGAGTCGGTCTCTATCGTCTGGCGGCGCATGCCGGCCGTCACCAGCATGCGGCCGTCCATCAGCGACAGCGTGTCGCCCAGCGCAAAGCTGTTCAGGCGCGTGCCCCGGTTGTAAGCGGGGTTGGACAGGTCGTTGCCCAGGTAATTGAGCGGCGTGATCGCGTAGTAGCGCGGGTCGTAGAGATTGGTGGCCAGCGTGTTGCTGCCCCCGCCGGTGCTCATGCCATAGGCGTTGTAGACCTTGAGGTCGAAGGCCGAGTAGCTGGCCACGATCTCATGGCCCACGCTGCCCGTATTCAGGCGTGCGCGCACGCCCAGCTCGCCCGTGCTCACGCGATCCTTGCGCGCGTTGTCGAAGCGGCTGGTGGTGGCCGCGCCATTGCCGGCCGCCGCCAGCGTGATGTTGGCCAGCGAGTTGTTCTCGGAGCTGCGGCGCAGTCCATAGGCGGCCCAGGCCGTCACATTGCTGTTGATGTCCCACTCGCCGCGCAGCGTGCCGAACAGGTCGCGCTCGTCGGAATAGGTCCAGGGCTGGGCCCAGTTGGAGGAAGCATCGGGCGCCGCAGGAATGGCGGCCAGCCCTGCGCCCGGCGTGACATTGGTGCGCGTGCGCTTGAGGCGGTTGTCCTGCCAGCCGATGTCGCCCGACAGGCGCACATTGCGGCTGCGCCAGTCCATGCCCACGGACAGCAGATCGAGCTTGGAACTTTCCTGGTCGATGGCCGTGTCGCCTCCACGGTGCGCAGCGTTCAGGCGGATGCCCGTGGCCTGGTCGGGGCCGAAGCGCCGGCTCACGTCGGCCGCCACAAAGGCCTGGCCGCCGCTGGCAATGCCTGCCGTCACGCGCGACAGCGGATCGCTGCCCGCGCGCTTGGGCAGCAGGTTGATGTTGCCGCCCAGGCCGCCGCCATTGGGGCTGGCGCCCATCAGAAAGGCCGATGCGCCGCGGAGCAGCTCCACGCGCTCGAACAGCTCGGTGGCGATGTACTGGCGCGGCAGCAGGGCGTACAGGCCGTTGTAGGCCACGTCGTCCGAGCCCAGCACGAAGCCGCGCACGAAGTAGGACTCCTGGAAATTGCCGAAGCCGCGCGCCACGCGCACGGAAGGATCGTTCTGCAGTACATCGCCCACGCTCTTGGCCTGGCGGTCCTGGATCAGCTCGTTGGTGTAGCTGGTGATGGAGAACGGCGTCTCCATGTTGTCGCGCGTGCCCAGAATCCCGGCCCGCCCGCCGCGCGCCACCTGGCCGCCCGCGTAGGGCCTGGACAGGCCTTCAGCCGACGCATCGGCGCTGGCCTCCACGGTGACGGTGCCCAGCTCGGGCGCGGCCGTTGCCGTGGAAGGGGCAGGTTGGGCCCATGCGGCGCCAGCAGACAAAAGAAGGGCCAGGGCCCCGGCGATCGGGGTCAGCGTGTGGAGGGGGGAGTGCATGGAGAAAACGGGATGAGAATTCGTGATGAGAATGATTCCCAATAATTTTATCGATGCGACTCCCCCGTATGGAGCTTGTAGGGAAATGTGTCTGTTTGTGCCCACATCCCTGCCAGCGCATCGCTGCCGAAGCTGCGCTTGTGTCGGCTGTGGAAACTTGCCTATCATCCGGTCGGCCCCCTGTTCCGGGGCTGGTGCGTAAGAACACCAATACACAGCGGTTGAGCCTCCCCGAAAGTGAGTTCTGTCCCTTACCGGAGCACGGAACGATGATCACCGTTTCTCACCCCTTGGTCTGCGCCCAGTTCACTGGTATCGCAGGCTTTTTCATGACCGCAGTCACTTCGGCCGGTCTTTTCCATACCTTGTCACCCCTTCAACTGGGGCACTCTTTGCGCCACTTCGCACGGAGGGCGCAGCCATGAAGCAGACCAAGGAACAGGCCAAGACCTCGGCCGCCAGGATCGAGCGGCTGACGCGCGATATCTCCGAGATCCACAAGCTGGTGGATGAGGGCTGCGCCGAGATCTCGGCCACGGCGCAGATGGCCTTGAAGTGGCTGGAGACGCCGGAGGGCTGCCAGCGGCTGGACGTGGTGGCCGAGGCCTTGAAGACGATTCGCCACAGCGCCCTGTTCACGGGCGACTGCTCCAGAAGCAAGGCGATCACGGCTGGCAGCACCTACCGCAATCTGGCCCAACGGCGGCTGCGCGAGGCCGAGAAGGCAGCCGATGAGGCGCGCGTGGCGCAGGCCTTGCGGGAGTCGGCGGCATAGCGCCGCAGCGCGCAGCGTGCACTGGGCCAGGTGCGCGCTGAAGGGGCCGGCGCCTGCTCAGGCGCCGGCCAGCAGCTCCCGCGAACACGCCTGCGCCTCATCCTCCCCCTGCACAAACGCAACCCGCATGCCCAGCGCCTTGCCCATGCCTTGCACGGCCAGGCGCAGGGCGGCGGGCACGGCGCGGTCGCCCGTGATGACGACCATGCCCCGGCACAGCTGGCGCATGCGTTCGCGGTTGCGCTTGAAGAACAGGGCGCGCTGCTTGCGTTCTTCGTGGCTTTCCTCGGGGTGGTCGCCGGGCAGGTGGTCGGTGAGCAGCACGAAGTGCCGGCCCTGGTCGAGCAGGGATTCGATCTGGGCTTCGGCCGATGCGTCATTGCCGCTGCCTGCGTCTGCAGGTGCCTGCGCTTCGGGTTCGCGCAGGTAGACCAGGGGAAAGCGGGAGGTATCGATCAGCATGTCATGGTTCCTGGGAAAAAGCAGGGCATCAGTACAGGTCGTGCCTGACCGCATGGGCGTAGTGGGCGTTGGCCTGCTCCTGTTGCGCGGCATCCATGGCGGGCGCCGTGGCGTCGGCCAACTGCGTGAGGGCGGCCATCATCTGGCCCACGGTGGGCAGGGCGGAGCGGTCCAGCTGGCTTGACGGGTTCCAGAGGCCGGAGCGGTGGATGGCCTTGCCGCAGTGCAGCAGCACCTCGTCGACCAGGACCACGGTGGCGGTCTTGGGCGTGCCCCGGCCTTCGCTCAGCTCCTGCAGTAGATGGGGGTCGGTGGAGATGCGGCCGCGCCCGTTGATGCGCAGGAAGATGTCCAGCCCCGGGAACAGGAAGAGCATGGCCAGGCGGTCATCGGCCTGCAGGTTGCGCAGGGATTCGATGCGGTTGTTGCCGGGCCAGTCGGCAAAGGCCACGGTGCGCTCGTCCAGCACCTGCACAAAGCCGGGCGGCCCGCCGCGCGGCGAGGCGTCCAGGCCGCGTTCGCCGGCCGTGGCCAGGCAAAAGAAGCTGGCCTGGCGCAGATAGGCCTCGTGGAAGTCGGACAGGCGGTCGCGCACGGCCTTCTGGATTCTTTCTGCCGGGGCGGCGTAGAGCGAGTCCAGGTCGATGGCCGGGCCTGGCGGCTCTGCAAGGGCGGTGTTGTCTGTGTGCATGGCACAAGCGTAAGAACAAAGGCGTTGGCGGCTGTAGACTGGATCAGCCAACAAATAGCTCAAAGACGCCATGCCCGATGCCATTCTTGAACTGGTCAGCCATGTGAACCGTGCCGATGGCCCCGTGCTGATCGCGGCCGTGGGCAGCCAGGACGAGGAGCTGGCCTCCGAGCCGCACCGCCACGCGCGCGGCCAGCTGTTCGGCTCGCTGCGCGGGCTGCTGTCGGTGGGCGTGGAAGACGCGGTCTGGGTGGTGCCCGCCATCCATGCCGTGTGGCTGCCGCCGCACCAGCTGCATTCGGGCCGCTCCCATGGTCCCTTCCACGGCTGGAGCGTCTATGTGGCGGAGCCGGCCTGCGCTGACCTGCCGCAGCGGCCCTGCGCCATCCGCACCTCGGGCCTGCTGCGCGAGGCCGTGCTGCGCGCCGCCGGTTGGGGATGGCAGCAAGGCGTGCCCACAACGCAGCCCGTGCAACCAGGCCCTTCGGCGGACCAGGCCCGCGCCCATGTGATGGCGGTGATCCTGGACGAGATCAGCACCCTGCCCGTGGAGCCCCTGGGCCTGCCCCTGCCCGCAGACCCGCGCCTGCAGCGCATCGCCCGCGCGCTGATCGCCGACCCGGCCGATGCCCGCGACCTGGAGGCCTGGGCACGCTGGGCCGCGGTCAGCTCGCGCACGCTGAGCCGGCGCTTTGTCTCGGAAACCGGCTTCAGCTTCACCGCCTGGCGCCAGCGCGCACGGCTGATGCGCTCGCTGGAGATGCTGGCCGCCGGCGCGCCGGTGACGAACATCGCGCTGGACCTGGGCTACGCCACGGCCAGCGCCTTCATCGGGCTGTTCCGGCGCACGTTCGGGGAGACGCCTGCGGCGTACCGGGGGAGGTTGGGGGCGGCTCGGGACTGAGGGGCTGCACTGCCCGCCCAGCTAAGGACTTCGCCTACAACCGCTGCAACTGCGCATTCAGATATGCATCGCGCGAGGGCAGCAGGTGCTCGGCGCACAGGCGGACCAGGGCATCGCGGTCCTGGGCGCGCAGGGCTTCGATCATTTGCCAGTGTTCCTGGCGTGCGCGCTCGCGGTAGTCGGCCGAGACCAGGGAGGCGAAGCGGATGGGGTGGGTCTGGCGCGCGTATTCGGTGATGGCCTTGTGCAGCGTGTCGTTGCCCGCCAGCGCAAACAGTTCCTGGTGAAAGGCCTGGTTGATGCGGAACACCAGGCGCGCGTTGCCTTCGGCCACGGCGGCGTCGTGCTGCTGCTGGATGGAGGTCAGGCGTTCGAGCCTCTCGGCCGGCACGGGCAGGGGGATCTTGCGCGCGGCCTCGACTTCGAGCATGCCGCGCAGCTCGTACAGCTCCTGCACTTCCTGGGTGGAGAAAGAGCGCACCAGGGCGCCCACGTTCTTGCGGCGCTCGATGAGGCCCATGCGGTCCAGCGCGGCCAGGGCCTCGCGGGCGATGTGGCGCTTGACGTCGAAGCGGGCCATGAGGTCGTCTTCGACCAGGCGTTCGCGCGGGTGCAGCCGGCCGAAGACCACGTCCTCTTCCAGCGCGGCCACCATGGCGCCCAGGGCGTCGGCTGCGGGGGCGGGTTCGGCATCCAGGGAAATCGGCAGTGAGGCGGCAGCGACCATCAAGACAGGCGGTTGGGACAAAAACGCCATTTTGTCCGAACTGATGGCCTTCACTGGGCATGGCGGGCGTGCCGCGCTGCCTGGCATGGACTATTCGCGCGGGCCGGGAATGGTGCCGCGTTCGGTGGCGCAGCGCAGGAAGTCGAAGTCCACGCCCTGGTCGGCCTGGTTCACGGTGGTGAGAAAGAGCTTGCGGTAGCCGCGTTCGGCCGTGGGCTCGGTCACCGGGCTGAGCCGGGCGCGGCGGGCCAGTTCCTCGTCGCTGACCTGCAGCGTGAGCTCGCGCCGCGCCACCGACAGCGTGATGCGGTCGCCGTTGTGCACATGGGCCAGCGGGCCGCCCACGGCCGACTCCGGCGTGACGTGCAGCACGATGGTGCCGAAGGCCGTGCCGCTCATGCGCCCGTCGGAGATGCGCACGATGTCCTTGACGCCGGCACGCGCCAGCTTGCGCGGGATGGGGATGTAGCCCGCCTCGGGCATGCCGGGCGCACCCTTGGGGCCGATGTTCTTGAGCACGAGGATGTCGTCGGCCGTCACGTCCAGATCGTCGCTGTCGATGCGGTGGGCCAGGTCGGCCGCGTTCTCGAAGACCACGGCGCGGCCTTCGTGCTCCATGAGCCGGGGATGGGCGGCCGACTGCTTGATGATGGCGCCGCCCGGCGCCAGGTTGCCCTGCAGCACGGCGATGCCGCCCTGCGGGTAGATGGGGTTGGAGCGCGGGCGCACCACGTCCTGCGCAAAGCCGGGGCCGGCGCGGTCGATCTCTTCGCCCAGCGTGCGGCCGGTGACGGTGAGGGCGTCCAGGTTCAGCAGGGGCTTGAGCTCGCGCAGCAGCGTGGCCATGCCGCCCGCGTGGTGGAAGTCCTCCATGTAGTGATCGCCCGAGGGCTTGAGGTCCAGCAGCACGGGCGTGTCGCGGCCCATGCGGTCCAGGGCCTTGAGGTCGATGTCATAGCCCATGCGCCCCGCGATGGCGGCCAGGTGCACGATGCCGTTGGTGGAGCCGCCAATGGCCAGCAGCACGCGCATGGCGTTTTCGAAGGCGGCGGGCGTGAGGATTTTGTCGATGGTCAGGCGCTCGCGCGCCATGCGCACGGCCTCGGTGCCGGTCTGCTCGGCGATGCGGATGCGGTCGGCCGTGACGGCGGGGGGCGAGGCGCCGCCGGGCACGGTCATGCCCAGCGCCTCGGCAATGCAGGCCATGGTGCTGGCCGTGCCCATGACCGAGCAGGTGCCCACGCTGGCCACCAGCTGGTTGTTCACGTCGGCAATCTCTTCGGCGTCGATCTCTTCGGCGCGGAACTTGCCCCAGTAGCGGCGGCAGTCCGTGCAGGCGCCCACGCGCTCGCTGCGGTGCGAGCCGGTGAGCATCGACCCGGTGATCAGCTGGATGGCCGGGATGCCCGCCGAGGCCGCGCCCATCAACTGGGCCGGCACCGTCTTGTCGCAGCCGCCGATGAGCACGACGGCATCCATGGGCTGGGCGCGGATCATCTCCTCGGTGTCCATGGACATGAGGTTGCGCAGGTACATGCTGGTCGGCGCCGAGAAGCTTTCGTGCACCGAGATGGTGGGGAAGTCCATGGGCAAGCCGCCCGCCAGCATGACGCCGCGCTTGACGGCCTCGATCAGCTGGGGCGCGTTGCCGTGGCAGGGGTTGTAGCTGCTGCCCGTGTTGGCAATGCCGATGACGGGGCGCTGCAGCGCCGAGTCCGTATAGCCCGCGCCCTTGATGAAGGCCTTGCGCAGGAATAGCGAAAAGCCGCGGTCGCCGTAGTTGGTCAGGCCCTTGGAGATGCCCGTGGCCGCATCGGCGGGGGCGATGTCATGGCCTGGAGCGCCATCGGGAGTCTTGGGGTCGGTCATGGGTGGGGTGCTTTGCAGAGGGTCTTGGCGGGGTCGGAAGGCAGGCGCTGCCTTGTCGAGGGGCAGGATAGCGGCGGATGCCGCGGATTATTATCGTCGTTATCACCTATATTATTAATAATCTATCTGACCAACCATGCAGCCGTGCCCGGCGTGCGTGCCGGGCATGTTTTTCCGACACAAGACAAAAGGAGGAGACACCCATGGTTGTTGCTGCATCCCGCATCCGTCGCATTCATGCGCCCAACCGGCGCGCCGCCCTGGCTGCGGCGCTGCTGGCCTCGCTGGCGCTGGGCCCAGGCCTGGCCACGCCCGCGCTGGCCGACGGCGCCTATCCGGCCCGGCCCATCAAGCTGGTCGTTCCCTACACGCCCGGGGGCGCCACCGACGTGATCGGGCGCGTGGTGGGGCAAAGACTCTCGCTGGCGCTGGGCCAGCCGGTGGTGGTGGAGAACCGGGCCGGCGCGGCGGGCAACCTGGGCGCCGCGGCCGTGGCCAAGGAAAGGCCCGATGGCTACACCCTGCTGCTGGGCGCGCTGACCAGCCATTCCATCAACAGCGTGCTCATGGCGTCCACGGCAGGCTTCACCATGGACAAGAGCTTTGCGCCCATTGGCGTGGTGGGCCGCGTGCCGCTGGTGGTGACCGTGGGCCCGTCGGTAAAGGCGGCCAGCCTGGGCGAGTTCATCGCCCTGGCCAAAAGCCGGCCGGCCGGGCTGAACTACGGCTCCTCGGGCAATGGCTCGCCCCAGCACCTGGCGGCCGAGCTGTTCAAGCGGCAGGCCGGCGTGCCGCTGACCCATGTGCCCTACAAGGGCAGCACGCCGGCGCTCAACGATCTGATGGGCGGCCAGGTGGATGTGGTGTTCGACACCCTGCCCGCCACGCAGGCCTTCATCAAGGGCGGCCGCCTGCGCGCCCTGGCCGTGACCACGGCGCAGCGCGTGCCCTCCATTGCCGACATTCCCACCACGGCCGAGGCCGGGCTGTCGGGCTTTGAGGTGACGTCGATGTTCGGCCTGCTGGCGCCTGCGGGCACACCCGCTCCCATCGTCGCCCGGCTCAGCGGCGCGCTCAAGGAGGTGATGGGGCAGCAGGAAGTGAAGGACGCCCTGGTCGCCCAGGGCGCCATGCCCACCTTCACCACGCCTGCCGAGGCGCGTGCCCAGATCGCCGAGGAGGTGGCGCGCTGGTCCGCCGTGATCCGGCAGGCTGGCATACAGCCGGATTGAGGCTGCGCCTCAGCGTCGCCGGGCCCGCGTTTCCGGCAGAAAGGCCGTTGCCAGCCCCAGCAGCGGCAGGTAGGCCACCAGGCTGTACACCCAGACGATGCCGTGGGTGTCGGCCAGGTTGCCCATGCCGGCAGCCCCCAGGCCGCCAATGCCGAACATGAGTCCGAACATCAGCCCCGAGACCAGGCCCACGCGGCCGGGCACGGCCTCCTGGGCGTAGACCACCAGCGCCGCAAAGGCCGAGGACATGACCAGGCCGATGACGATGGACAGCACGGCCGTCCAGAACAGGTCGGCATGCGGCAGCAGCAGCGCAAACGGCGCCACGCCCAGGAAGGACACCCAGATCACGGCCTTGCGCCCTATGCGGTCGCCCACCGGGCCGCCCGCGAAGGTGCCCGCCGCCACGGCCGCCAGGAAGGCGAACAGGTACAGCTGCGACTGCTGCACGGGCAGGGCAAAGCGCTCGATCAGATAGAAGGTGAAGTAGTTGGCAAAGGCCGCGATGTAGACGAACTTGGCGAACATCAGCACGCAGATCACGGTCACCGCGCGGATGACCTGCGAGCGGTTCAGCGCCGTCAGCGCATGCTGGCCGGCCGCCACCACCTTGGCCGGCGCGTGGTGCAGGCGCCAATGCGTGATGCGCAGCAGCACCCAGATGGCCAGCAGCGCCACCAGCATGAACCAGGCGATCGCATGCTGGCCAAACGGAATGACGATGGCCGCCACCATCAGCGGGCCGATGGCCGAGCCCGTGTTGCCGCCCACCTGGAAGGTCGATTGCGCCGTGCCGAATCGCCCGCCCGAGGCCAGCCGCGCCACGCGCGAGGCCTCGGGGTGGAAGGTGGACGAGCCCACGCCGATCAGCGACGCGGCGGCCAGCAGCATGGGGTAGCTGGTGGACAGGGCCAGCAGGCCCACGCCCACCAGCGTCACCACCATGCCCAGCGGCAGCAGGTAGGGCTTGGGATGCTTGTCGGTGTACAGGCCGATCCAGGGCTGCAGCAGCGAGGCCGTGACCTGGTAGACCAGGGAGATCCAGCCGATCTGCGCGAAGCTCAGCGAGAACTCCGTCTTGAGCATGGGATAGACGGCCGGCAGCACGGCCTGGATCAGGTCGTTGAGCAGGTGGGCAAAGGCGGCGGCGCCGACGATGCGAAGCAAAAAGCCCTGCGCGGCATGGCTGGGTGCTGGATGGGCGGGCGCCGGATGGGCATGCGTTGCAGGCGCGCCCAGCTCGCCCGGGGCGCCAAGAGTGGTGGTGTTGCTTGTCATGGAGGAAAGGGCCCCGCAGGGCGGCACGGTCAGGGTCCGGCGTTGACGAAGGTCAATGGGCCGTGGGACCGAAGATAGGCGTTTGGTGCGCGTCTGTCTCTCTCTATACTGACTTCAATTGTCGAGATCGGGACAGAGAGCCGCATAGAGCCGCATAGAACCGCACAGGACGGGAAGCCCCATGGCCGCAGAACTGCCGCGCATATACCTCAAGTATCACCAGACCGGGCGCCCCATGGCCGCCATGGAGGCCAACTGGGCGCATGGCACCAGCACGGGCTGGCACTCCCACCCGCGCGGCCAGCTGCTGTATGCGATCGAAGGCGTGATGTCCGTGCAGCTGCATTCCGGCTCCTGGCTGGTGCCGCCCAACCGGGGGCTGTGGATAGAGGCCGACGCCGAGCACGATGTGCGCATGTCGGGCGATGTGAAGATGCGCACGGCCTACATCGACGCCTCGGCCTTTGCGGACCTGCCCGCGCGCACCTGCGTGGTCAACGTGTCGCCCCTGCTGCGCGAGCTGGTGGTGGCCGCCGTCGGCGTGCCGCTGGACTATGCCGAAGGCAGCCGCGACGAGCGCCTGATGCACCTGCTGGTCGATGAGCTGCGCGCCGCCGAGGTGCTGCCCCTGCACCTGCCCCTGTCCGCCGATGCGCGGCTGCGCCAGGTCTGCGAGACCCTGATGCGCGAGCCTGCCGACACCGCCACCGCCGAACACTGGGCGCAGCGCCTGGGCGTGAGCGCCAAGACGCTGCAGCGCCTGTTCGTGAAGGAAACCGGCATGCCCTTCGCCCAGTGGCGCGAGCAGGCGCGGCTGATGTTCGCGCTGGGCCGCATTGCGGCGGGCGAGCGCATCATCGACATCGCCCTCGATTGCGGCTACGCCAGCCAGAGCGCGTTCACGGCCATGTTCAAAAGGCATTTCGGGGTGCCGCCTTCGGGCTTCCAGCGCTGAGGCACGACCGGACCAAGGTCGGGCCGGGCGGACTTGGATGCAGATCCAGATATCGATTGCGGCACAAGCATATGCCCAAAGATTCGTTCCCCCGCGCCTGCATCGTGGCGATACTGGCCGGCCGCATTCCCTCCACTGCCTGGCCTGTACCACCGTGCTACCCGACCCAGTCCCCGACAGCGCGGCCGAAGCGCAGGTCGATCGCGTCATCGACGGCCTGCTCAACGGCCTGCAATGGCGCGCCAGCGTGTTCCATGTGGGGCAGTACTGCGGGCGCTGGCGGGCCTCCACGGCGGGGCGCGCGCGGGCCAGCTTTCACCTGATCCTGGACGGGCGCTGCTGGCTGCACCTGCCGGGCCAGCCTTCGGTGGAGCTGCAGCCGCGCGACGGCGTGTTCCTCTCGCGCGATGTGCCGCATTTCATCTCGCCCTATGCCGACCCGGACATGGCCTGCGCCCCGCAGGCCATGCGCCCCGCCACTGGCGATGCCGGCATCGGAGAGACGGCGCTGGCCTGCGGCTTCTTCACCTTCGAGGGTCCCATGCGCGGCCTGCTGGTCGATGCCTTCCCCGACCACCTGGTGCTGCGCGGCGACGACCATGCGATGAGCGGCGCCTCCATGCTGTTCGACCTGATGCGCGCCGAGGCGCTGCGCACGGGCACCGAGCCCTCGGCCGTGATGGACCGGCTGGTGGGCCTGCTGTTCTTCTACGGCCTGCGCCAGCTCGCGCATGGCGATGCGCGGGCGTGCGGCATCTGGAGCCTGCTGCGCCGGCCGGGCTTTGCGCCGCTGGTGGCCGAGCTGCTGCGCGAGCCGGCCCGCAACTGGAGCGTGGCCGACATGGCCGCGCGCGTGTGCCTGTCGCGCGCCACGTTCTTTCGGCAGTTTGCCGAGGCCTGCGGCCAGCCGCCCCAGCAATTCCTGCTGCTGCTGCGCATGCAGCTGGCCGCGCGCCGGCTGGCCCAGGGCGAGGCCATAGGCCAGGTGGCCGAGGCCGTGGGCTACGAGTCCTATGCGGCCTTCTCGCGTGCCTTCAAGCGCGTGATGGGCGAGCAGCCCGGCGCCTGGCAGCGCGCGCAGGCACGCTGCTGCTGAGCCGCCATCCGAGCCCGCTGCATCTGCCTGCGGGTTGACACGTTCGGGCATAAATCCGCGACGCGGCGGCATTGATGGCAAGGGGGGCGCGGCCGATCATGAAGGCATTCCTTCATTCCTGCAAAGCACCATGGCACGCCTGACCCTGCACACCCCGCAAACCGCTCCTGAAGCCAGCCGCCCCTTCGTGGAGCGCGCCCTGGCCGGCAACGGATTCCTGCCCAACCTGATCGCCATCCTGGCCAACTCGCCCCAGGCGCTGGAGACCTATGTGACCGTGGGCCAGATCAACGCGCGCGCCCAGCTCACGCTGGCCGAGCGCGAGGTGGTGCAGATCACGGCGGCGCGCATCCATGGCTGCGACTTCTGCGTGGCCGGCCACACCAAGCTGGCCTTCAAGCAGGCCGGCCTGACCCAGGCCGAGGTGGTGGCGCTGCAGGACGGCCGCGACACGGGCCAGCCGCGCCTGGACGCCGTGCGCCGCTTTGCCGAAGTCGTGATCGCCACGCGCGGCGCCGTCGCCGACGAGGCCCTGGCCGCCTTCCATGCGGCCGGCCTGAGCGAGCAGCAGGCGCTGGAGGTGGTGCTGGGCATCAGCCTGGCCACGCTGTGCAACTTTGCCAACAGCCTGGCGCAAAGCCCCGTCAACCCGCAGCTGCAGCCCTATCTGCCCGAACAGTTCCGACAACCGCAGGAGAACGCACATGCTGGCTGATTCGCTGCGGCAGTGGCTGGACGCCCATGCCGACTCCCTGGACGAAGGCCCTGCGCATGCGCACGAAGTGCTGCCCCGGCTGGCGCAGCACGGCCTGTTCGGCCTGGGCGTGCCCGTGGCCGAGGGCGGGCAGGGCGGCAGCCTGGGCGATGCGCTGGAGGCCATTGCCGGCGTGGCCGGGCATTCGCTGACGGCGGGCTTCGTGTTCTGGGCGCAGCGCGCCTTTGTCGAATACCTGCTGCAGTCGTCCAACGCGGCGCTGCGCCAGCGCTGGCTGCCGGGCCTGCTGCAAGGCACGCAGGCGGGCGCCACGGGCCTGTCCAACGCCATGAAGTACCTGGGCGGCATCGAGGCCCTGCAGGTCGAGGCCACGCCCGTCGGCGCTGTCGGCGCCGACAGCGCCGACGGCCTTGCACTGCGCGGGCGCGTGCCCTGGGCCACCAACCTGGTGCCGCCGGGTCGCTTCGTGGTGGCCGTCGCCGTCTCGCGCAGCGACGGTGCAAAGCCCTTCGTGGCCGCGCTGCCCGGCGATGCGGCGGGCCTGCAGCGCAGCGCCGACCTGGACCTGATCGCGCTGCGCGGCAGCCATACGGCGGCGCTGTCCATCGAGGGGCTGCAGATCGGTCCGGCCGATGTGATCCATGCCGACGCCAACCATTTCCTGCCGCGCGTGCGGCCCGCCTTCATGGGCCTGCAGCTGGGGCTGTGCATCGGCCTGGCGCGCGCCTCGCTGGCGGCGGCCTCGGCCCGTGCCGGCGCCGGGCGCGATGTGCTGGGCGGCCCGCTGCAGCAGCAGCGCCACGCGCTGGAACTGGCCACGGCCACGCTGCATGCCGGGCTGTCCGATGGGCGTTTTCTTGACCGACCTCAAGCCCTGTTCCGCCTGCGCCTGGAATTGAACGACATCGTGCAGCAGTCCCTGCAGCTGGAGCTGCACGCCAGCGGCGGGCGCGCTTATCATCGCGACCAGCCGCTGGGATTTGCGCGCCGTTGGCGCGAGGCGGCCTTCATCCCCATCGTGACGCCCAGCGTCACGCAGCTACAGGGCGCGCTGGCTGGCGCGGCCCTGGCAACCACCAGTTCATGACCCAGACGGAAGCTTTCTCCCCTGACGCTCCCGCGCCCGTGCTGCAGGCACGCGGCGCGGGCTTTGGCTATGCGCCCGGCAAGGCCGTGTTCGAGGACATCTCCCTGAGCATTGCCCCGCGCGAGATCGTCTGCCTGCTCGGCGGCAGCGGCTGCGGCAAGTCCTCGCTGCTGCGCGTGCTCGGCGGCCTGGAGTCGCCGGACGGCGGCGCCTGGAGCCGGGGCGAGCTCCAGTTCCTCGGACAGCCGCTGACCGCGCCGCACCCGCGCGCGGGCTTCGTTTTCCAGCAGCCCAGCCTGCTGCCCTGGCTGGACGCGCGGCGCAACGTGGGCTTCGGCCTGGACTTCGAGCGCCAGCCGAAGCTGGAGGCCGAGGCCCGCAGCCAGCGCGTGGAGCAGGCGCTGCAGGCCGTGGGCCTGGGCGGCAGCGGCGCGCTCTACCCCTCGCAGCTGTCGGGCGGCATGGCCCAGCGCGTGGCCCTGGCGCGCGCCCTGGCCCGCGAGCCGCAGCTGCTGCTGGCCGACGAGCCGTTCTCGGCCCTGGACGCCATCACGCGTGCCGAGATGCAGGAGCTGATGGTGGACGTGGTCCACCGCTGGCACACGGCGGCGCTGCTGGTCACGCATGACATCGACGAGGCCATCCTCGTGGGCGACCGCATCCTGCTGATGGGCGGGCGGCCCGGCCACATCGTGCGCGAATGGCGCGTGGACATAGCGCGCCCGCGCGAGGAGCAGGCCGCCGCCGTGACCGCGCTGCGGCTGGACATCCTCTCGGCCCTGCACGGCGTGCGCCATGCGGCCCAGGCCTGATCCGGCTCGCCTGCCTGCCTGCCCGCCCGCTCGCCTGCCGATCCGCCATTTCTTCGACTTCAACCATGCTCTTCTGAAAGGTCTTTCGCATGAGCTTCCAGGACCACCCTTCCTACACCCACATCTGTGCCTCGTCGGACTGCGGCTGCGGCCTCACGCGGCGCGACATGCTGCGCCTGGGCGCGCTGGCCATGGCCTCGGTGGCCGCGCCGCTGCTGGCCGCAGGCGATGCGCGCGCCCAGGCCTTCAAGGGCGATGACCAGCCCGTGAAGATCGGCTATCTGCCCATCACCGACGCCACGCCGCTGCTGGTGGCCCACGGCAACGGCCTGTTCGAGGCCGAAGGCCTCAAGGCCGAGGCGCCGCGCCTGTTCCGCTCCTGGGCCCAGATCGTCGAGGCCTTCGTCTCGGGCCAGGTCAACGTCATCCACCTGCTCACGCCCTCCACGCTGTGGGTGCGCTACGGCGCCAAGTTCCCCGCCAAGATCGTGGCCTGGAACCACGTCAACGGCTCGGGCCTGACCGTGCTGCCCGAGATCCAGAAGGTGCAGGACCTGGGCGGCAAGACCGTGGCGATCCCGTTCTGGTACTCCATCCACAACATCCTGCTGCAGGACGTGCTGCGCAAGGCCGGCCTCACGGCCGTGACGCGGGCGCGCGGCGGCGCCATTGCGGCCAACGAGGTCAACCTCGTCGTGCTGGCACCGGCCGAAATGGTCTCGGCCCTGGCCGGCAAGTCGATTGCGGGCTTCATCGTGGCCGAGCCCTTCAATGCCGCCGCCGAGATCGCGGGCGTGGGCAAGATGCTGCGCTTCTCGGGCGATGTCTGGAAGGACCACGCCTGCTGCGTCACCTTCCTGGCCGAGCGCGATATCGCCGACAAGCCCGAATGGGCGCAGCGCGTGACCAATGCCGTGGTCAAGGCCCAGCTGTGGACGCGCGACAACCGCCTGGCCGCCGCGCGCCTGCTGTCGAGCACCGGCGAGCGCCGCTACACGCCCCATCCGCAGCAGACGCTGTCCAAGGTGCTGGCCGCCACCGACTACGCCAGCTACGAGGCCAGCGGCGTGGTCGTCAACAAGGGCTGGCACCAGCGGCGCATCGACTTCCAGCCCTATCCCTATCCCTCGTACACCGAGCAGCTGGTGCGCGCCATCAAGGCCACCAAGGTCGAGGGCGACACGCGCTTCCTCGACAAGCTGGAGCCCAAGTTCGCGGCCACCGACCTGGTGGACGACCGCTTCGTGCGCAAGGCCATCCAGGCCGTGGGCGGCCCGCAGGTCTTCGGCATTCCGGCCGATTTCTCGCGCCGCGAAACCATCGTGGTCTGAGCCAGGTGTTGCGACGTATTGGATTGCCGCTGCTGGGCGCGGCCCTGGTCCTGGCCCTGTGGTGGGTGGGCGGCGCGCTGCTGGCGCGCAGCACGCCCGTGGCTGCGGCCTTCGCGCCCTGGCCTTCCCTGCAGGCGCTGGGCCAGCTGCTGACGGGCGCCGACATCTGGATGCACACCCTGCTGAGCCTGCAGCGCGTGGCCGTGGGCCTGCTGCTGGCCTTCGTGGTCGGCGTGCCGCTGGGTGTGCTGGTGGGCCTGTCGCGCGGGTTCTCGCAGGCGTTCTCGCCCGTGTTCCAGTTTCTGCGCATGATCTCGCCGCTGTCGTGGATGCCCATTGCCGTGATGGTGCTGGGCGTGGGCGACGCGCCCGTGTACTTCCTGCTGGCCTTCGCCGCCGTCTGGCCCATCTTGCTGAGCACGGCGGCCGGCGTGGCCCAGCTGGACCGCAACTGGCTGTTGCTGGCGCGCAGCCTGTCGGCCACGCGCACCGAGACCGTGCTGCGCGTGGTGCTGCCCGGCATCACGGCCCAGATCCTCACGGGCGTGCGCCTGGCCATCGGCATCATCTGGATCGTGCTGGTGCCCGCAGAAATGCTGGGCGTATCGGCCGGCCTGGGCTACTTCATCCTCGACACGCGCGACCGCCTCGCGTATTCGGAGCTGATGGCCGCCGTGGTGCTGATCGGCGCCCTGGGCTATGCGCTGGACCATGCGGCGCGGTGGCTGCACCAGCGCTGGATGCATTCGGCCTGAGGCCTGCGGACAGGCGGCGGCATCAGGTGCTGCATCAGGTGCCGCATCAGGTGCCGTGCACGCGGCGCAGCCGCAGTCCTGCCCATCCCGTCAGCACGGCGCACAGCAGCACTCCCCAGGGGCCCAGCGCAGGCACGGGGGGTGGCTGTGGCCGGGGATGCGGGCTCCACGGTCTGGGTCCATGCGCCGCTGTCCGCGGCGAGATAGTTCGCATCGCCGCCGTACCGGGCCACGATGGCATGCGGGCCGGCCACCGTCAGTTGGGTGGTGGCGATGATGGCCCTGGCATTGGACAAACCCGCCGTGCCCAGCGACAGGCCGCCAGCCAGGATTTCGATCGTTCCCGTGGGGACGGCGGCGGTGTCCAGGGAGACATCGGGTGCGACCACCACGGAGAAGGACAGCGACTGCCCGGAACGCGAGGGATTGGCGCTGGAGGTCAGCGTGACACGGGAGGGGCCCTGTCCCACCGCCGCCATCTGCACCGCCTGCGGAGCCGCGTCATGGTCTGCATCGCCGAGCTGGCTGGCGTTGATCGTGCATGTCCCTGCGGCCTGGAAGCGGATGGTGCTGCCGGAGGCGCTGCAGATCGCCGCGGTCAATGCATCCACGGCGAACATGACGGGGTTTCCCGAGGCGCCTCCGACGGCGGTCACGTCATAGGTATCCCCCACCCGTGCGCCGGCCGGTGGTGCCGTGGTGAAGGTGATGGCCTGCGGCGCTTTGGCGATGGCACCTGCCGCCGCCGGGCAACTGGTATCGCTGGCCGGCCAGTAGCGGTTGCCCGTCCCCGTGAACGTTTCGCCGCCACAGTTGTTGCCGGGCGCGTTGTTCGTGATCTGGTTGCCGTGGAGTGTGCGGGGGCGGGTGAGCGTGAACGAGACGCCGGCACCCGAGCCCGGAGACGCCAGCACGTTGCCGGTGACGGTGCTGTCGGTCATGGTGGTCGGCACCCCGCTGCGCAGGCCCCCGCCCAGCGTGCGGGCCGTGTTGCCGGACAGGCGGCTGCGCTCCACCGTCAGCGAGCCGCTGCCCGTGCTGTAGATGGCACCGCCCTGTCCCCCTGCCTGGTTGCCGCTGAACACACTGTCCACGATGGTCACCGTGCTGTCGCGGCTGTACAGTCCCCCGCCGTTGATGCCGGCCGTGCTGTCCTGCACCACGCTGCGCTCCAGGCGCAGGGTGACGCCGTTGTCCAGGTAGATGGCGCCGCCGTCTTCACTGGCGGCGGTCTGCCCGCCGCGCAGTGTCAGCCCGCGCAGCGTGAGCTGGACACCGCTGCCCTGGGCCGACACCAGGCGGGAGGCATTGCCCCCATCGAGCGCCACCCGCTGGTCCCCGTCGATCGTGATGTCCGAGGTGGTGAAGTTGAGATCGATGGAATGGCCTGCCAATGCAATGGCGGTGAGGCTGCCTGCCGGAAAGACGGCCGGGTCGAACACGATGGTGTCCGCGCCATTGCCCGATACGCATGCGCCGTTGCCCCAACTGCCGTCATCCATCTGGGCACTGGTCAATGCCTCATTCAGGCTGCAGTCCGCTGCACCGGGCGCGTTGTCCGTGGTATTGACCACGATGGTCGCGGCCTGGCCATTGAGTGCCAGCAGGCTGCACAGCGCGCCAGGCACTGACAGAAGCCAGAGGCGTAGAAGGCGTCTGTGAAGAAAAGCGTGCACGGTTCCTCCCGTTGCGCTGCGTGTCCCGGGCAGACCCGCGCGTTGTTGTTGCGGACCGCGTGACCTTAGCTTTCTGCGAAGATCGTGAAAATGTGCCGGCGGCACATCGCAGGCCTGAAAATGCGGCCTCGGCCGGCCCACCTATCGCCAGCACCTCGAGCACGCCATTGGATTCCGCGACATGACCCTGTCAACGCAGCAACTGGGGCAACTCAATCAGGCCATCCTCGCGGTGCACGGCGCGCCCGATCTGCACGCGCTGGCCACGCATTTGCTGCACGCGCTGCGCCTGGTGGTGCCGGGTGACATTCGGGTGGTGGATTTCTCCGGCATTGCGGAAGTCCGTGGCTACACGGCCTACGATCCGGTGCGTGCCATTTCCTCCGAAGTCAACGCTGCGGTGCACCGGCATCTGGCCGACAACCCCTTGTATCGGCAGCGCCAGACGCAGGCCGCCAGCATTTCCGACCTGCTGACTCGCGGGCAATGGCAACGGACGGCGCTCTATGCCCAGGCCTACTCCCAGGTTGGCCAGCAGGACGGACTCGCGCTGGACGTGGACCTGGGCCACGGCGCGATGCTGACCCTCAATGTCACACGCGCCTCGCGCGGCTACACCGCGGCGGAGCGCATGGCGCTGACCTTGCTGGGGCCGCATGCGCAGGCGCAGTGGCGGCGCCTGAGCCAGCAGCAGCGAATCAGCCAGGCGGCATGGCAGGCGCTCTCACCGGACTCGTCGGCTGCCGACGTGCTGAGCCCGCGCGAACGTGAAGTGCTGCAATGGGTCGCCAACGGCAACACCAACGCAGAAATCGCCACCATGCTGGAGTTGCGTACAGGCACGGTGAAGCGGCACCTGGAAAACATCTACCGCAAGCTGGGAGCCGTCAATCGGCAGGACGCCTTGTCGAGGATGCGCAGGCCGGATTTCTAGCGCGTGTCGCGCGCGCTTGTGCGAACCCGAGCGGGCGCCGTGCGCCGGGCCCAGCCCTTCGAGAAGCAGGGAAACCGGCCCTACGGCAAGACGCTCCGGCAGGCAATGCCAAACCGCTGGGCCAGCGCGTGCAGGCGCCTGTCTCTCGACCACAGGCTTGCTCGACGTAAGCGGTGCAGCTACGTCCGGCACAGTTTTACCTACAGGTTTCGCGCCAGCACAATAAAAGTCCGCCCAAGCCATACGGCGGACTTCCTGAAATCCACTGTGCCGAGGCCTCATGTTTTGTTTTGCCAGTTGCTCTCCTGTCGGCTTCAACGCCGTCCTTCTCAGCGGCGGTACGTTGCCATTTCTGGTGTTCGACGGCATGTTGTTTCAACCATTGCAGTGAGGCAGCGCATGGAGCAGGAAGTGAGATGCGCGAACTGCAATCGAAAGCTCGCCATGGGCGTCTTTCAGCTACTGAACATCAAGTGCCCGCGTTGCGGCACGTTGAATTCCCTGAGGGTCCAAGCGAACCCCCCACCCGAGTGCCGCCGAGCGCCTTCGACTCCATCCATTGAATAGGAGGCCTCCATGGCTCAAGTTTCCAAGGTTCTCGTCTCGGATCAGTACATGCCGCCGGACAACATCCAGCAGTACAAAAGCACGACGGGTTTCCCTCTTGTTTACGATTCGCGGCATATCAATCCGCATGCGCTCGTGTTCGACAACACGGGGCGTCCTGCCAACTACAACCCTGCCAACAACCGCCACACCATCGTGATGGATGTGCGCTTCAGCGATGGCTATCTGGCCGCTTGCCACATGGGCATCATTGCCAGGCACAAAGGCTCATACAGTGTGGCGGGTGACAACCGTGGCGGTGCTGTCATTGCGGGCAATTGGGGCTATTCGCCAGGCAGCGTGGCGCTTGAGGAAATTGAGATCACCAACACCAAGGACAACGGTGACTCGCACCATCGTCCGTCCGCTCAATATCCGCGTGGTGCCATCGGCGAGGCCAAGCTCGAGGAACTGCGCTGGTATCGACTGGTGATCGAAAGCATTTCCAAGAACGGCAGCATCGGCCACGCAGTCCGGGCAACGGACAAGAGTACGGGCCAGACCGTATTCAGCCTGCCAACCTTCTGGTCGGATTACTCGGCCAACTATGACTCCCGTGACGCAGGCAAGGTGGTGTTGTTCAGCATCAGTGATCCCAACAAGCCTGCCGCCGGCTTTGTCTATACACGCCTGATCAGCTATTGGTCGGATGCTGACGAGGTGATAGCCAATCCGTAAGTGATCTGAGAGCGGGTCCCAGGGCAGCGTGTGGCCGTATCGCCGCCATGCCCTGGTCCTCCTGGCAGGGGGTGGTCAATACGCATGCTGCCATGCGTTGCGCATCGTGCTGCCTTTGGTGGAAAGCTAGTCTGTAGGCGAGGGCCAGCGACACGCAATCTACTGGGAGTCCGGCATATCGGTTGCCCTGCCGCCAAGTGCTGCGAGGCGTTTGGCTGCCTGCACCCTCACGAAAGTTCTGAGGACCTGTTGGAACAGATCTGCCTCGTCCATGCCTGGCTCCAACATCTTCAGGGCTTCTTCGTACAAGGCATCGTCGATCGTCACGGTGATCCGCATGGCGGGCCCTCTGTCATCAAAACAGATGCAATTCTGGGCTTGCGCCAGCCTGCAGACAAGCGCGCTTCCCTCCGAAGTGGTCACTCCTGTTTTGCTATGATGACTGTATAAAGATACAGTTTTCGAGCGGCCTGGCTGCCCGATCTGCCAGGCCCATGCTCCCTCCCCACCGCTTCTACTACCTGCACAACTTCCAGCGCGCGCTGGACTGGATTGGCCAGCGTTACGGCGATCTGCTGGACGCGCCCGAGCAGGCATTCCTCACCCGGTTCACGCAGCTGCCCCAGCCCTCGCGGGCGCTGATGGTGCGTTTGCTGATGCGGCGCGGGCCCTGGTTTCGGGCCGGCAAGCTGGTGTACGAAGAGATTCCCGCCATTGCCGACGCGGCCGCGCCCCTGCTGGAGCTGGGCTGGCTGGACGCGGACCACCCCATGGCGCTGGAGGAGCTGTTTGCGCTGCACACCAAGCCCGAGCTGCTGCAGCTGTTCGCAGGCTCACCCCTTCACGCAGGCCTGCGCAAGGCCGAGCTTTTGCAGGCCCTGCAGCCCTTGCATGAGGCGCACAGGCCCTATGCGCAATGGCAGCCCCAGGGCGTCGCAGCCGGCGAAGCCGCCTGGCGCGTGATGGTGGGCGCGCTGTGCGAGCGCTTTCGGCTGATGTTCTTCGGCAACCTCTACCAGGACTGGTCGGAATTCGTGCTGGCCGACCTGGGCGTGTTCCGCTACGAGGCCGTGGCCTTCGATGCGGCGTCGCGGGCCTTCCAGTCGCGTGCCGATGTCGATGGCTACCTGGCCCTGCAGGCCTGCCGCGCGGCGCTGGATGAGGGCGTGGAGATCGATGCGCTGCTGCAGCAGGTGGTCGGCTGCGCCAGCGGCAACGCCTGGCTGGAGCAGCGCCGCGCCAAGGTGCTGCTGCGCATAGGCCAGGCTTGCGAGCGCATGCAGGACTGGGCGCGTGCCGAGCAGGCCTATGCGCAAAGCCGCTACCCCGGCGCCCGCCACCGGCGCATGCGTGTGTACGAGCGCATGGAGCGCTTTGCCGATGCCATGGCGCTGGCCCAGGCCGCCCAGGCCCAGCCCGAGAGTGACGAGGAGCTGCAGCGCGTGGCGCGCATGCTGCCGCGCCTGCGCCGCAGCCTGGGGCAGGGCGCGCGCGGGCGTGCGGCGGCGCTGGCGCCCGTGGTGGCGCAGATGCGCATGGACGTGGAGCTGGAGCTGCCGGCGCGGCCCGCATCAGTCGAATACGTGCTGCGCGACCATTGGCACAGCGACGCCGCGCCGGTGTTCTACGTGGAGAACGCGCTCATCAACTCGCTGTTCGGCCTGCTGTGCTGGCCGGCCATCTTCGCGCCGCTGCCGGGCGCTTTCTTCCACCCCTTCCAGAGCGGCCCGGCCGACCTGTCCGCGCCCGACTTCGTGCAGCGCCGCGCAGCCTTGTTCGAGGAATGCCTGGCGCATCTGGAAGATGGCAGCTGGCGCGAGGTCATCGTGCAGCGCCATGCCGACAAGCAGGGCCTGCAGTCGCCCTTCGTGTTCTGGGGCACGCTGAGCGCGCCGCTGCTGGCGTTGGCGCTGGACTGCATTCCGGCCGCCCACCTCAAGCTGTTCTTTGCGCGGCTGCTGCGCGACGTGCAGGCCAACCGCACGGGCTTTCCCGATCTGGTGCGTTTCTGGCCGGCCGAGCGCCGCTACGAACTGGTCGAGGCCAAGGCCCCCGGCGACAAGCTGCAGGACAACCAGATCCGCTGGCTGCAGTACTGTGCCGAGCACGGCATTCCCGTGCGCGTGTGCCATGTCCAGTGGCGCGGCCAGCCGCTGGGAGAGGCCGCGTGAGCTACACCGTGGCCGTGCGCGCGCTGTGCGAGTTCACGGCGCGCGCGGGCGACCTGGACCTGCGCTTCACGTCCGCGCCCAGCGCGCTGGAGGGCATGGCCGGCCACAGCCTGGTGCAGTCGCGCAGGGGCAAGGACTACGAGACCGAGATCAGCCTGGCCGGCGAATACGGCGACCTGCGCGTGCGCGGCCGTGCCGACGGCTTCGACGCCGGGGTTGGCCAACTCGAGGAAATCAAGACCTACCGGGGCCAGATCGAGGGCGTGCGCGCCCACCACCGCGCCCTGCACTGGGCCCAGGCGCGCATCTACGCCCATCTGCTGTGCCAGGCGCGCGGCCTGCAGCGGCTGCGCGTGGCCCTGGTGTATTTCAACGTGGGCAACTCGGAGGAAACCGTGCTGGTGCAGGAGGAAGACGCGGCCACGCTGCGCGCCTTCTTCGAGCAGCAATGCGCGCTGTTCCTGGACTGGGCGCGCAGCGAGGCCGCCCACCGCGCGGCGCGCGAGGCGGCGCTGGCCGCGCTGCGCTTTCCCATGCAGGGCTTTCGCGCGGGCCAGCGCGAGCTGGCCGTGGCCGTCTACCGCGTGGCGCGCGCGCAGCAGGGCGGCCAGTGCCTGATGGCGCAGGCGCCCACGGGCATCGGCAAGACGCTGGGCACCATCTTCCCCATGCTCAAGGCCATGCCGGACCAGGGCCTGGACCGGCTGTTCTTCCTCACGGCCAAGGGCACGGGCCATGGCCTGGCGCTGCAGGCGCTGGCCAGCGTGAACCGGCAGATCGCCGAGCAGCACCAGCCACCGCCGCAGGAACCGGCTGCGCCGCAACCGCTGCCCTCGCCACCCGCACCGCCCGCACCGTCCGCGCCACCCGCAAGGCTGCGCGTGCTCGCCATCCTGGCGCGCGACAAGGCCTGCGAGCATCCCGACAAGGCCTGCCACGGCGACTCCTGCCCGCTGGCGCGCGGCTTCTTCGACCGGCTGCCCGCCGCGCGCGCCGCCGCGCTGCAGCAGGCGCCCTGGGACCCGCCTGCCGTGCGTGCCGTGGCGCTGGCGCACGACATCTGCCCCTACTACCTGGCCCAGGAACTGGTGCGCTGGAGCGATGTGGTCGTGGCCGACTACCACTACTTCTACGACAGCGCCGCCATGCTGTACGCGCTCACCCAGGCCCAGCAATGGAAGGTCGGTGTGCTGGTGGACGAGGCCCACAACCTGCTCGAGCGCGCGCGCCGCATGTACACGGCCGAGCTGTCGCAGTTCGCCCTGGCGGCCGCCCGCAAGTCGGCCACCGGTGCCGTACGCAAGGCGCTGGACCGGCTCAGCCGCAGCTGGAGCGCGTTGAACAGGGAGCAGACCGCCAGCTACCAGGCCCATGAGGAAGTGCCCGCAGGCCTGCTGGGCGCCGTGCAGCGCGCCGTGGCGGCCATCGCCGACGCCAATGCCGACAGCCCCATGCTGCCCGGCGACCCGGTGCTGGATTTCTACTGGGAGGCGCTGCAGTTCATGGCGCTGGCCGAGCAGTTCGGCGGCCATGCGCTGTTCGATGTCTACCTGCTGCCCGGGCGCTCAGGTCCCCGTCGCACGCCGGCCTCCACGCTGTGCATACGCTGCGTGGTGCCCGCGCCCCACCTGGCGGCACGCCATGCAGCGGCCCATGCCTCGGTGCTGTTCTCGGGCACGCTGAGCCCGCCGCACTTCTACCGCGACATCCTGGGCCTGCCCGAAGGCACGCACTGGCTGGAGGCCGACTCGCCCTTCCAGGCCGACCAGCTCGATGTGCAGGTGGCCGGCCACATCTCCACGCGCTACCGGGACCGCGACCGTTCGCTGCGGCCCATCGCCGACCTCGTGGCCGCGCAGTACGCGCGCCGGCCCGGCAACTACCTGTGCTTTTTCAGCAGCTTCGACTACCTGCAGCGCGTGGCCGAATGCCTGCAGCGCGCCCATCCCGATCTGCCCGTCTGGCTGCAGACTCCGTCCATGGACGAGGAGGATCGCGCGGCCTTCCTGGCCCGCTTCACCGAAGCCGGTCAGGGCGTGGGCTTTGCCGTGCTGGGCGGGGCGTTCTCCGAGGGCGTGGACCTGCCCGGCGAGCGCCTCATCGGCGCCTTCGTGGCCACGCTGGGCCTGCCCCAGGTCAATCCCGTGAACGAAGAGATGAAGCGCGCCATGGATCGCCAGTTCGGCGCGGACAAGGGCTATGACTACAGCTACCTCTACCCGGGGCTGCGCAAGGTGGTCCAGGCCGCAGGCCGCGTCATCCGCAGCGAGCGCGACCGCGGCGTGGTCTTTCTCATCGACGACCGCTATCGGCGCGGCGAGGTGCAGGCGCTGCTGCCGCGCTGGTGGCGGGTGGAGGGCATGCGATGATCCGGGGCCGCACCAGTCCACGACTGCCATCCCATACCCATCCAGTCCCCCATCCCGTCCCCATCCAGGAGCCTTCCGAATGCCCCGCATGCGCTGCGCCATCCTTGCATTGACCCTGGGCCTGCTGGCCGGTGGCCCGGCTGCGGCAGGCGTGGTGCAGCCTGTGCCTGACAGGCAGGCCAGCGAGAACAAGATGCCGGCCTATCCCAAGGAAGCCAGGCGGCTGGAGCAGGAAGGCAAGGTGGTGCTGCGGGTTCTGGTGGGCGCCAGCGGAAAGGCACTGGCCGTGGATGTGGCAGACAGCAGCGGCTATCCTCTGCTCGACCAGGAGGCGCTGGACGCCGTGCGGACGTGGCGCTTTGTCCCCGGCACGCGCGACGGCGTGCCGGACAGCATGTGGACGCGCGTGCCCGTCACCTTCCTGCTGAAATAGCGGGCCTGCTAAGTGTGTGCCGGGTCTGAGCCATGCGGGGGCCGATGTTGTAGAGGGTGCAAGCCTCAACAAGGGTTGTCGCTTCCCGGGCATTCACTGCATGGCCCACTGCATTGCTCCCTGCAGCGTCCGCCTGTTCGGCGCTGTAGGTTCACCTTTACCTCACTGCAGATTGATGGCCAGCAGGCTCTTATTGGGTCTGGCGATGTAGAGCAGGCCGTTGTCGGATACGGCCAAGCGTCCGCTGGCCGGCAACTGCCAGACTATCTTGCGGGTCGCTGGGTCCACTGCGTGGGTGTAGTTGCCCTTTTCGGCTGACAGATTGGATATGAAAATCAGGTTGTTGACGGCAACGACTTGGTAGGTGAGGCCGTTGATGTTGATGGGATTGTTGTCGCCCGTCAGCGGCATGGACCACAGCAGAGCTCCGCTATCGCCCGCATAGGCGTGCAATTGCCTTGGCTCGCCTGATCTGAACGGATCGAAGACCAGATAAACCACTCCGTTGGCCACGATCGGGACGCTGAGGAAGTTCTTCTTCATGGTCCACAGGCGCTTTTTCTGTGAGATTGAAAAGCTGCTGATCGTGATTTCGCTGTAGCCGTAGCGCGCGGCGAGTACCCGGTCAGCGCCATCCAACACCGTGGTGCTGGGGGCTTTCTCCGTGAAGGCGTACGGGATGTTCTGGGGATCGTCCAGCACGATGGCCCGACCGCCGTCCTCGCGCCGCTTGATCACCAAGCTGGCTTCCGCTTGAGCCGAGACATTTTTCTGCATCGAATAGACATGCTGGGCATCGACGGCGTCCACGCGCTCGCCTTGATAGAAGATGGGAAGCTCAGGCTCCATCCAGCGCACCGTGGCGGTCGCGGCATCCACACGGCGCTGCTGCTCGCCAACATAGACGGAATCGGCATCTCCGGTAAGCCAGAGGCTGGATTCACGGCCGGTTGTCACCGGCTTTTCCTCTGCCACGATGGCTCCGGTAGCGGCATCCAGAGTCTTCAGTGACGATTGGAACGACCGCACCTGGGACACGACATGGCCGGCGGAAAGCACCGGATTACCGAAAAAGGGGAGAGGCCGTGTCCAGGCGACGTTGCCGTCAGCCTCGTTTAGCGCTACGACGGCCTCGTCAGCGCCTGAGCCGCCGTTGAAGACCACGTGCGAACCGGTGGTCAGCATTTCACTGCTGGAGCCATCCGCTCCCGTGGACTTGGCCCGCATCCAGCGCAGGCTGAAGTTCGCAGGATCAAGCCACTTGCTCGTTGCGACATAGCCTGTGTGCCCCGCATTGCCTTGGAAATTGGACCAGGTCGAGGCGCCATCGAGCTTGCTCAGCGGCTTCAGATTATCTGAAGTCGAGATGATGTTGAGTTGGTAGGGCAGCTTCCAGGGCGATCCTGGATAGGGGGAGGCGCAGACAGTGGGGTCATCGCGGCAGAGAGATACGTTGATGAAGCCTGAGCGCTTGCCGCTGGCTGCGCTCTCGGAGATCTTGAGTCGGGCCCGATACTGGCGGGCACCCAACTGCTCCAACGCCACTTCGGGAGAGAAGTCAGCCGTGACTTCCAGCCGCAGATTCAATTGTTCCTGGATGCTGGAGGAGGCGGTGCCGACGACTTGCAGCGTCAGCGACTCTGCCTGCATGACAGTAGCCTCCAGCCGGGGAGGGTCGAATGTCAGAATGCCATTGCCGCCATTGCCGCCATTGCCGCCATTGCCGCCATTGCCCGGCTCGGTGGGTGGATTGACCACGGGAGGTGGATTCTCGGTGCTGCCTCCGCCTCCACCACCACAAGCCGTCAGAATCAGGGCAATCAAGATACCTATTGCATTTTTCATTTCATTTGCCTTCGTCGCTCACGCCAAGTCGTCCCTAGGTCGCTACTTTCGGGAATGAAAACACGGTCATGGCGCAAAGCCGCGATTGTGCCTCGATATTGCCGAGTGGCCTCCCTCCAGACTGCCCCAGGCGTCCAGGCCGGCGCTGGGCATCGCGTCGTTGATTAGCGGTTGGCGCCGACCTGCTTTCAGTCCAGGCTGGTCGAGGACCAGAAGCGGGTCAAGCTGTCGGGAGCAACGATTGACTGATGCCCAAGCCCCGGTGACCCTCTCTGCTTGCGTGGGGACGGGTCAGTGCTGTTGGAGCACTCCGCATGATGAAAGGCCGGTCCACTACCATAGTCCCCGTCGGTCGCCCCGCGTGCGACATAAGGACTGCCCCATGAAGATCGTCATCACCAGCGTGCTCGTCGACGACCAGGACAAGGCCCTGGCCTTCTACCGCGACGTGCTCGGGTTCGTTCTCAAGCACGACATTCCCATGGGCGGCGATGCGCGCTGGCTCACCCTGACATCACCCGGTGATGCCGATGGCGTGGAGCTGCTGCTGGAGCCCGACATGCACCCGGCCGCCAGGCCGTTCAAGACCGCCCTGCATGCCGACGGCGTGCCGGCCACCTTCTTCGGCGTGGACGACGTGCAGGCCGAGTACGAGCGCCTGAGCGCGGCCGGCGTGCGCTTCACCAGGCCGCCGACGCATCTGGGGCCGGTCACGATTGCGGTGTTTGACGACACCTGCGGCAATCTCATACAGATCAACCAGCGGCATTGAGCGGGGCCTGCGGCCCTTGCGCGCTCAGTCCCTGGCGGTGGGCTTGTCGTGCCGGGGCGGATCGATGCGCTCGATATTGCCCAGCAGCAGTGCGCGCCCCGCAAAGTTGCCGCCGGCGGTCTCCAGCGCAAAGCGCTCGGTGTCGCGGCCGCGCACTTCGGCCTCCAGCGTCTGGGCCTCGTCCTCGGTGGCGCCCAGGGCCAGCACGGCATGGCGGCCCATGAGCAGGGCGGACTCGAAGCTTTCGCGCACGACATGGTCGGCGTCCTTCTGGATGAGCTCCAGCGCGTGCTCGCGGTCATAGGCGCGCACGATGAGGCGGGCGTGCGGGCATTCGTGGCGCACGTTCTCCACGATGCGCGTGGCGGCGGCCTTGCTGTCCACGCAGACCAGGATGGCGCTGGCATGGCTGGCGCCGGCCGCATGCAGGATGTCGGCGCGCGCGCCGTCGCCGAAGTAGACCTTGAAGCCGTAGGGCTCGGCGTTGCGGATCACGTCGGGGTCGTTGTCGATGATGGACAGCTTGGCGCCACGGGCCAGCGGCCCCTGGCTGGCGATCTGGCCCACGCGGCCGAAGCCGATGACCAGCACGTTGCCGCGCAGGTCCTGCGGCGCCTCCACGCCGTCCAGCGACACGGCCTCGGCGCCTGCCAGGCGCTTGTGCAGCACCACCACCAGCGGCGTGATGGCCATGGACAGCACGACGATGGCCGTCATGTTGGCATGCACCTCGGGGTCGAGCACGCCGAGCTTGAGCGCCTCGGCAAACAGCACGAAGGCGAACTCCCCGCCCTGGGCCATGAGGATGGCGCGGTCCAGCGCATCGGCATGGCTGCTGCGTGCCACGCGGGCCACGGCATAGATGCACAGCGCCTTGCCCAGCATCAGCGCCACCACGCCCATGCCCACGATGCGCCAGTTCAGCGCCACCACCTCCAGGTTCAGCGCCATGCCCACGCCCAGGAAGAACAAGCCCAGCAGCAGGCCGCGGAAGGGCTCCACATCGGCCTCCAGCTGGTGGCGGAACGAGGATTCGGACAGCAGCACGCCCGCCACGAAGGCGCCCATGGCCATGGACAGGCCGCCCATCTCCATCAGCAGGGCGGCGCCCAGCACCACCAGCAGCGCGGCGGCCGTCATCACCTCGCGCGCCTTGGCCTTGGCCAGGATGCGGAACAGCGGGTTCAGCAGCCACAGGCCCGCGCCCACCAGCGCGCCCAGCGACAGCAGGGCCACGCCCGCGCGTTGCCACAGGGGCGAAGTCGCCACGGGCGCCGCATCGGCAGGCGCCAGAAACGCCACCACGGCCAGCAGCGGCACGATGAGCAGGTCCTCGAACAGCAGGATGGAGACGATGCGCTGGCCGCGCGGCGCCAGGATGTCGCCACGCTCGGCCAGCACCTGCATGACGATGGCCGTGGAGGTCAGCACGAAGCCCGCGCCGCTCACGAAGGCCACCTGCCACGGAAAGCCGAAGGCCATGCCCACGCCCGTGAGCAGCAGCGCGCACACCACCACCTGCAGGCTGCCCAGCCCGAAGATCTGGCCGCGCAGATCCCACAGGTGCGAGGGCTTCATCTCCAGCCCGATGACGAAGAGGAACATCACCACGCCCAGCTCGGCCACGTGCAGGATGGTCTGCGCGTCCGTCACCAGGCCCAGCCCGTAGGGGCCTATGGCCAGGCCAGCGGCCAGGTAGCCGAGCACGGCGCCCAGGCCCAGCCGCTTGAACAGCGGCACGGCCACCACGGCGGCCCCCAGCAGCGTGACGATTCCTACGAGCTGGCTTGCATTGCCTTCAGCTGCCATGTTGTGTTTCCTTGGATGGGCGGTGTGCGATGGGCGCGCAGGATAGCAAAGGGACGTTGCAGCCCGCGTCTTGAAGGGATCGGCCCTTTTCGGATGCTGGGGCAGAAGGGTATTTACGCAGATTCTTTTGGAAACTACTATCTACAAAGTTTCACAATTTCCCGCCATGGGTCCGCGCCGCCGCAGCTCTTTTTGCGGCTTGGCCGGCCCCCGAGCTTGCCAGGAGCAAGGCGGGCACGAATCCCTTTTTGCCATCCCTCTTTGCCAGGCGACTCCGCACCCCAGCCCTCGGGCCTGGTGCTGTCATCGACCTTTTGCTGAATCACAGGAACCATGAAACAACACGCATTGAACAGCCTTTTGCTGATGTGTCTTCCCCTGGGGCCCGCCCTGGCGGCAGATATCGTGATCACCCCGGCTCCGGGCAGTGGCATGGTGATCAACTCTGGAGCCGGAGGTGCGGCACTGCGCGTGGGTCCCACGGGCGCGGTGGCCGTGCCTGGCCTCCCGGCCACGGCCCCGAGCCTGACCAGCCCCATCTGCCATGACGCGGCGGGCACGTTGGGACGTTGCGATCCCGCGTCCTTGGCGGGGGCGACCGGTGCAACGGGTGCAACGGGGGTAGCGGGAGCAACCGGCGCTGCAGGCCCTGCAGGGCAAGTCGGCCCCGCAGGGCCGGCAGGAGCGACAGGGCCCACCGGAGCCACGGGGGCTGATGGCGCTCCCGGTCCGGCAGGCCCCGCCGGCCCTTCGGGTGCGACGGGCGCAGCGGGAACCAGCCTGGCAGAGCAGGGCTTTTCCGCCAAGCTGCCTGCGATGAGCTTTTCTGCCACGACGCAACTGACCGGCTGGACGGCCAACGTGCCTTTTTATGCGGACACTGCGTTCGATGCGGCCAACGGCACTTTCGTGGTGCCTGCGACAGGCACGTACAAGATCAGCAGCGTGGTCAATTACTCGACGGCAGCTGCGGTGAATGTGTCACTTGGGGCTGGCATCAATCCTGCCTTCGAGGTGCGCCGCAATGGCAGCGACATGCTGGCGCAAGCCAAGCTGCCGATCCTCAATGTCAATATTCCCCTTCTCTTGACCTTGCGCACCGTTTTGGGAAGCGCGGCAGTGCCCCTGGATGCCGAGGTGCAGCTCAATGCAGGCGATGTGGTGGGCCTGCACTACAACGCCAGCGGCATGACCCTGGCCCTCAACGTGCAAGACACCAACTGGTCCATCCACCGCATCCGCTGAACGGCGGGGGCCCCCGGCGAGCACCGCCGGGTAGAATCGCGCCCCCTCACCGCCCAGCGCCATGCCCCAGATCCTCGTCCACGACCTCCGCAAGACCTACCGCATCCATGAACGCGACCCCGGCGTGATGGGCGCGCTGCGCGCGCTGGTGCGCCCGCGCCACCGCACGGTGCAGGCGTTGGATGGCGTGTCGTTTGCGCTGGAGCGTGGCGAGCTGCTGGGCTTCATCGGCCCCAACGGCGCGGGCAAGTCCACCACCATCAAGATCCTGTCGGGTATCCTGCGGCCCGATGGCGGGCGCGTGGAGGTGGACGGGCGCGACCCCTTCGCCGACCGCCAGCGCCATGTGGGCCGGATCGGCGTGGTCTTCGGACAGCGCTCGCAGCTGTGGTGGGACCTGCCCGTGGGCGATGGCTTCAACCTGCTGCGCGACCTGTACCGCGTCGATCCGCTGCGCTTTGCGCGCACCCGCGACGAGCTGGTGGCCATGCTGAGCCTGGAGCGCTTGCTGGACCAGCCCGTGCGCCAGCTGTCCCTGGGCCAGCGCATGCGCGCCGAGATCGCCGCGGCCCTGCTGCACGAGCCCGAGATCCTGTTCCTGGACGAGCCCACCATCGGCCTGGACGCACCCTCCAAGCTGGCCGTGCGCGAGTTCGTGCTGCGCGCCAACCGCGAACGCGGCACCACGGTGCTGCTGACCACGCATGACATGCACGACATCGAGGCGCTGGCGCGGCGCGTCATCGTCATCGGTCATGGCCGCGTGCTGGCCGACTGCGCGGTCGATGCGCTGCGCGCCCAGGTGGCGGCGGCGCAGCGCGATGGCACGGGCGATGGCGAAGGCGAGGGGCAGGACATGGCCATCGAGGCCGTGATCGCCCGCTTCTACGCCATGCATGGTGCCTCGGAGGTCTGAGCGCCATGGGACCGCGCCAACGCCTGCGACACCTGCTGCGCCCCTACAAGGCCGCCTTCGCCTCGCGCTTTCTGTTGATGCTGCAGTACCGCACGGCCGCCTACGCGGGCTTTGCCACGCAGTGCTGGTGGGGCGCCATCAAGACCATGGTGCTGGCGGCGTTCTATGGCAGCGCCTCGGCATCGGCCGGCGCGCCCATCTCGCTGGAGCACGCCATCACCTACACCTGGGTGGCGCAGGGCCTGTTCGCGCTGCTGCCCTGGAGCGGCGACCCCGACGTGGCGCTGGCCGTGCGCACGGGCGCCGTTGCCTATGACCGGCTGCGGCCCGTGGATGCCTATGCGCTGTGGTTCGTGCGCTCGGCTGGCTGGATCGCCGCGCGCGTGCTGCCGCGCGTGGCGCTGATGGTGGCGTTTGCAGGGCTGGCCCTGCCGCTGATGGGGCTGGGCGCCTGGGGCTGGCAGCCGCCGGCCGGCTGGGCCGCAGGCCTGGGCTTTGCCGCCTCCATGCTGCTGGCGCTGCTGCTGTCCACGGCACTGGTCATGCTGCTGAACGTTGCCGCCGCCGCCGCGCTCAATGAAAAAGGCATCAACACGCTGGCCGCGCCCGTGGTCATCGTGCTGTCGGGCAACCTGCTGCCGCTGGCGCTGATGCCCGACGCCTGGCAGACCGCGCTGCTGCTGCAGCCGCTGGCGGGCGTGATGGACATTCCTGCGCGCATCTATTTCGGCCAGATGGCGGGTGCGCAGATGCTGGCCTGCCTGGCGCTGCAAGCCCTGTGGATTGCCGTGATCGTGGCCCTGGGCCGCGTGGCCATGGCGCGCACCATGCGCGGCCTCGAAGTGCAGGGCGGGTGAGCGCCATGGCCAAGCAAAAAGGATCGCTGTCCATGTTCCTGCGCCTGGCGCTGGCCTCGCTGGGCGGGCAGGCGCGCTACCCGGCCTCGGCGCTGATGCTGACCCTGGGTCAGTTCCTGGTCACGGGCATCGAGGTCATCGCCGTCTGGGCGCTGTTCCACCGGTTTGGCGAGGTGCAGGGCTGGCGCATCGGCGAAGTGGCCGTGTTCTATGGCCTGGTGAACTGCATGTTCGCCCTGGCCGATGCGCTGGGCCGGGGCTTCGACGTGCTGGGCACGCAGTTCCTGCGCACCGGCGCCTTCGACCGCCTGCTGCTGCGCCCGCGCCCCGTGTGGCTGCAGCTCATGGGCCATGACGTGCGCATCAGCCGCCTGGGCCGCCTGCTGCAGGGCCTGCTGGTGCTGGGCTTTGCCACGGCCCAGGGCGCCGTGGCGTGGACGCCCCAGGCCGTCGCCGTGGCGCTGTTCGCCGTGGCGGGCGGCGTGGCGCTGTTCCTGGGCATCCTGGTGCTGCAGGGCGCGCTCTCGTTCTGGACCGTGGAAAGCCTGGAAGCCGCCAATGTGCTGAGCTACGGCAGCGTCGAGGCCGCCCAGTACCCCCTGGCCCTGTACGCGCAGTGGTTCCGCCGCCTGCTGACCTTCGCCGTGCCGCTGGCCTGCGTGGCCTACTACCCGGCGCTGGCCGTGCTGGGCAAGCCCGACCCGCTGGGCGCACCGGCCTGGCTGGGCTGGGTCTCGCCGCTGGCCGGCTTTGCCTTCCTCTGGCTGGCCTCGGGCGCCTGGCGCATGGGGATGAGGCATTACGCGTCCACGGGCAGTTGAAGCCGCTGCAGGCGCCGGTGCACCACACGCTCTAGACTGCGCGCTTGCCTTACTCCGGACACCAGACCATGACAGCAGATGAACGCTTCGCCCAGGCCGCCCTCGAGCTCGGCCACCGCTTCGATGGCGAGATCAAGATAGGCGGCAACTACAGCCCCGTCGTGCGCGACGGCCAGCAACTGTTCGTCAGCGGGCAGATTCCCCGCGTCGGCGATGAAGTGCTCTACGTGGGGACGGTCGGCGCCGGGATCGACCTGGCATCGGCCAGAACGGCCGCCGCCATCTGCGCCATGCGGGCCCTGGCCTTCGTGCAGCGCGCGGCCGGCTCGCTCGATGCCGTGCGCGCCGTTGCACGCATCACCGTCTATGTGCGCTCGGCGCCCGATTTCACCCAGCAAAGCGAGGTGGCCGATGGCGCCTCCGACCTCATCGCCCGGGTGCTGGGCCCCGTGGGTGCCCACACGCGCACTTCGGTGGGCGTGCTGCAGCTGCCCAAGGGCGCGGCCGTGGAGCTGGACCTGATCGCCCGCGTGGACTGATCGCGCTACCCCTATCCCTATTCCTATCCCTGGCCCGCCGGCGTTTCGTTGCGCGCCTTCCAGGCGCGCAGCGCCTGGCGGTACTCGTCCATGGCCAGGTCATAGCTGTCGAAGATGCAGGGGTCGCAGCCATTGCCGCAGCAGGCGTCCAGGTCGGGCTGGTCGGGCGGCAGGGGCATGGGGTCGGCGGAATCTGGAATCGGCGCGGTGGTCATGGGCTCGATTGTCTCGCGCTGCTTGTGGCGTTGTTTTGTACGGTTTTTGAGGAGGCAGGCTATGCAGGCTGGCGATCAGAGCAAACAGGATGAGATTGCGCAATTTCTCGCTGAGGAGGACGCCGCCGAACGCAGAAAGGCCGAGCCGCCGCCCGAGGAAGCCGTGCGGGATCTTGCCCTCTGGCGCTCGCCCCGGGCCGGAGCGCTGAACCCGACGCGGCAGGACAATCCGCTGTGGCACTGGATGGTGCGCACGCGCTGGAGCGCCTATGGCGCGAACGAACTTCTGCGTGGACCGTCGCCCTTTGCGCAAGGGCCCATGTGGTGCTTTGCCCGGTATGGCAAGAGCGAGACGGTGCTGGCCGATGGCCGGGTCGTGCACATCGGCGGCGAGCACGAAGACAGCTGCGATCCCGACTTCTTCATCTACAACGATGTCATCGTCATCGACGCGAATGGCGGCATCGCCATCCACGGCTACCCGGACGATGCCTTCCCTCCCACCGATTTCCACAGCGCCACGCTGGTGGGTGACGCCATCTTCATCATTGGCGGCCTGGGCTACCGGCACCAGCGCATGCCGGGGATGACGCGGGTGTACAGGTTGCTGCTGGACAGCATGCGCATCGAGGCGGTTCCCACGCATGGCGAGGCGCCCGGCTGGATCTATCAGCATGAGGCCTGTCTGGCAGGCGATGGGAGAACCATCGTGGTGAGCGGCGGCGAGCGCTGGTTTGGCGAGCAATGCCTGACGCCCGAGAACATCGACGACTGGTCGCTGGACACAGTGACCGGCGAGTGGCGGCGATTGACCCGCAGGCCCTGGCAGCGTTGGGCCATGCGGCGTGCCGATGGCAAAGGCAACCGGCTCATGAGCATGCGGCTTGCGCATTCACTGCGCAAATACAAGCACCTGAATCTGCCAACGATCGAGGGCCTGGGTGACGCGCCTGACTTCGAGGCGCTGGACCTGCTCTACCGGATCGATGAGACGGTTGCCCCGCCGGTCCAGGAAGCGGTCGGGGGAATGCACGCCTTGGTGATGGACGGAGTGACGCTGCGCTTCAAGGAAGGCAACCTCCATGTGGAGGCCATCGTCGAGGGGGCGCTGGAGCCGCACAGGCTGCATGCGCTGCAGCAGGCCACGCTGGCACTGCTGGCGCGCATTGAAGAGGCTCCGTGGGTGATGGAGGATCTGCCGCGGGAGCCGGATACCGTGGGCTGACGGCACGCTTTCCGTCTATTCAACTCAAACAGCGCGGCGCCGGGAAATCGATCACGCTGCGGATGATCTCGCGCATTTCCGTGATCAGCGGCCGGGCATCGTCGCGGCGCCATTGCACGGTGTAGGTCAGCGGGGCCAGCGCGCTGTGCTTTGCGGCCTCGGCGCTGCCGTCCAGCACGCGCAGGCGGCCGCGTTCCTGCAGGGCCAGGGCCCATTGCTCGGGCATGTAGGTGAAGCCCAGGCCGTCCACCACCATGCCCACCACGGCGCCCCAGCTGTTGCAGGAAAGGCGCCGCTCCACGGCCAGGCCGTGGCGGCCCAGCCAGTCGTCCAGCGTGCGCGTGGCGCCCGAGCCGGTGGGCAGGGCGATCAGCAGTTGCTCGCGCACCAGGCGCCGGGGCAGGCCGGTGCCGGCGCGGGCGATGAAGTCGTCGCTGGCGGCCCAGACAAAGCGCACCTGGGCGACCTGCTCGAAGGCCAGGCTGCTGCGCGAGGACGGCCCGGCAATGACCACGCAGTCCAGCTCGCCATCGACGATGCGCTGCTCCAGCACCTGGCCGATGTCGGTGTGGGGCTCCAGCTGCAGGTCGGGGTGCAGCTCGGCCACGCGCTGCACCAGCCGGGGCAGCCAGGTCAGGCCGCTGAGCTCGCCAAAGCCGATGCGGCAGCGGCCCTGCAGGCCCACGCTGCGGCCCGCCGCCTCGCGCAGCTGGGCGGCGCCGTGCAGCAGCTCGCGGATGCGCGGCAGCAGCTGCTCGCCCTGGGGCGTGAGTTCGGCGGCGCGGCCGCTGCGGTCGAACAACTGCACGCCCAGCGAAGCCTCCAGCTCCGCAATGCGCTTGGACAGCGATGAGACCGACAGGTGCACGCGGTCGGCGGCCACGCTGAAGTTCAGGCAGGTGGCGGCCCAGTAGAAGGCTTCGAGCTGTTTGAGGGTCATGGCGACATTCTTCCAAAATCGAAATATCGATTCCTATTTATTTCGCTTTTCTTTGCAGGTTGGCCCTTCTACATTGGCCGGCAATGCCTGCCAACACCGTCCCCTCCACCACCGCTCCTGCAGCTGCTGCGCCAGCCCCTGCCAGGCCGCCGCGCCGCCTGCGCCAGGTGCTGTCGCTCGATGATTTCGAGCGGCTGGCGCGGCGGCACCTGCCGCGCCCCATCCATGCCTACATCAGCGGGGCGGTGGAGGACAACGCCTCGCTGGCGGACAACCGCCGCGCCTTTGCCGAGCTGGCCTTCGTGCCGCGCGCGCTGGTGGGCGTGGCACAGCGCGACCCCTCCTTCGAGCTGTTCGGGCGCCGCTACGGCGCGCCCTTCGGCGTGGCGCCCATGGGCATTGCCGCGCTGTCGGCCTACCGGGGCGATCTGGTGCTGGCCCAGGCCGCACAGCAGGCGGGCGTGCCGGCCATCATGAGCGGCTCCTCGCTGATCCGGCTTGAGGAGGTGATGGCGGCCGCGCCCCACACCTGGTTCCAGGCCTACCTGCCGGGTGATCAGGGCCAGATCGATGCGCTGCTGGACCGCGTGGCCGCCGCCGGCGTGCAGACCCTGGTGATCACCGTAGACACGCCCGTGGCCGCCAACCGCGAGAACAATGTGCGCGCCGGTTTCTCCACGCCGCTGCGGCCCGGGCCGGGCCTGGCCTGGCAGGGCATCAGCCACCCGCGCTGGCTGTTCGGCAGCTTTCTCAAGACCCTGTGGCGCCACGGCATGCCGCATTTCGAGAACAACTATGCGCACCGGGGCGCGCCCATCCTGTCGGCCAGCGTGATGCGCGATTTCTCGGACCGCTCCCACCTGGCCTGGCCGCATCTGGCCGCCATCCGCCAGCGCTGGCAGGGGCAGCTCGTGGTCAAGGGCATTCTTTCGGCTGCAGACGCCGTGCTGGCGCGCGATCACGGGGCCGACGGCCTCATCGTCTCCAACCACGGCGGGCGCCAGCTCGATGGCGCCGTGGCACCGCTGCGCGTGCTGCCCGGCATCGTGCGCGCCGTGCCCGGCCTGCCGGTGATGCTGGACAGCGGCGTGCGCCGGGGCACCGATGTGCTCAAGGCCCTGGCCCTGGGCGCGCGCTGCGTGTTCGTGGGCCGGCCCTTCAACTACGCGGCCTCGGTGGCCGGGCCGGCGGGCGTGGCCCACGCCATGGCCCTGCTGCGCGAGGAGGTGCTGCGCGACATGGCCATGCTGGGCGCCACGCGCCTGGACCAGGTCACGCCGGCCTGCGTGCGCCACGCGCAGGCCTGGGATGCGTTCTGAGCGGCAAGACAACGGTATCGGCACAGACAACAGACACAGACACAGACGGAGACACAGCAGTGAGCAAGATTCCCGGATTCCATATCCACGCCCGGCCCGAGGCCGCCCTTGGCGATGCGCTGCTGCAGCGCTACCGCGGCTTTCCGGTCGCCAATGTCAGCGACGCCATGAGCCGCACCACGGGCACCTCGGCGCTGCGGCCCTTCCATCGCCGCCAGGGGCCGCTGGTGGGCCGTGCGCTGACCGTGCGCACGCGGCCCGGCGACAACCTGATGGTGCACCAGGCCATCGACATCTGCGGCCCCGGCGACGTGATCGTGGTGGACGCGGGCGGCGCCGGGCCCAACGCCATCATTGGCGAGATCATGCTGGCGCTGATGATGGCGCGCGGCGCGGCCGGCATCGTCATCGACGGGCTGATCCGCGACAGCGACACCATCGGCCAGCACGGCCTGCCCGTGTATGCGCGCGGCGTCTCGCACCGTGGCCCCTACAAGGACGGCCCCGGCGAGCTGCATGTGCCCGTGAGCATCGACGGCATGGTCGTCCACCCGGGCGACCTGGTGCTGGGCGATGGCGACGGCCTGCTGGCCGTGCCCGCCGCCGAGGCCGCCGCCATTGCCGACCGCGTGGAGGCCATACAGCGCGACGAGGCCGACGTGCTCGCCGCCATTGCCGCAGGCCGTGCCGACCGTTCCTGGGTGGCGCGCACGCTGGCCGCCAAGGGGGTGCTGTGATGGACTGCCGCGTTGTCCGTTTCGACTACTGGCTGGATGCGGCCTTCGACCGCATCGTCTCGGCCGCACCTGGCGTGCAACTGATCACCTGCCGGCGCGAGGGCGACGATGCCGCCGCCTGGCAGGCCCTGGCCGGCGCACAGGTCTACCAGATCACGGCCGCCAAGGACGAGCTGCCGCGCCACTGGTTCGCCACGGCGGACCTGCTGGCGCGCTGCCCCGATCTGCTGGCCGTGTCCTCCAGCGGGTCGGGCTGCGACACCGTCGATATCGAGGCCTGCACGCGCGCCGGCGTGGCCGTGATGAACCAGTCGGGCGGCAATGCGGATTCGGTGGCCGAGATGGCCATCGGCCTGATGCTGTCCGTGCTGCGCCGCATCAACGAATCCGACCGCCTGCTGCGCGCCCCGGGGCGGGGCTTCAGCCGGGAAGACGTCATGGGCCACGAGCTGCGCGGCCGCACCCTGGGCCTGGTGGGCGTGGGCGAGGCCGGCAGCCGCGTCGCGGCCCTGGGCCGGGCCTTCGGCATGCAGGTGATCGGCTGCGACCCGGCCTATGACGCGGCCGGCCTGGCGGCGCGCGGGGCCGAGGCCCTGGGCTTCGACGAACTGCTGCAGCGCGCGGACATCGTCTCCCTGCACTGCCCGCGCGATGCCTCCACGCTGGGGCTGATGGACGCCGCTGCCTTTGCGGCCATGAAGCCGGGCGCCATCTTCGTGAGCACGGCGCGCGGCGGTATCCATGACGAGGCCGCCCTGCACGCCGCCCTGGCCAGCGGCCACCTGGCCGGCGCCGGGCTCGATGTCTGGGACCAGGAGCCGCCACCCGCCTCCCATCCGCTGCTGGCCCTGCCCCAGGTGGTGGCCACCTTCCACACCGCCGGTGTCACGCACGAGGCCCGGCGCAACAACGCCGAGCTGGCCGCCACCCAGATCGTGCAGTTGCTGGCCAATGGCCAGCGGCCCGCGCGCTTGGTCAATCCCGAGGTCTGGCCGCATGCGCGCGAGCGCATCGCCAGGGCCTTGGACCCGTCCCGTTCCCTGTCCTTTTCCCCGTCCCGTTAGCCGCTTCCTTCACCATGACTAAAAAGCCTCTCAGACCACTGCAAGAGGCGACCCAGGAGACAAAGATGACACAGCAAGCAAGGCGCGCATTGTGCGCAGGCCTGGCCGCCGCCTGCATGGCGCTGCCGGCCCTGGCCCAGGCTCAGACCCAGGCCCAGGCTCAGGGCGAGGCCCCCTATCCCTCGCGCAACATCGAGATGATCGTGGCCTACGGGCCCGGCGGCGGCACCGACCTGGTGGCGCGGCTGCTGGCCCGCCATCTGGAAAAGAAGCTGGGCGGCAGCGTGGTCGTGCTCAACCGCCCCGGCGCGGGCGGCGGCATCGGCTTTGGCGAACTGGCGCGGGCCAAGCCGGACGGCTACACCATCGGCTTCATCAACACGCCCAACGTGCTGACCATTCCCATCGAGCGCAAGAGCAGCTTTCACTGGAGCCAGTACGACCTGCTGGGCAACCTGGTGGACGACCCGGGGGGCTTTGCCATCCACAACAGCAACGCCATCACCACGCTGGCCGGCCTGGCCGCCTACGCCCGGGCCAACCCTGGCGCCGTGACCGTGGGCACCACGGGCACGGGCTCGGACGACCACCTGGCCATGCTGCTGTTCGCCAAGGCCACCGGCACGCAGCTCACCCATGTGCCCTACAAGGGCGCGGGCGAGGTGCGCGCCGCAGCCACGGGCCAGCAGATCACCATTGGCGCCATCAACGTGGGCGAGGTGCTGGCCTACCAGAAGGGCGGCACTCCCATCCGCCTGCTGGGTCAGATGTCGGCCGCGCGCAGCTCGCTGGCGCCGCAGGTGCCTACGTTCAAGGAGCAGGGCATCGATATCGAGCTGGCCTCCCTGCGCGGCCTGGCCGCGCCCAAGGGCTTGCCCGAAGGCGTGCGCAAAAAACTGGTCGATGCCGTGGCCGCCATCGCGGCCGACCCGCAGTTCAGGCAGCAGGCCGAGGCCATGTACGCGCCGCTGCGCTACCTGGCGCCGCCCGCCTACGCGGCCGAACTGGAGCGCACCGAGGCCGGCTTTCGCAAGCTCTGGACCGAAATGCCCTGGCAGGACGGCAAGCCCTGAAGGACCTGGCCATGCAAACCTTTGAATGGACAAGGACGACTGCCATGACCCCTCTGTCGCGCCGCAGCCTGGCTGCGCTCACCCTGTGCACGCTGGCCGTGCCCGCGCTGGCGCAAGGCCCCATCACCCTCATCGTGGGCTGGCCTGCGGGCGGCCCCTCCGACAACGTGGCGCGGCTGGCGGCCACGCGCATGAGCGAGGCCCTGGGCCAGCCCATCACCATCGACAACCGGGCCGGCGCGGGCGGCAACCTGGGCAGCGACGCGGCGGCCCGCGCAAGGCCCGATGGCAACACCATCATGCTGGCCACCGTGGCCTCGCACGGCCTGAACTCCGCGCTCTACGCCAAGCTCAACCACGACCCGCTCAAGGACTTCGCGCCCATCGGCATGATCACCACCTCGCCCAGCGTGCTGCTGGTGCCCGTGGCCTCGCCGCTGCGCTCGGTCAACGATCTGCTGGAGGCGGCGCGCGCCAAGCCGGGCCAGCTCAACTACGGCTCGGGCGGCGTGGGCTCCAGCCAGCACCTGGCCGGCGCCAGCTTCAAGCAGCTCACGGGCGTGGATGTCACCCACATCCCCTACAAGGGCACGGCCCCGGCCATGACCGACCTGATGGCGGGCCGCGTGGACTTCGTGCTCACCACGGGCGCCATCCCCTTCATCCGTTCAGGCAAGCTGCGCGCCCTGGCCGTGGCCTCGCGCCAGCGCCTGCCGGCCCTGCCCGATGTGCCAACGTTCGAGGAAGCAGGCGTCAAGGGCTTCTACACCGACTCCTGGTACGGCCTGGTTGCCCCGGCCGGCACGCCGCGTGCGGCGCTGGAGCGCCTGAACGGCGCATTGGCCACGGCGCTGCGCAATCCCGAGGTGCAAAAGCAGTTCATCGAACAGGGCTCGCTGCCCGTCAAGCCCATGGACGTGGACGCGTTCTGGCGCTTCGTGCGCGAGCAGATGCCCGTGGCGGCCGAGCAGGTGCGGGTGTCGGGGGCCAGAGCCGAGTGAGCGCAGCCGGGGGCGGGCGGCCACGCAGGATCGGCACGGGCGCCTGCGCAGCCGCAATGCAGCCAGCGTGTCACTGGCAGGTCACTGGCAGGTCACTGGCAGGTCACTGGCAGGTCACTGGCAGGTCACTG
>NZ_JACVUR010000033.1:0-74623 GCF_016516495.1 Delftia sp. S65
GATGCTCGATGCTCGATGCTCGATGCTCGATGCTCGATGCTCGATGCTCGATGCTCGACCAATAAAAATTGGCACTGGCGCCGCGAGGCGCCAGTGCCAATTTTTATTTTCAGGCCCTGCAACGGCAATTGCATTTTTCTTGGTCGGTAAGGAATGATTGCGGCGGAAACTTCAGGCGGCAATTATTCTTGTGCATATGCGAATGCTTCAAGACAGCCTATTGATATCGTCTTGTCAAAAGGCTGTTTGAAGGATAAGCAATGATTGTAACGTTGTGTTATGAAATCAATCCCTCATTTCCTCGCACCTTGACTTTGCATTTTGCGCAAACATTGCCGCAATACGCATAATTTTCAATGGATTCAAGTCCCCATCCCCAATCGATGGCCCAGACAAACAAAAGCGGCCCCTTGGGGGCCGCTGGTTCCGGGGCAATGGCGACTCAGGCGCTGCGCAGGCTTTTGGCTGCTCCGGCCAGTGCGGTGATCCGCTTCCAGTCACCCTGCTCCAGCGCATCGGCAGGCACCAGCCAGGAGCCACCCACGCAGACCACGTTGGACAGCGCCAGGAATTGCGCCGCATTGTCTGGAGACACGCCGCCCGTGGGGCAGAACCGCACGTCGCCGAACGGGCCTTGCCAGGCCTTGAGCATGGCCGTGCCGCCCGCCTGTACGGCGGGGAAGAATTTCAGCTCGTTGAAGCCGTCGTCCTGGGCGGCCATGATTTCGCCGCTGGTGGCCACGCCGGGCAGCAGCGGCAGCTGCAGGGCCTGGCAGGCCTGGCCCAGTGCGCTGGTGTAGCCGGGGCTCACGGCAAAGCGCGCACCGGCGCTGGCGGCGGTACGGGCATCGGCGGCGCTGCGCACGGTGCCGGCACCCACGATGGCCTCGGGCACGGCACGTGCAATGGCTTCGATGCTGGCCAGGCCCTCGGGCGTACGCAGCGTGACTTCCAGTATGCGGATGCCGCCCGCGACCAGGGCCTGGGCCATGGGCACGGCATGTGCGACGTTGTTCAGGACGATGACCGGGATGACCGGCGCGTCCTGCATGATGGCCAGTGCCGTCAGTCGTTGATCCATGTGCAAGCTCCCTCTTCTGCGCTGAGCGCGTGGCGCCGGAATCCGGCAAACAGTTCGCGGCCAAAGCCCCGGCCGTTGGCCTGGCGCAGTGCCTGCGGCATGGTGGCCAGGGGCCGCTGCTGCCATTCGGTGTCATCGACCAGCACGGCCAGGGTGCCGGCCACGGCGTCCAGGCGTACCAGGTCGCCGTCTTGCAGGCGCGCCAGCGGTCCGCCCACGCAGGCCTCGGGCGAGACATGGATGGCGGCGGGCACCTTGCCCGAGGCGCCGCTCATGCGGCCGTCCGTGACCAGGGCCACCTTGTAGCCCTTGCCCTGCAGCACGGCCAGCGGTGGGGTGAGCTTGTGCAGTTCGGGCATGCCGTTGGCGCGCGGACCCTGCCAGCGCACCACGCAGATGACATCGCGGTCCAGCTCGCCGGCCTTGAAGGCCTGCTGCAGTGCTTCCTGCGAGTCGAAGACGCGCGCGGGCGCCTCGACCACATGGCGGTCCTCGGGCACGGCGCTGACCTTGATCACGCTGCGCCCCAGGTTGCCGGACAGCAGCTTGAGCCCGCCCGTGGCGCTGAAAGGCGCATCGGCCGGGCGCAGCACGGACAGGTCGCCGGAGACTTCGGCCTCGTGCCAGACGAGATGGCCGTCGTCCACGGCGGGAATGCGCGCAAATTCCTGCAGGCCCTCGGGCCGCACGGTGAGCACATCGCCATGCATGAGGCCGGCCTTCAGCAGCTGGCCGATCACATAGCCCGGCCCGCCTGCCGCCTGGAACTGGTTCACGTCGGCGCTGCCGTTGGGATAGACGCGGGCCAGCAGCGGCACCACGCCCGAGAGTTCCGAAAAATCATTCCAGTCGATGACGATTCCTGCCGCACGCGCTACGGCCACCCAATGGATCAGGTGGTTGGTCGATCCGCCCGTGGCCAGCAGGGCCACCATGGCGTTGACGATGCAGCGCTCGTCCACCACATGGCCAATGGGCGCGAAGCGGCGGTTCTTGGTGATGGCCAGCGCGCTGCGCATGGCCTCGCGCGTGAGCAGTTCGCGTTCGCCTTCGGCCGGGTTGATGAAGGCCGTGCCCGGCACATGCAATCCCATGGCCTCCAGCAGCATCTGGTTGCTGTTGGCCGTGCCGTAGAAGGTGCAGGTGCCTTCGCCGTGGTAGGCCGCCGTTTCGGCGGCCAGCAGTTCCTTGCGGCCCACCAGGCCCTGCGCGGCCTGCTCGCGCACCTTGGCCTTGTCGCCATTGGACAGGCCCGAGGTCATGGGGCCGGCCGGCACGAACACCGTGGGCAGATGGCCGAAATGCAGGGCCCCGATCAGCAGGCCCGGCACGATCTTGTCGCAAATGCCCAGCATCAGCGCGGCGTCGAACACGTCGTGCGAGAGCGCGATGGCCGTGCCCATGGCAATGGCATCCCGGCTGAACAGGCTCAGTTCCATGCCGGGCGCGCCCTGGGTCACGCCGTCGCACATGGCCGGCACGCCGCCGGCGACCTGCGCCGTGGCGCCGAGCTTGCGCGCCTCGTCCTTGAGGATGTCGGGATAGCGTGCCAGCGGCGCATGGGCCGAGAGCACGTCGTTGTACGCGGTGACGATGGCGACGTTGGGCGCCTTCTCTTCCACGATGCGTATGCGGTCGCCGCCTGGAATGCCCGCAAAGGCATGGGCCACATTGGCGCAGCCCATGGACTGGGCGCCGGGCGGGCGCGCGGCCATGGCGTCCACCTGCTCCAGGTAGGCGGCGCGTGATTGGGCACTGCGCTCGCGGATGCGGCGCGTGACCTGCTCGACGATGGGGTGGATGGTGCTCATGCGGGGTTCCTGCGGATGCGCTGGTGCGCGTTTTCTCTCTGTCGCGTTGTCTTTATGGGAAATGTCGGCCGGGGCATCCCTCCCAGGTGCGTCCGGCCCTGCTCCGAAGCTTACTTCACTGCACGCGCCTGCTTGACGGCGGCCTGCACCTCGTCCCACGTGCCCTGGCCCACGGTCTTGGCAATGCCGGCATTCACCGCCGCGAGCTTGTCGCGCATGCGGCTGGCTTCTGCGGCGGGCAGCTCGTTGACCTGCATGCCCTTGGCCTTGATGTCGGCCAGGGCCTTGGCGGCTTCCTCGCGCGTGTCCTTGCGTTCGAACTCGCGGCTCTTGACGGCGGCATCCTGCAGCACCTTCTTCTCGGCCGGGCTCAGCGTGTCCCACCACTTCTTGCTGACGGTGACGATCCAGGGGCTGTAGACGTGGTTGGACACCGTGAGGTACTTCTGCACTTCATAGAACTTGCTGGACAGCACGGTGTTGAAGGGGTTTTCCTGACCATCGACGGCACGGGTCTCCAGCGCCGTGAACAGCTCGGAGAACGGCAGCGGCACGGCATTGGCGCCCAGGGCCTTGAAACTGTCCAGGAAGACGTTGTTCTGCATCACGCGCAGCTTCACGTCGGCCAGGTCTTCCATCTTGGCGATGGGGCGCTTGTTGTTGGTGAGGTTGCGGAAACCGTTTTCCCAATAGACCAGGCCCACCATGCCCTTGGGCTCCAGCGTGGCCTTGACCTTCTCGCCCACGGGGCCGTCCAGCACGGCGTCGGCTTCCTTGACATTGCTGAACAGGAAGGGCGTGTCCCAGACGGCCATCTCGGGCGACAGGCCCACCAGGGTGGCTGTGGAGCCGACCATCATCTCCTGTGCGCCGCCGATCAGCGCCTGCTGCATCTGCGTGTCCGAGCCCAGCGAGGCATTGCCGATGGCACGCACCTTCATCTTGCCGCCCGTGGCCTTCTCGACCTCCTTGGCAAAGAAGCGCGCCGCGCGGCCCTGGTTGGACTCATCGACCAGGCCATAGCCGAAGCGCACGATGCGCGGCTTGAAGTCCTGGGCCATGGCCTGGCCCGTGGCGGCCAGCGTGGTGACGGCGGCCATCAGGCCGGCGAGTGCAAAGGGAATACGCATGTTCATCTCCTTGGGTTGTAGTGAGGGATCAATGCATCCAGCGCAGAGGGGCCAGGATGATTTGCGGAAAAATCACGAAAAGCACGGCAAGCAGCACATAGACCATCAGGAACGGGTTCGTGCCCTTGATCACGGTCTCCATGCGCAGCCGGCCCACGCCGGCGACCACGTTCTGCACCGTTCCCACGGGCGGCGTGATCAGGCCGATGCAGCCCACATAGATGAACATGAAGCCGAAGTAGATGGGATCGATGCCGGCCTTGACGGCCAGCGGCGCGCACACGGGGCCGAAGATCAGGATGGTTGGCGTCAGGTCCATGGCCGTGCCCACCACCAGCAGGAACAGCATCATCGTGGCCATGAACAGCACGGGACTGCCCAGCAGGCCCGAGAAGCTGTCGGCCAGCATGTTGGGCAGGTCCGCCAGGGTGATCATGTAGGCCGTCACAGTGGCGGCGCCGCACAGGAACATGACCACGGCCGTGGTCTTGGCGGCGGCCAGGAACACGGCGTAGAGCCGGGTCCATGTCATCTCGCGGTAGATCACCATGGACACGAACAGCGCGTAGACGGCTGCGACCACGGCCGCCTCGGTGGGCGTGAACACGCCGCCCTTGAGGCCGCCCAGGATGATGACCGGCATCATCATGGCCCAGAAGCTCTTGGCCAGTGCCTTCAGACGCGGGCCCCAGGCCATGCGCTCGCCGCGCGACAGGTCGTACTTGCGGGCGATGGACCACCAGGCAAAGATCAGGAACACGCCCATGATCAGGCCCGGCACCACGCCCGACAGGAACAGCTTGCTGATCGAGGTGTTGGTCGTCACGCCGTAGATCACGAAGGGCATGGACGGCGGAATGATGGGCGCAATGATGCCGCCCGAGGCCAGCAGGCCCGCGCTGTAGCTGTCGGGATACTTCTGGTCGCGCATCATGGGCAGCAGGATGGTGGCCAAGGCGGCGGTATCGGCAATGGCCGAGCCGCTCATGGACGCCAGCAGCACCGCCGCGCCAATGGCCACATAGCCCAGGCCGCCACGGATATGGCCCACATAGGCCCGCGCCAGGTCGATGATGCGGCGCGACAGGCCGCCTGCATTCATCAGCTCGCCGGCCAGGATGAAGAAGGGCACGGCCAGCAGCGGGAAGTTGTCGAAGCCGGCCTGCAGGTTCTGCGCAAGCAGCTGCGAGTCGAAGAAGTCCAGATGCCACATCAGCGCCACGCCGGTCAGCACCAGCGCCTGGGCGATGGGCATGCCGATCACCATGCCGCCAATCAGCACGGCCAGAAAGATCAGGGTCACAACCATGGTGCGTACTCCTTACTCGACCGTCGTTTCGGCATGGTTTTCTGCCGGCGCGCCACGGCGCAGGTCGCGCAGCGTCACCACCAGCAGGCCCACGGCCAGCACCAGGGTGGCCGCGGCGCCCAGGGCCAGCGGGTAGCCCAGCACCGTGCTGTAGCTGTTCAGTCCGGCCTCCACCTGGGCCCAGGAGCCCCACAGCAGCAGGCCCATGCAGACCAGGACCAGTGCCTGCGACACCCAGAACAGCACCTTGCGCGCGCCAGGCCCCACGCGGGATGTCACGAGGTCGAAGCCCAGGTGGCTGCCCTCGAAAGCGGCCACGATGGCGCCAATGGCCACCAGCCAGACGAAGAGCAGGCGCGAGATTTCCTCATAGGAAACGATGCTGGTGTGGAACACATAGCGCAGCACCACGTTGACGAACACGGCAATGACCATGCCGGCCAGGGCCAGCACCATCAGCACCTCGGCAAAGTGCTGCAGGCGCGGCTTGGGCCGGACTGCGGGGGAATCGGATTGCATGGGGCTTGTCTCCTGGCGTTATGGGTTTTGGGAGAAGGTGTCGGCCTGCGCCGCGGGCAGCACCTGCCAACTTTGGGCGCGGTGCACGATGTCGGTCAGCGGCAGCGTGGCGTCCACGGACAGCACGGCGCATTCGCCATCAGGGCGTTCCAGCGTGGCGAACTGGTTGGCCACCAGCTCGGGCGAGAAGAAGTGGCCGGCGCGCTCCTGCACGCGCTGCAGCGCCGTGTCGTAGTTCAGGTCCAGGAACACGAAGCCCACGGCACCGGCCGGGCCGGCGGCACGCAGCCGGTCGCGATACTTGCGCTTGAGGGCCGAGCAGGTCAGCACCACGCCCTGCCCCGGCATGGCCTGGGCCAGCAGCTGGGCCAGCCGGTCCAGCCAGCCGCTGCGGTCGTCGTCGGTCAGGGGGATGCCGGCCTGCATCTTGCGGATGCTTTCCTCGGCATGGTGGGCATCGCCCTCGTGCAGGGTCCAGCCCAGGGCATCGGCCAGGGCCTGCCCCACGCTGGACTTGCCGCAGCCGGAAACGCCCATGACGACCAGCGCCCGTGGGTGGGTGTCTGCGGGGGCCGCCGCGGTGGTTGTTGGGATAGCGCTATCCATGTTCTTGCAAAAATTGGCAGACCAGGGTCTGCCTTGGATTTCGTTGTGCTTCAGAGGCCTTCGTCCGGGTTTACACGCAGGAGCAAGGGCCTTCGAATGATTGGGATAGCGCTATCATAATCTTCAACCCTCCCGCCCCCGACCTAGGACAATCCCTTGGCCCGTCAGATTCCGCCTGCCTCCCCAGAATCGCCCTCCGCCGATGTTTCCGGCCCGGCCCTGCCCGCCACGGGACGCGCACGCTCCTCGCGGGCCAGCGGGCGCATCACGCTCAGCGATGTGGCACAGGCCGCTGGCGTCAGCCCCATGACGGTCTCGCGCGCCCTGCGCGGCGAGCGCCGCGTGGACCCGGCCCTGGTCGAGAAAATCCGCACGGCCGCCGCGCAGATGGGCTACGTGCCCGACCCCGCCGCTCGCGCCCTGGCCTCGCAGAAAAGCGCCCAGGTGCTGGTGCTGGTGCCCATGCTGTCCAACACCCTGTTCGTGGACCTGATCGAGGCGGTTCACAAGGTGCTGTTCTCTGCGGGCTACCACGCGCTGATCGGCGTGACCCACTACGACCGGGCCGAAGAAGAACAGCTGCTGCGCACCTACCTGCCCATGCGCCCGGCCGGCCTGCTGCTCACGGGTTTTGACCGCAGCCCCGCTGCGCGTGAACTGGTACAGGCCAGCAAGGTCCCCTGCGTGCACCTGATGGAACTGGGCGGCGAGCCTGGTGCGCCCAGCGTGGGCTTTTCGCAGGCCGAGGCCGGAGCCGCCATCACGCGGCACTTGATGGAGCGCGGACACAGGCGCATTGCCTTTTGCGCAGGCCAGCTCGATGCCCGCGTGATGCAGCGCGCCGCGGGCTACCGCCATGCCCTGCAGGCGGCGGGCCTGCATGACCCCGCCCTGGAACTGCTCTGGCCCCGCCCCACGTCGATGGCGCTGGGCGCCGAGCTGCTGGACGCGGCCCTGCGCCTGGACCCTGCCGTCGATGCCCTGTTCTTCTGCAACGACGACATCGCCCAGGGGGCACTGCTGGAGGCTCTGCGCCGGGGGATACGCGTGCCCGAGCAGATCGCCATCGCAGGCTTCAACGACCTGCCCGGCAGCGACCAGATGGTGCCGCCGCTGACCACCATCCGCACGCCGCGCGGCCATATCGGCACCGAAGGTGCGCGCATGCTGCTGCAGCTGATGCGGGGCGAGGCCGTGGAGCCGCCCAGCGTGGATCTGGGCTACGAACTGGTGGTGCGGCAGAGCAGTTGAAGCGAAGAGGGCTTTGTGCGCCCTCCTCCGTGGCCATCAGCCCGGCAGCAGGCGGCGCAGGGTCTCGGCCAGATCCTCTGCCGAGAACTTGGCCACGTAGCCGTCCGCGCCAACGCTGCGCACATGGTCTTCGTTGGCCGATCCGGACAGCGAGGAATGGATGAGCACGGGAATGGAATGGAAGCGCGCGTCCTGCTTGATGTGGCGGGTGAGCGTGAAGCCGTCCATCTCGGGCATCTCCAGGTCGGTCAGCACCAGGGCGACCTTGTCGGCCACCGTCAGGCCCTCTGCCTGGGCGCTGTCGGCAATGGCGTTGAGGCGGTCCCAGGCCTCCTTGCCGGACTTGAGCATTTCATACGGTGCCTGCAGGACCTTGAGCTCCTTCTCGATCAGCGAGCGCGCCACGAAGGAATCATCGGCGGCCAGCACGATGGCGCCGGGCTTGAGCTTGAGCCTGGCGCCCACTTTTTCCGGCGTGATTTCCTGGGCGTCGGTGGGAGACACCAATTGCAGGATGGCCTCCACATCCAGCACCTGGGCCAGGCGCGAGTTGTCGGTGTCGCCATCCAGGCGGGCGATGCTGGTGACCAGCTTGCCGCCGGTGCCGCTGGCCTCGGCCGACAGCACCTGCTTCCAGTCCAGGCGCACGATGTCCTCGACGGACTCCACCGCGAATGCCTGGGTGGTGCGCGCATATTCGGTGACCAGCATGATGTTCAGGCCGGTCTGGGGCTTACAGCCCATGATGGCGGGAAGATTCAGCACCGGGATCACCTGCCCGCGCAGGTTTGCCACACCCAGCGAATGGGCCGTGCCCCCCGCGATGGGCGTGATGTGCGGCATGGCCACGATTTCGCGGACCTTGAACACATTGATACCGAACAGCTCGGACTGGCCCAGGCCGGAGTCGCTGCCCAGCCGGAACAGCAGCAGCTCGAACTTGTTGTTGCTGGTGAGGTTGGTGCGCTCGTCGATCTCTCTTTGAGCTGCCTTGGAATTGAGGTTCATGCCGGTCCTGGAGAGTGACACATATTTTTACAAATTCTAAAGCGAGCGCCTCGGATTTAGCAAAAATTTATTGCGCAACGCAGCTTGCCTGTGGCGCCAACAACGCAGCAGCGCTGGGTCAAGGTATGGGCCGGCCGTGCGACAGCGCCGTCGGGTTCAAGGCCGGATCTGAACAGACAGGTCCATATCCGGTCAATATAGGAAGATGGATCTTTCCGCCAGCACCATGAGGAGCGCGCCATGCCACCCGTTACCGCCCAACTTTTCGCCACTGATGGCGTTCAAGCCGTAAAGCTGCCTGCCGAGTTTCGCTTCGAAGATCGAGCCGAGGTGTATATCCGCCGCGATGAAAACACCGGAGACGTCATTCTTTCGACCATTCCTCGCGCGGACTGGAGTGAATTCATGCGGCTGCGCCACCAGCTGGGGCATGCGGCCGAGTCGGCCCTCCCCGCGCGCCAACAGGGCAGCGAGCAACGCGATCCCTTCCAAGGGTGGGAGGAATGATGCTGTACATGCTGGACACCAATGCCGCCAGCGAAGCCATCCGGGGCAATCCCTTGTTTGATGCGCGCTTGCAAGCCCTCGCACCAGGGCAGTGGTGCGTAGGTGCAGTGACCTGTTCCGAGCTGCGCTATGGAATTGCCCGGCGGCCCGAGGCGGTACGGCTGGCACGGATCGTGGAGGCGTTCCAGCACATCACCGCCATCCTGCCCTGGGACGCCAGGGCGGCCAACCAGCATGGTCAGCTGCGTGCTTATCTGCGTGCCCAGGGCTCGCCGATTGGAGACTTCGACGAAATGATCGCCGCACATGCGCTGGCCCTGGACGCGATCCTGGTCACAGACAATGTGCGGCATTTCGAACGCATTCCCGGGCTCAGGATCGAAAACTGGCTGCGTCAGGGGCATTGATCCCGGCGCCGGGAAAGAGGTTACGCGCAGGAATCACTCGAATTCCAGGATCACATCGTCCACGGCCAGCGAATCGCCCTTGCTGGCACTGATCTTGCCGACCACGCCGTCCTGGGACGCGAACAGGATGTTCTCCATCTTCATCGCCTCGATCACCGCCAGCTTCTCGCCGGCCTGCACCTTCTGGCCCGGCTGCACGGCCACGTCCACCAGCAGACCCGGCATGGGCGACAGCAGGAACCTGGACAGGTCCGGCGGCGCCTTGTAGGGCATGAGGCGGTGCAGTTCGCCGCCGCGCGGCGAGAGCACCAGGGCGTCGATCTGCGTGCCGTTGTGGATGACGCGCAGGGCCAGCGGGTTCCTGGCCGTGCCGCGCTCGACCTGGGCCGTGAAGGGCTTGCCGTTGCAGCTGCCCTGCACGCACATGGCACGCATGGGGGTTTCGCTGCGGAAGGTGTAGGGCTTGCCATCCACCGTGACCGTGCTGGCGCGGCTTTCGGCGTCGAAGTCCGAGACCTGCACGGCGCGGTACTGGTGCTGGCCTTCGGCGCCCAGCACGACCACGCAGTAGTCGGCCGAGACCTTGAGCTCGTGCCCCCGCATCTGGCCGCTGATGGTGGCGGCGCGCGCGCGGTAGCGGCGGTTCATGTGGCCGGCCAGGGCGACCAGGAAGTCCGGGTCGCCGTGGGGCACGTCCTCGGCGTGGAAGCCGTGGGAGTAGTGCTCGGCGATGAAGCCGGTGTTGAAGTCGCCGCTCTTGAACTTGGGATGGGCCAGCAGCGCGGCCTGGAACGGGATGTTGGAGCTGATGCCCCGGATCACGAAGGCATTGAGCGCCTCGCGCATCTTGGCGATGGCGTCGTTGCGGTCGCTGCCGTGCACGATGAGCTTGGCGATCATCGAGTCGTAGAACATCGGAATTTCGCCGCCCTCATAGACGCCCGTATCCACGCGCACGCCGTGCAGGTGGCCGGTGTCGGCCTGCCACATGGTCTGCTCGGGCGGCGCAAAGCGCACCAGGCGGCCCGTGGAGGGCAGGAAGTTTCGGAACGGGTCCTCGGCGTTGATGCGGCACTCGATGGCCCAGCCATTGCGCTTGACGTCTTCCTGCGCGATGGCCAGCTTCTCGCCAGCGGCCACGCGGATCATCTGCTCGACCAGGTCCAGGCCGGTGATGCACTCGGTCACCGGGTGCTCCACCTGCAGGCGGGTGTTCATTTCCAGGAAGTAGAAATCCTGGTCCTTGCCGACCACGAACTCCACCGTGCCCGCGCTCTGGTAGCCCACGGCCTTGGCCAGGGCCACGGCCTGCTCTCCCATGGCGCGGCGCGTGGCGTCGCTGATGAAGGGGGACGGCGCCTCTTCGATCACCTTCTGGTGCCGGCGCTGGATGGAGCATTCGCGCTCGTTCAGGTAGATCACGTTGCCGTGGCCGTCGCCCAGCACCTGGATCTCGATGTGGCGCGGCTCCTGCACGAACTTCTCGATGAAGATGCGGTCGTCGCCAAAGCTGTTGCGTGCCTCGTTCTGGCAGCTGGCAAAGCCCTCGAAGGCTTCCTTGTCGTTGTAGGCCACGCGCAGGCCCTTGCCGCCGCCGCCGGCGCTGGCCTTGATCATCACGGGGTAGCCGATGCCCTTGGCGATTTCCACGGCGGCCTCGGGGCCGGCAATGGGGTCGTTGTAGCCGGGGATGGTGCTCACGCCGGCCTTGTCGGCCAGCTTCTTGGAGGCGATCTTGTCGCCCATGGCCGCAATGGCCGCGTGCTTGGGGCCGATGAAGGTGATGCCCTCTTCCTCCACGCGCCGGGCGAAGGCCTCGTTCTCGGACAGGAAGCCGTAGCCCGGGTGCACGGCCTGGGCGCCGGTCTGCTTGCACGCGGCAATGATGCGGTCGGCCTGCAGGTAGGACTCGCGGCTGGGCGCGGCGCCGATGTGCACGGCCTCGTCGGCCAGCTTGACGTGGCGTGCCTCGCGGTCCGCATCGGAGTACACCGCCACGGTCTGTATGCCCATTTTGCGGGCGGTGGCGATGACACGGCAGGCAATCTCGCCGCGGTTGGCAATCAGGATCTTATTGAACATCTTCTTAGCCCATTCTTGGAACTAAATCATGGGAACCGGAGCTGTCGTCAGCTTCGCTGTCCCTGTTTTGCGCTTCGCCAGCACTGTCAGTAACCGGCGCGACCAAAGCGAGGGACACCGAGGAAGGGCCTAGGCCGGCCGCGCCGCCCCGCACCGAGGGTGTCTCGCGAAGCGAGTTAGAGAGGGGGAAGCGGCGGAGCCGCTCAGGGGGTGCTTCACAAGGGGATGTTTCCATGCTTGCGCCACGGATTTTCCAGCTGCTTGTTCTTGAGCATCTGCAGCGAGCGGCAGATGCGCTTGCGCGTCTCATGCGGCTGGATCACATCGTCGATGAAGCCGCGCGCGCCTGCCACGAAGGGGTTGGCGAAGCGGGTCTTGTACTCGGCCTCGCGCGCTGCCAGCTTGGCGGGGTCGTTCTTGTCCTCGCGGAAGATGATCTCCACGGCGCCCTTGGCGCCCATCACGGCGATCTCGGCATGGGGCCAGGCCAGGTTGACGTCGCCGCGCAGGTGCTTGGAGGCCATCACGTCATAGGCGCCGCCGTAGGCCTTGCGCGTGATGACGGTGATTTTCGGCACCGTGGCCTCGGCGTAGGCGTACAGCAGCTTGGCGCCGTGCTTGATGATGCCCCCGTACTCCTGGCTGGTGCCGGGCATGAAGCCGGGCACGTCCACGAAGGTGACCACGGGGATGTTGAAGGCATCGCAGAAACGCACGAAGCGCGCGGCCTTGATGGAGCTCTTGATGTCCAGGCAGCCGGCCAGCACCAGGGGCTGGTTGGCGACGACGCCCACGGTCTGCCCGTCCATGCGCGCAAAGCCGGTGATGATGTTCTTGGCGTAGTCGGGCTGCAGCTCGAAGAAGTCGCCGTCGTCCACGGTCTTGAGGATCAGCTCCTTCATGTCGTAGGGCTTGTTGGCGTTGTCGGGCACCAGGGTGTCCAGCGACTTGTCGGCGCGGTCCACGGGGTCCGAGGTGTAGCGCACGGGCGCCTTCTCGCGGTTGTTCAGCGGCAGGTAGTTGTAGAGGCGGCGCAGCATCATCAGCGCCTCCACGTCGTTGTCGAAGGCCATGTCGGCCACGCCGCTGCGCGTGGTGTGGGTGATGGCGCCGCCCAGCTCCTCGGCCGTGACCTCCTCGTGCGTCACGGTCTTCACCACTTCGGGGCCGGTGACGAACATGTAGCTGCTGTCCTTGACCATGAAGATGAAGTCCGTCATGGCCGGCGAATACACGGCGCCGCCCGCGCAGGGGCCCATGATCATGGAGATCTGCGGCACCACGCCGCTGGCCAGCACGTTCTTCTGGAACACATCGGCATAGCCGCCCAGGGAGGCCACGCCTTCCTGGATGCGGGCGCCGCCCGAGTCGTTGAGGCCGATCACGGGGGCGCCGACCTTCATGGCCTGGTCCATGATCTTGCAGATCTTCTCGGCATGGGTCTCGGACAGCGCGCCGCCGAAGACGGTGAAGTCCTGGCTGAAGACGAAGACCAGGCGGCCGTTGATCATGCCGTAGCCGGTGACCACGCCGTCGCCGGGGATCTTGCTGTTTTCCATGCCGAAGTCGGTGCAGCGGTGCTCGACGAACATGTCCCATTCCTCGAAGGTGCCGTCGTCCAGCAGCAGCTCGATGCGCTCTCGCGCCGTGAGCTTGCCCTTCTTGTGCTGTGCGTCTATGCGCTTTTGGCCGCCACCCAGGCGGGCCTGTTCGCGCTTTGTCTCCAGTTGATCCAGGATGTCTTGCATGCTGCGATTCCTCTAACGTCTAACGGTACGGGTTGCTGGTGTTGTCTTGTCTGCGGTCACTGCGGCGCTGCGGCGGGTGCAGTCGCCGGCGCTGAAGATGGCGCCATTGCGGGCCCGGCCTGTGCCTGCAGCAGATTTCTGGCGGCCGTGCTGGCCGCGATGCGCCCTGCTGCCACATCGGCCTGCAGCTGGGGCAGCAGCGCCCGCACCTGCGGATGCTGTCGGAAGGCCTGCTTGAGGCCGGAGTCGATGCGCTCCCACATCCAGGACAGGGCCTGGCGTTCGCGGCGCAGCGCCAGGCGGCCGTTGGCCTGCTGCAGGCGGCGGAATTCCTCCACCGCGCTCCAGAAGCCGTCAACGCCCTCTTGCTTGAGCGCGCTGATGGTGATGACCCTGGGCTGCCACAGGCGCTCGTCGTGGTGGGCGTGCTCGGGATTGCCGTGCATGCCCAGCAGGCGCAGGCTGGAGGTGATCTGGGCCTGCGCGCGCGTGGCGGCATGGGGATCGATGTCGGCCTTGTTGATGACGACCAGGTCAGCCAGCTCCATCACGCCCTTCTTGATGGCCTGCAGGTCATCGCCCGCATTGGGCAGTTGCAGCAGGCAGAACATGTCGCACATGCCCTGCACGGCGATCTCGCTCTGGCCCACGCCCACGGTCTCGACGATGACCACATCGTAGCCAGCAGCCTCGCAGACCAGCATGGCCTCGCGGGTTTTCTCGGCCACGCCGCCCAGGGTGCCGCTGCTGGGGCTGGGGCGGATGTAGGCGTCCAGGTGAACGGACAGATGCTCCATGCGCGTCTTGTCGCCAAGGATGGAGCCGCCCGACACGGTGGATGAGGGGTCGATGGCCAGCACCGCCACCCGCAGGCCGCGTGCGATGAGGAACAGGCCTAGCGTTTCGATGAAGGTGCTTTTGCCCACGCCCGGCACGCCGCTGATGCCCAGGCGGAAAGACCCGCCCGTATGCGGCAGCAGGGCCGTGAGCAGCACATCGGCCGCCGCACGGTGGTCGGCGCGCGTGGATTCCAGCAGGGTGATGGCCTTGGCCATGGCCCGGCGCTGAACGGCGGGGTTGCCGTTCAGGATGCCGTCTTGCATTTGCTCGGGAGTCACTGCGGCGGGCTCAGAGGCTGTTGGCCTGGCGGATCTGTTCGAGCACATCCTTGGCGCTGGCCGGTATGGGGGTGCCTGGGCCGTAGACGCCCTTGACGCCGGCGTTGTAGAGGAAGTCGTAGTCCTGCGCGGGAATCACGCCGCCCACGAAGACGATGATGTCGTCCGCGCCCTGGCGGCGCAGCTCCTCGATGATGGCCGGCACCAGGGTCTTGTGGCCGGCCGCCAGCGTGGACACGCCCACGGCGTGCACGTCGTTCTCGATGGCCTGGCGCGCGCATTCCTCGGGCGTCTGGAACAGAGGGCCCATGTCCACGTCGAAGCCCAGGTCGGCAAAGGCCGTGGCCACCACCTTGGCGCCGCGGTCATGGCCGTCCTGGCCCAACTTGGCGATCATCACGCGCGGGCGTCGGCCCAGTTGCTCGGACGATGCATCGATCTCGCCCTTGAGCTTTTCCCAGCCCTCGGCCGAGTCGTAGGCTGCTGCATACACGCCGGTCACCTTTTGCGTATCGGCGCGGTGGCGCCCGAAAACCTTCTCCAGCGCATCCGAGACCTCACCCACCGTGGCGCGCAGGCGCACGGCCTGGATGGCCAGGTCCAGCAGGTTGCCCTCGCCGCTTTCGGCGGCCTGGGTCAGCGCCTGCAGGGCGGCCTCGACCTTGGCCGCATCGCGGCTGGCCTTGATCTGGTTCAGGCGTGCGATCTGGCTGTCGCGCACCTTGACGTTGTCCACCTCGAGGATGTCGATGGGATCTTCCTTGGCCAGCTTGTACTTGTTGACGCCAACGATGACATCCTTGCCCGAGTCGATGCGCGCCTGCTTCTCGGCGGCGGCGGCCTCGATCTTGAGCTTGGCCCAGCCCGAGTCCACGGCGGCCGTCATGCCGCCCATGGCCTCGACCTCCTCGATGATCTTCCAGGCGGCGTCGGCCATGTCCTGGGTCAGCTTTTCCATCATGTAGCTGCCGGCCCAGGGGTCGATCACATTGGTGATGTGGGTCTCTTCCTGGATGATCAGCTGCGTGTTGCGCGCAATGCGGGCCGAGAACTCGGTGGGCAGCGCAATGGCTTCGTCAAAGCTGTTGGTGTGCAGGCTCTGCGTGCCGCCGAACACCGCGGCCATGGCCTCGATGGTGGTGCGCACCACGTTGTTGTAGGGGTCCTGCTCGGTCAGCGACCAGCCCGAAGTCTGGCAGTGCGTGCGCAGCATCAGGCTCTTGGCCTTCTTGGCGCCGAAGCCCTTCATGATGCGGCACCACAGCAGGCGGGCCGCGCGCATCTTGGCGATTTCCAGGTAGAAATTCATGCCGATGGCCCAGAAGAAGGACAGCCGGCCCGCGAAATCGTCCACATCCATGCCCTTGGCCGTGGCGGTCTTCACGTACTCCTTGCCGTCGGCCAGCGTGAAGGCCAGTTCCAGCGCCTGGTTGGCGCCCGCCTCCTGCATGTGGTAGCCCGAGATCGAGATCGAGTTGAACTTGGGCATGTTCTTGCTCGTGTACTCGATGATGTCGCCGATGATGCGCATCGACGGCTGGGGCGGGTAGATATAGGTGTTGCGGACCATGAACTCCTTGAGGATGTCGTTCTGTATGGTCCCCGACAGCTGGTCCTGGGCCACGCCCTGCTCCTCGGCCGCCACCACGTAGCCGGCCAGCACGGGCAGCACGGCGCCGTTCATGGTCATGGACACGCTGATTTTGTCCAGCGGGATCTGGTCGAACAGCACCTTCATGTCCTCGACCGAATCGATGGCCACGCCGGCCTTGCCCACGTCGCCCGTCACACGCGGATGGTCGCTGTCGTAGCCGCGGTGCGTGGCCAGGTCGAAGGCCACCGACACGCCCTGCCCGCCGGCGGCCAGCGCCTTGCGGTAGAAGGCGTTGGACTCCTCGGCCGTGGAAAAGCCCGCGTACTGGCGAATGGTCCAGGGCCGGCCCGCGTACATGGTGGCCTGCGGGCCGCGGATGTAGGGCTCGAAGCCTGGCAGGCTATCCGTATGGGGCAGGTTGGCCGTGTCTGCCACCGTGTACAGCGGCTTGACGTCGATGCCGTCGGGCGTGGTCCAGTGCAGTGCCTGGATGTCGCCCCCGGGAGCGGCCTTGGCGGCCGCCTGGGCCCATTTCTGCAGGTCGGCAGTTGCGAATTCCTGGCCGTTCTGCGCTGTCGGATGGTCTTGTCTCATGTTCTCAGGCTCGTGAATGACAGGTGCCCTTGAGGGCATGCCCCAGAGCTGCCGCAGTTTACATCATTCATAATTATTCATTCAAAATATCTTTGCCGATACAATCCGGGCCACATGTCGACAAACACCCTCACTCCCCGCGCTCTCTACGAACAGGTGGCAGAGAAGCTGCGCCTGCGCATCTTCGAGCACGAGCTGGCGCCCGGTGACTGGATCGACGAACTGAAGATTGCCGAGGAATACGGCATCAGCCGCACCCCGCTGCGCGAGGCCCTGAAGGTGCTGGCCGCCGAGGGCCTGGTCACCATGAAGGTGCGCCGTGGCGCCTATGTGACCGAGGTGTCGTCCAAGGACATTGCCGATGTCTATCACCTGCTGAGCCTGCTGGAATCCGATGCCGTTCAGGTGGTGGCCGAATCGGGCAGCGACGAAGAGCTTGCCGCCCTGCAGCAGACCCACGAGGAACTCAAGACGCAGACGCGCGATGCAGACCGCTTCTTCGAACTCAACGAGAGCTTTCACATGCAGCTGCTGCAGATTGCCGACAACCGCTGGCGCAACCAGCTGGTGGCCGATCTGCGCAAGGTGATGAAGCTCAACCGCCACAAGTCGCTGTTCAAGCAGGGCCGCATCGAGGATTCGCTGGCCGAGCACGAGACCGTCATGCAAGCCCTGCTGCGCCGCGATGGCGCTGCAGCGGCCCAGGCCATGCGTCAGCACTTCCAGAACGGCCTGGCTGCGGCGTCCTGAAGCCTGCCGTTCGGCGCTCTTGCACAGCCGGCACCAGCTGGCGCGGCCATGACGCGCAGGCGGCCGCCCCGTCTGGAATCGGGCCTGGTGTGCAACGGTGGCGACGTAGGCAGACATGCGGCTCCTGGTTGGTTTCAGAGTGGACACACGAATACGCTGCAGTGCAGCATAAACGCGTGCGCCGCACCCACTCATGTCCGAAGCTGACGCCAGGACCTGCGGAAAGCCCCGGCTATCATCAGCGGCTACATACACTTCGGCCCGCACCCTCCTCGCATGAGCATCCAAGACCCAGCCCGCGCCCCTTCCCTGGCCATGAGCCTGCCAGCCGATGCCAGCATGGCCACGGCCTCCACCCTGGTGGAAATGCTGGCCCTGCGCGTGCAGCAGACGCCCGCAGGCGAGGCCTACCGGGCCTATGACGAGGATGCGCGCAGCTGGAAGACGCTGAACTGGGCACAGGCCGGCGAGCGCGTGGCCCTCTGGGCGCAGGCGCTGGCCGCGCAGGAGCTGCCGGCAGGATCGCGCATCGCCATCCTGCTGCCCAACGGTCTGGACGCCATGTCCATCGACCTGGCCAGCCTGCGCTGCGGCCATGTGCCCGTGCCGCTGCACGCCATAGACAACGCGGGCAGCATTGCCTACATCCTGGCCAACGCCCAGGTGTCCATGCTGTTCGTGGCACAGCAATCCACCTGGGACAAGATCTGCGCCACAGGCCAGGCCCTGCCCGCGTTGCGCAAGGTGGTCGTGGCATCGGCCAAGCCGGCTTCCCGGGCCGCAGAGCCTGAAACCGAAGGCGATGCCGCCGCACTGGAGGCCCTGCGCCAGATCCCCGTGCAGCCGCTGGCCCAATGGCTCGCTGAAGGCGACGCAGTCCCCCTGCCCCCGCCTCCCTCTGCCGAGGACCTGGCCGCCGTGGTCTACACCTCGGGCACCACGGGCAAGCCCAAGGGCGTGATGCTCACGCACCGCAACGTGGTCTCCAACGTGCAGGCCGTGATGCAGCGGCTGCAGCCGCGCAGCGATGATGTTTTCCTCTCCTTCCTGCCGCTGTCGCACACCTTCGAGCGCACGGCTGGCTACTACCTGGCGCTGGCAGTGGGCGCCTGCGTGGCCTATGCGCGCTCGGTGGCCCAGCTGGCCGAGGATCTCAAGACCCAGCGCCCCACTGTGCTGGTGTCCGTGCCACGCATTTACGAGCGCGTGCACGCCAAGGTCATGGAGACGCTGGCCCGCGCACCGCTCAAGGCCCAGCTGTTCGAGCTGGCCCAGGCCAGGGGCTGGCAGCGCTTTTGTGAAACACAGGGCATTGCCGATGCGCAAGCGCCCCAGCCCGACGTGCCGGGCTGGATGCAATGGCTGCCCTGGCCGGTGCTCAACCACCTGGTGGCCAAGCCGCTGCTGGCCCAGTTCGGTGGCCGCGTGCGCGTGGCCGTCAGTGGCGGCGCGCCGCTGTCGCCGACGATTGCGCGCTGTTTTCTGGGCCTGGGCCTGCCGCTGATCCAGGGCTATGGAATGACGGAAACCTCGCCCGTGGTCTGCGCCAACACGCTGGAGGACAACCACCCCGCCACCGTGGGCCGCGCCTTGCCCGGCGTGGAGGTGCGGATTGGCGAGAACCGGGAGCTGCAGGTGCGTGGCCCCTGCGTGATGCGCGGCTATTGGGAGCGCCCCGAAGACACCGCCAAGACCTTCACCGACGACGGCTGGCTGCGCACGGGCGACCAGGCGGTGATCGAGGACGGGCGCGTGCGCATACAGGGACGCATCAAGGAAATCATCGTCACCTCCACCGGCGAAAAGATTCCGCCGGCCGACCTGGAGCTGGCCATTACCGGCGACCCGTTCTTCACCCAGGTCTTTGTCGTGGGCGAAGACCGCCCTTTCATCGCCGCCGTGGCCGTCATCGAGCGCGGCGAATGGCAGGCCATGGCCCAGCGCCTGGGCCTGGATCCCGAAGACCCCAAGAGCCTGAACCACTCCGCCGCCGAACGCGAAGCGCTGGCACGCATCGAAAAGCAGGTGGCCAGCTTTGCCCGCTATGCCGTGCCACGCGCCGTGCATCTGGAGCTGGAGCCCTGGACCATAGAAAACGGGCTGATGACGCCTACCCTCAAGCTCAAGCGCAACAACCTCATGACCCGGTTCGAGTCCCAGATCGCCGCCATGTACAGCAAGCCTGCCGAGCGCTGGCAAGGCCGCAACAGCGCGGGTTGACCCCTGCTTCTGACAAACAGCAGCCGCTCAAAACGGTGGCTTTTTCTATTTTTGATATGGGTTCAATTTATGTAAGTTACATTGAATTGATCAAAAAGAAAGGAAGAGCGCACTGCGCACGCTCTTCCTGGGTCTGCGTCAAGCAGCTGCCAATGTCAGGCTGGGGCTCGCCATGCCGATCTCCTTCGCCGAGCTGATCTGGAACGTGGCCACCGCCTGTGCCAGCACCCGAGCCTGCCGTTCCAGGCTGGCTGCAGCGGCTGCCGACTCTTCCACCAAGGCGGCATTCTGTTGCGTGACCTGGTCCATCTGGGAGACGGCCTGGGTGATCTGCCCCAGGCCACCGCTCTGCTCCACGCTGGAGGCAGAGATGGCCTCGATCAGCGACGCCACCTCGCTCACCTGGGCTTCAATGGCATCCATGGCCTTGCCTGCTTCCCGGACCTGGTTGCCGCCTGTTCGCACCTTGTCGGTGGATGCCGTGATCAGTGCCTTGATCTCCCGCGCCGCTGCGGCGCTGCGCTGGGCCAGGGAGCGCACTTCCCCGGCCACCACGGCAAAGCCCCTGCCCTGCTCGCCTGCCCGCGCGGCCTCCACCGCTGCATTGAGCGCCAGGATATTGGTCTGGAAGGCAATGGAGTCGATCACGCCCGTGATCTCGGCAATCTTTCCACTGCTGGCCGAGATTTCGTCCATGGTGCCGATGACCCTGGCGACCGCGCCGCCGCCCACGCCGGCCACCTCCTTGGCACGCACGGCCAGGGCGCTGGCCTGCCGGGCGTTCTCGGAGCTCTGGCCCACGTTGCCGGCCAGCTGCTCCATCGACGCCGCCGTTTCCTGCAGGCTGGAGGCCTGGTGCTCGGTGCGGCTGCTCAAATCCTGGTTGCCGGCAGCGATCTGGCTGGAGGCCGTGGTCACCGACTCCACCCCGCGCCGCACATCGCCAACGATGTTTGCCAGCGACTCGCGCATGGCGCTCATGGAGCGCAGCAGGTCGCCGACCTCGTCACGCCCAGTGGCCTGGATTTCCGAAGCCAGGTCGCCCTGCTCGATGTGCCGGGCCACTTCCACGGCCGACTTCAAGGGCACCGTGATGGAGCGCGTGACCATGTAGCCCAGGGCCACGGCCAGGATGACGGCAGCCGCCACAAAACCGTAGATCAGCATCTGCGACCGTGCAAAAACCTCCCTGGAGTCCCCATAGACATCCTCCGACGTCTTGAGCTGCAGCTCGACCAGCTCGCCGATCTTGGCGCTGATGGGGTCGATGCTGGCATACAGCGCGCCGTCGAACTCATCCAGGCTGCCGGCCTTCTTGCCGTCCAGCTGCTTGAGGCGCTGCAGCAGTTTGTCGATGCTCTGGTTGGCCGGCGCGAACAGTGCCTGGGCCTGTTTGGCCAGCACGGCCTCCTGCGCTGTGAGCTGGGTGGACGAGTAGCTGCGCCAGGCGGCCTCGATCGCGGGCAGCGTGCCCGAGATGCTGGCCGATGCCTCCTGCGCCGTGATCAGGCCCGCATTGGCTTTATTGACCGTGTCTATGACGTTGACGGCATAGGCATCCGCAATCTGCTTGAGCTGCTTGAGTGGAACCACACGGTCCTGGTACAGGGTCTCCGTGCCCGAAAACACATGGCCCAGCGCCCTTGCGCCGACGCCCCCTACGGCCATCAGGCAGACCAGCAGGACAAGAAAGACGGCTGTAAGCCGGGTACCGATACGCACATCGCTGAGTTTTTTCATCGCAGAACCTCTGGCCCAGTGCTGCCGTCGGTATAGGCCATCGCTATCGCATCCAGGCAGTCACATTAGCTGCCTTATCGGTAGCGGTGGCCGATTTCTTGAGAGACAAAACTCAATAAGTTCCGCGAGATGTGTAAAGACGCCCGCCACAGTGAGGATGCCCTGCCCCTGCCCTCAACCCCGTTGCCAGGCCAACCCATCCAAGGCACGGCCAATTCACTCATGTAAGTTACATTGATATCATCAAAAAAATGGCCCGTGAAAGCACGAGCCATTTCCATTCAGACGTAGACGTCGACCACACCACCCAGTCCGGGCGCCTTGTTGCTCTTCGGCTGGGACGGCGACTTGGCTTCAGCCGCCTGCTGCTGCTCGCGCTGCTTGTCGATCTGGGCCTGCTGCCTGGCGCGCATGAGCGCCTCGATCTGGCTTTGCACCATCATGATCTGCGACTGCAGCAGCTTGGCCTTCGTCTGCTTGGCCTTGGCGTCGATGTTCTCGGAAGACACTTCCTTGAGCGCCTGCTGCAGCTCCTTGAGCTTGCGCTGCAACGCAGCGATGTCATTGCCGCCGGAGGATGAAGCGGCTCCCGAGGCGGAAGCCGATGTGGAGGATGAGACTTGCATGCCTCATACATCGTCCACCGCCGCACAAACTGAAGGCCGAAAACACGCCTGCCCCGCCAGTAGTCACCCCAGCACATGCCGCAGCGCTGCCGCCGATGCAATGCCGACCAGCACCGTCGGCAGAATGGGCAGCCGGCTCGCCGCCACCAGCGTCACCACCAGTGCCAGCAGATCGGCCGGCCGCTCGGACACAAACGCCGGGGCAATCACCGAGATCAGCACGCAGCCCGGCAGGCTTTCCATCACGTACTGCATGCGCGGGCTCAGCGTGCGCCCGCGCAGCAGCAGGTAGCCGATCACCCGCGTGAAATACGTGCTGCACGCCATGAGCACCAGCGTCAGCAAGGTTGTGGCTTCCATCGCTCAGCTCCTGGGCGCCAGCAAGGCCGCGCAGATCAGGCCCGAAACGGCGCCGGCCGCCACATACCAGGCGCCAGGCACCAGCTTGTAGACCAGGGCCGCCGTCAGCAGGCTCACCAGCCAGGGCCGGCAAGGCCTGACGCCCTTCCACATGCCGCGCAGCAGCACCAGAAACACGGCGGTGAACGCCATGTCGAAGCCGTACTGCTCCAGGTCGCCAATGCGCGGTCCCAGAAACGCACCGGCCGCCGTGCACGACACCCAGGCCATGTACAGGCCCGCCGACACGCCCATGTAGTAAGGCAGGCTCACGCGCCGGGCGGCACTGCGCTGGGCGTCTGCCAGGGCCAGCGCCCAGCTTTCGTCGCACATGAAGAACAGGGCCGGCAGCGCACGGCGCCTGGGCAGATGGCGCAGATAGGGCGCCAGCGCCGCACCCATCAGGATGTGCCGGCAATTGACCAGGAAAGACATGGCGACGATCAGCAGCACATGCGGCGGCGAGGTCCACAGCCGTATGGCCGTGAACTCCGAGCCGCCGCCGAAGTTCATCCCGGTCATGAGAGGAACTTCCAGCGGTGCCAGCCCCTTTTGCACGGCCTGGGCGCCCAGCACCAGGGCAAAGGGCACGAAGCCCAGCATCACGGGAATCGCATCCCTGAAGCCGCGAAAGGCCTCGGAACTGCGGGAGACGGAATCTGCCGAAACGGCAGCGGGGGAAAGTGGAATGGATGAAGACATGGAGAGCGGCGATTGTCGGCCTGTGCCGCTGAAATTTGCTGCCGATTCATGCTTCCACCAGTCATTTCACAGCTGTTCATGCCGATTTATTCGATTAACTTGAAATTATCTGCTGCACAAGCGCCGCTCAACCCATTTCCATGGCTGGCGGCGCTCCTCGGATGGCCGCGCCTGCCCTCCTGACATTTCACGAAACCCAACAGCCATTGGCTCCCGCCATGCTGCAGTGCGTCGCAAACGGCTGTGCCGGCCAGGGCGGCGGCGGGACCATGAAGCCCTCATCACTTCGCTTCACCTGAAAGGTTCCCCATGCGCACTTCCGACTTCACCCGCTTCGTCGCCCTGACCGCCCTCAGCCTCGGCCTGGCCGGCAGCGCCCTCGCCCAGGACGCCACGCCCTCCTCCACTGCTGCCCCCACCGACCTCAGCCGAGCCCAGGTGCTGGCCGACCTGGAAATGTGGCACCGCGCCGGACTCACCTATCTCTCCGACCGCGAGATCGATGTCCGCTCCACCGAATACCAGCGCGGCCTGGAGCGCTACCAGCAACTGCGCGCCAGCCCCGCCTACCGCGAGGCCGTGGCAAGGCTGGAGAAGGGACATGCCGTGGCCCTGGACAAGTGAGCTTGAAGGCGGCCGGTGGCGGATCTGGGGAGCTGAAAGCCACCGGCGGGTCTGGATAACCCTGATACCGTCCCCGGCACCCTCGCGTCACACGGTCAAACGGTGTTTCTGCAATAATTGCCGCAACAATCATTGCGCAGTCAATTATTTCACCCGCAGACACCATGACCCAGCCTCCCCTGCCCAACGGCCTGCAGCCCTCGGACTTCTACAGCCCCGGCAGCTACACGCCCTTCGAGAGCGTGGGGTTCCTCATGCGCAAGGTGCTCAGCTCCATCCTCCAGCAGGCCGATGCGCAGTTGGCCGAGCATGAGCTGACCTATGTGCAGTGGCTGCCGCTGTACAAGCTGCTGCTGTGCAGCGATGCCACGAATGCCGGCATGGCGCGTGACCTGGGGCTGGATCCGGCCTCCATCACGCGGGCGCTGGACCGGCTGGAATCCAAGGGCATGCTGCGGCGCGAGCGCTCCACGGTGGACCGGCGCGTGGTCAAGCTGGTGCTGACCGATGAAGGCCGTGCCATGGCGGCCAAGGTGCCGCAGGTGCTGTCCAGCGTGATGAATGCCCATATGGCCGGCTTCAGCCATGACGAGTCGCGCCAGCTGCTGGACATGCTGCGCCGCCTGCTGGCCAACGGCGATGCAATGCGCGCGCCGGAGGCCGCGCCCCCGGGCACAGCGCCCGTGGCCTGACAGCGCCAGCCCCCTTTTCCCCGCCGGTTTCCGATTTCCTGATTCTTGACCCCCAACAGGCAGACCACCATGCCCAAATCCCTTGTTTCCGTGTCCGCCGCGCCCCGCCGCGTGGCCGCCGCAGCGGCCACCCTGTGCGCCGCGCTGGCCCTGGCCGGTTGTGCTTCCCAGGGCCCGGCCCATGAGCCGCTGGCCCGGCTGGGCGCCGCCGACCTGGGTCTGACGGCCCAGTCCGAGACAGGCGCCAGTACCAGCCTGCCCGCCGCCGATTGGTGGAAGTCCCTGGGCGATGCCCAGCTGGATTCGCTGATCGCCCAGGCGCTGCAGGGCAGCCCCAGCCTGGCCATGAGCCGCGCCCGCTTCGACAAGGCGGCCGCCCTGGCCACGGCCACCAGCACGGCCACCGATGTGCGCGGCACGCTCGGCGTCGACGCCACGCGCCAGCACTACAGCGCCAACGGCCTGGTGCCCGCACCCATTGCCGGCCATACCTACAACACCGGCAACCTGCAGGCCGGCCTGAGCTGGACACCGGATTTCTTTGGCCGCCATGCCGCCGACCTGCAGGCCGCCCTGGGCCAGGCCCGTGCCGCCCAGGCCGACAGCGCCGCCGCCGCCAACCAGCTGGCGGCCCAGGTGGCGCGCAGCTATGTGGCGCTGGCCCGGCTGATTGCCCAAAAGGATGTGGCTGGCCGCACGCTGACCCAGCGCCAGTCGCTGCTGGACCTGAGCCAGCAGCGCACGCGCGCCGGGCTGGACAGCCAGGTGGAGCTGACCCAGGCCCAGGCCGGACTGCCCGATGCCGGCACCCAGATCGAAATGCTGGACGAGCAGATCACGCTGGCGCGCCGCACCATCGCCGTGCTCTGCGGGCAGGCGCCAGAGGCGCAGCTGCAGCTGGCGCCCCGTCTGGCCGCGCTGCAGATCCAGGCCATGCCCGGCCAGTTGGGTGCCGACCTGCTGGGCCGCCGCCCCGATGTGGTGGCCGCGCGCTGGCGTGTGGAGTCCGCAACGCAGGGCATAGAGAGCGCGCGGGCGGATTTCTATCCCGATATCAATCTCACGGCCTTCATCGGCCTCAATGCCATCGGCCTGGACAACCTGTTCAAGGGCAGCTCGCGCCAGATGGGCGTGACGCCCGCGCTGCGCCTGCCCCTGTTCGACGGCAAGCGCCTGCGCGCCCAGTTGCGCGGCACGCAGGCCGACCTGGACACCGCCATTGCCCAGTACAACGGCGTGGTGCTCGATGCGGTCAAGGAAGCGGGCGACGCCATCACTTCCGTGCAATCGCTGGTGCGCCAACAGCAGCTGCAGGCCGAGTCGCTGGAGAAGGCCGAACGCGCCTACGACTTTGCCGTGCAGCGCTACAAGGCGGGCCTGGCCAGCCAGGTGACGGTGCTGAACACCGAAACCCAGGTGATCACCCAGCGCCGCCTGGACGTGGACCTGCGCGCCCGCGCGCTGGACACGCGCGTGTCGCTGATGAAGGCGCTGGGCGGCGGCTGGACCGATGGCACGGCTGCCGTGCAGGTCAGCCAGCACTGAGATCGCAACCCGCACAGGAATCCACCGCACTCTTGACCCTCCACCGGGCAGACCGCCAGCCAGCGTGACAGACCGCCAGCTCCCTGCCCCGGCCGCACAACCACATTCACAGATAACAAAGCGCCGTACACCATGACCGACACCAACAAGCAAGCACCCAGCCCTGCCGCCGCACCGGCCGCAGCCTCGCCCGTGGCCAATCCGCAGGGCCGCCGCAAGGGCCTGACCCTCATCGCCGCCGCCGTCGCGGTGGCCGCCGTCGCCTGGGGCGGCTGGCACTGGATGGTGGCGCGCAACTACCAGACCACGGACAACGCCTATGTGGCGGGCAACGTGGTGCAGATCACGCCGCAGATCGGCGGCACGGTGATCAGCATCGGCGCCGACGACACCGACTACGTCAAGCCCGGCCAGCTGCTGGTGCAGCTGGACTCGGCCGATGCCCTGGTTGCCCTGTCCCAAGCCGAGTCCCAGCTGGCCCAGACCGTGCGCCAGGTGCGCACGCTGTACGCCAACAATGCGCCCCTGGTGGCCCAGGTGGCCCAGCGCGAGGCCGACCTGGCCCGCCTGCAGGCCGATGCCGCCCGCGCCCGCGAGGACGTGGACCGCCGCCGCCCGCTGCTGGCCACGGGCGCCGTGGGCAAGGAAGAGTTCGACCACGCCCAGTCCCTGGCCCGCACGGCAGGCAATGCCGCCTCTGCAGCAGAAGCCGCCGTGCGCGCCGCCAAGGCGCAGCTGACCGCTGCCGAAGCCCAGACCAAGGGCAGCAGCGCCGAAGAGCACCCCAGCGTGATCGCCGCTTCCGCCAAGGTGCGCGAGGCCTATCTGGCGCTGCAGCGCACGCGCCTGGTCTCGCCCGTGGAAGGCTATGTGGCCAAGCGCGGCGTGCAACTGGGCCAGCGCGTGGCCTCGGGCGCGCCGCTGATGACCGTGGTGGGCCTGCACAACCTCTGGGTGGATGCCAACTTCAAGGAAAGCCAGCTGGCCCAGCTGCGCATAGGCCAGAAGACCGAGCTGACGGCCGATGTCTACGGCGACAAGATCAGCTACCACGGCACCGTGGTCGGCATGGGTGCAGGAACCGGCGCGGCCTTCTCGCTGCTGCCCGCGCAGAACGCCACCGGCAACTGGATCAAGGTGGTGCAGCGCGTGCCCGTGCGCATTGCACTGTCGCCGGAAGACCTGGCCCAGCACCCGCTGCGCGTGGGCCTGTCGATGGAGGCCAAGGTGGACGTGCGCGACCAGCAGGGCGAAGTCCTGGCAACCGCCACGCGCAATGCCCCCGTGGCCCAGACCTCCATCTACGACATGGCATTGCCCCAGGCGGAGGAACGCATCGCCCACATCGTGGCGGGCCAGAACGTGGCGCCGCTCAAGCAGTTGCCCGAGCTGCCGCCCGTCGCCATGGCCGATGCGCAAGACAGGTCACAGGGCAAGGCGCCAGCCGCAGTGGCCTCCGCGCCGGTTGACGCGCAGGCCACGCAGTCCAAGTAAGCAGGCATCGCTTCCCCGCCTTCCCAGAACCTACGCGGACTGCCTATGACTTCCTCTACCACCGCCGTGCCGGAGCCGGCGCAGCCGGGTGGGCCGACCGTGCCGCCTGCCGCGCCACCCTCGGCACCGCCTGCCATGCCCGCACGGCCCGCACCGCTCAAGGGCGCCCAGCTGGCCCTGGGCACGCTGGCCCTGTCGCTGGCCACCTTCATGAACGTGCTGGACTCGTCCATTGCCAACGTCGCCATTCCGGCGATCTCGGGCGACGTGGGCGTCAGCCCCAGCCAGGGCACCTGGGTGATCACCAGCTTTGGCGTGGCCAACGCCATCTCGGTGCCGCTCACGGGCTGGCTCACGCAGCGCTTCGGCGCCGTGCGCCTGTTCACCATGAGCGTGCTGCTGTTCGTGCTGACCTCCTGGCTGTGCGGCTTTGCCTCGTCGCTGGAGATGCTGGTGCTGTTCCGCGTGCTCCAGGGGCTGGTCGCCGGGCCCATGATCCCGCTGTCGCAGACACTGCTGCTGTCCAGCTACCCGCCGGCCAAGGCCGGGGTGGCGCTGGCGCTGTGGGGGATGACCACCCTGGTGGCGCCCGTGGTCGGGCCGCTGCTGGGGGGCTGGATCACGGACAACATCTCCTGGCCGTGGATCTTCTACATCAACGTGCCCGTGGGCCTGCTGTCGGCCCTGATGACCTGGAGCATCTACCGCAGCCGCGAGACCCCCACGCGCAAGCTGCCCATCGACTCCGTGGGCCTGGCCCTGCTGGTGCTGTGGGTGGGCGCGCTGCAGCTGATGCTGGACAAGGGCAAGGAGCTGGACTGGTTCGCCTCGGGCGAGATCGTCACGCTGTGCGTGCTGGCCATCGTGAGCTTCGTGGTCTTCCTGGTCTGGGAGCTGACGGATGCGCACCCGGTGGTGGACCTGCGCCTGTTCATGCGCCGCAATTTCGCGGCGGGCTCGGTGGCGCTGTCGATTGCCTACGGCCTGTTCTTCGGCAACGTGGTGCTGCTGCCGCTGTGGCTGCAGCAGTGGATGGGCTATACCTCCACCACGGCCGGCATGGCGCTGGCGCCGGTGGGCATCTTCGCCATCATCCTGACGCCGCTGGTGGGCCGCAAGGTCACGCAGTGGGACCCGCGCAAGATGGCCACGGGCGCCTTCGTGGTGTTCGCCCTGGTGCTGTGGATGCGCTCGCGCTTCACGGTGGAGACGGACTTCATGCACATCCTGGTGCCCACGCTGATCCAGGGCGGGGCCATGGCGTTCTTCTTCATCCCGCTGACGACGATCACGCTGTCGGGCATCTCGCCGGACCGTATCCCGGCCGCCGCCGGCCTGAGCAACTTCGTGCGTATCACGGCGGGTGCCATGGGCACCTCCATCGCCACCACGCTGTGGGAAAACCGCGCCGCGCTGCACCACGCCCATCTGACCGAAGGGCTGATCCAGGGCCAGGGCGTGTTCGGCGTCACCCTGCAGGGGTTGCAGGCTGCGGGTCTCAGCCAAGCGCAGGCGCTGGCCCAGATCAACCGGCTTATCGACCAGCAGGCCTATACGCGGGCGGCGGACGACATCTTCCTGGCGTCGTCCGTGCTGTTCCTGGTGCTGATCGTGCTCATCTGGATGACCAGGCGCCCTGCGGGCCATGCCGGTGGTGCCGAGGCGGCCGGCGCCCATTGAGGCCCAGCTTGCGGCCATCACGACAAGGAGCTGCCTGCAGGGGCAGCTCCTTTTTTGTTTACATGACGACACGCAAGGCGCCTTGAATCGGGCCGCCAAGACCACCATCTCGACAGGGCTGCGCCACCGGTTCCATGATGGCGGCGGCCTGAACACCGACGGAGCACCGTGAAAACACCCCGCATCTTCCGCGCCCCGATTGCCGACTACGCCCAATCACCCCAGTCGGTGGGCGGGCGCTTTCGCAACGTCCATCCCCGCCCCGCCAACGCGCCCCAGCCCGACGCCAAGGTGATGTGGGACTTTTTCTTCAACAAGCCCAAGGACACCGAGCCTGCCGCGCCCCTGCCCGTGCAGCGGCTCACCCCGGCCGACCTGGCCGCCGCGCCCGAGCGCAGCCTGTACCGCCTGGGCCACTCCACGCTGCTGATGAAGCTGCGCGGCGGCTGGTGGATCACCGACCCGGTGTTTGCCGAGCGCGCCTCGCCCTTTTCCTTCATCGGCCCCAAGCGCTTTCATGCGCCGCCCATCGCCCTGCATGAACTGCCCGCGCTGCGCGGGGTGGTGCTCTCGCACGACCACTACGACCATCTGGACCGTGCCACCATCCGCGCCCTGGCGCCCCGGGTCGACTTCTTCCTGTGCACGCTGGGCGTGGGCGACCGGCTCATGGACTGGGGCGTGGCCCCCGAGAAGGTGCGCCAGTTCGACTGGTGGCAGGACGTGCAGGTGGACGGCCTGCGCTTCACGGCCACGCCGGCCCAGCATTTCTCGGGCCGGGGCCTGCGCGACGGCAACCGCACGCTGTGGGCGTCCTGGGTCATCGAGGACCTGGCAAGCGCCGACACGCTGCGTGTCTTCTTCAGCGGCGACGGCGGCTATTTCGACGGCTTTGCGCAAATCGGCCGGCGCTTCGGCCCCTTCGACCTCACGCTGATGGAAACCGGCGCCTACGACCCGCACTGGCCCTATGTGCACATGCACCCGGCCCAGACCGTGCAGGCCCACCGCGACCTGGGCGGACGCTGGCTGCTGCCCATTCACAACGGCACCTTCAGCCTGGCCATGCATGCCTGGTGGGACCCCTTCGAGCGCGTGCTGGCCCTGGGTGCCGAGCACGGCATTGCCGTGGCCACTCCCATGATGGGCGAGCGCGTGGACCTGGCCGCCCCCCATGCAGGCGAGCGCTGGTGGCGTGCCCTGGTATCCCCTGCCGTGCAGGACGCAGCCGCGTCAGCGCCACAGGCCCAGCCGCGATAAATCCGTTTTTGCTGCATTGCGTCATCGGCCTACGCGGGCCGGCATCCATCTGGATAAAGTGAACCCAGCTTCAGGAGTGCACATGGCAAATCGCAAAAATCCCCGGGCCGCCCTGGTCGCCCGCCAGGCCACCGACCTGGCCGTCGCAGCGCCCCAGGTCGTGGCCCATCGCCTCACCCGCATGGCCATGGCAGGCGCCAATCCCTCCGCGCGGGACCGGCGTGAATTCACACGCATGGTGTCCGAGAAACAGACAGCCTTCCAGCAATCCTGGGCGGCGATGGGCATGCAGTCCATGGTTGCCAGCCAGGCCCTGATGCAGGCCTGGATGCGCATGTGCTGGACCCCCTGGAGCACCTCCACCTGGAACGGCGGTGCCCTGGCATCGCAGGCCTCGCAATGGCAAAACGCCATGTGGGGCGTGGTGGGCAAGGGCCTGGCCCCCGTGCACCGCACGGCGGTGGCCAATGCCAAGCGCCTGGCGCGCGGCTGAGCACGGCCAAGCACGGTTAAGTACGACTGATCGCTGCTCAACGCGGCTGATCCACCCATATCAAGCCCGCTCCATTCACCGGAGCGCGGCCACGCGGCAGGGCCGATGCGGGGGCGAGGTTCGGTTATCCTCGCGGCCTTCGTTCCGTTTTGCTGCGCTGCCGCATTTCCAGGCATGGACTCCATGCAGAGACTGAAAACACGGCCGCGACAGGCGGATTCCCCCTTTCTGCCATCGCTTTGCCAGTCTTCCCCGGAGTTCTCTGATGACACACAAGGCCCCGCCAACCGGCCAGGGCCTGCACGGTCAAGACGACCTGCAGCGCAATCTCACCAACCGCCATATCCAGCTCATCGCCATCGGCGGGGCCATCGGCACGGGCCTGTTCATGGGCTCGGGCAAGACCATCAGCCTGGCCGGCCCGTCCATCATCTTTGTCTACACCATCATCGGCGTGATGCTGTTCTTCGTGATGCGGGCCATGGGCGAGCTGCTGCTGTCCAACCTGCAGTACCGCTCCTTCATCGACTTCTCGTCCGACCTGCTCGGCCCCTGGGCCGGCTTCTTCACGGGCTGGACCTATTGGTTCTGCTGGATCGTGACGGGCATTGCCGATGTGATTGCCATATCGGCCTACTCCCAGTTCTGGTTCCCGGACCTGCCGCAGTGGGCACCGGCCATCGCCTGCGTGGGCCTGCTGCTGGGCCTGAACCTGCTGACGGTGAAGCTGTTTGGGGAGATCGAGTTCTGGTTCGCCATGATCAAGATCGTGGCCATCGTGGCCCTGGTGGGCACGGGGCTGTACATGGTGGGGGCCGCCTTCGTCTCGCCTGCGGGCCGCACGGCCAGCCTGTCCAATCTCTGGAATGACGGCGGCATGTTCCCCAACGGGATGATGGGCTTCTTCGCGGGCTTCCAGATCGCGGTGTTCGCCTTCGTGGGCATCGAGCTGGTGGGCACCACCGCGGCCGAGGCCAAGGACCCCGAGCGCACGCTGCCGCGCGCCATCAATTCCATTCCCGTGCGCATCATCGTGTTCTACGTGCTGGCCCTGATCGCCATCATGGCCGTCACCCCCTGGCGTGACGTGGTGCCCGGCAAGAGCCCGTTCGTGGAGCTGTTCGTGCTCGCAGGCCTGCCAGCCGCCGCGGGCGTGATCAATTTCGTGGTGCTGACTTCGGCTGCCTCGTCGGCCAACAGCGGCGTGTTCTCCACCAGCCGCATGCTCTACGGCCTGGCGCTCAAGGGCGATGCGCCCCGGGCCTTCCACCGGCTGTCGCGCAGCAGCGTGCCCTCGCGCGGGCTGCTGTTTTCGTGCACCTGCCTGCTGGCCGGCGCGTTTCTGATGTGGGTGGTGCCCGATCTGGTGGAAGCCTTCACGCTGGTGACCACGGTATCGGCCATTCTGTTCATGTTCGTGTGGTCGCTGATCCTGCTGTCCTATATCGCCTACCGGCGCCAGCGCGCGGCCCTGCATGAGGCTTCGCGCTACAAGATGCCCGGCGGCGTGGCCATGTGCTGGGCCTGCCTGGTGTTCTTTGCCGCCATCCTGGGCCTGCTCACCCTGCAGGCCGACACGCGCCAGGCGCTGGTGGTGACGCCGGCCTGGTTTGCCCTGCTGGCCATCGCCTACCAGTTCGTGCGCCGCCAGGCTTCGCGCCAGTCGGCGGAGCGCTCCACCGCCCTTGCGGGCACGGCAGCCGAACCGCGCTGACCCTCTCCCGGCCGCCCCCCTGCGCATGGGGGCGGCCATTGCAGGATGCCTTTGGCGCCCGCGTTCCCTCTGCGCCCCCCCTTCAGCGCCTCCCTCCGCTGCCCCTCTTGCTGCGCACCAAACTTGTGCACAGCATCTTTGACCTGTCCAGTAGTTAGATAACGAGTGAACAAAAATACAACTGTCTTTACGCCAACAAAAAGATGTGGATACAAATCGTTATCATTCGCACCTTGATTTTTAACCAAACCGGAACTTTACAAAGATGGTCAGAATCTCGGTGCTCCGCCCGCTTCCTCTTTGCGCAGCCCTGGCATGCACAGCCATGGCCCATGCCCAGTCAGCCGACAACAAGGCCGACACGTCCCTGTCCACCGTGGTGGTGACCGCCTCGGGCACGGCCGTGGACATCAAGGAAGCGCCGGCCAGCATCAGCGTGATCACCCGCGAGGACATCGAGCGCAAGCCCGTCACCAGCATCGGCGAGCTGCTGTCCACCATTCCCGGCGTCACCGGCGGCCTGTCCGGCACGGGCGCCCAGTCCAAGATCAAGCTGCGCGGCCTGCCCGAGAAGTACACGCTGATCCTGGTGGACGGCAAGCGCCAGGGCAACTCGGCCGGCATCAACTACCGCGACGACCTGGGCTCGCAGGATCTGGACTGGATCTCGCCCGAGATGATCGAGCGCATCGAGGTGGTGCGCGGCCCCATGTCCTCGCTGTACGGCTCCGACGCCATGGGCGGCGTGATCAACATCATCACGCGCAAGATCGGCAAGCGCTGGAGCGGCTCGACCACGCTGAACTACAGCAAGCCCTCCGACGGCGACCGCGGCGACACGCGTCAGCTGGGCTTCAACATCAGCGGCCCGCTGTCCGACAAGTTCGGCCTGCGCCTGGGCGGCAACTACACGGACCGCGCAGCCGACGAGAGCACGGGCGGCTTCCCGGGCACCTACCAATCGACGGCCGGCTCGCGCAAGCAAAACCTCAACGCCCTGCTCAACTGGCAGCTCACGCCCGACCAGGTGATCGGCATCGAGGCCGCGCAAGGCATCCAGCGCGCCACGGGCTCCGACGCGCGCACGGCATCGGGCGACCAGGTGGTCTATCCCTGGGGCCTGAGCAAGCTGGAGCAGACCAAGTTCGGCCTCAGCCACGATGGCCGCTGGGGCGACCTGACCTCCAAGCTCAACCTCGTGCACAACAAGTACGAGGACAAGGGCGACACCATCGGCAACAACTCCAAGGAAACCACGCTGGACGGCCGCATCGACAAGCCGTTGAAGCTGTGGGGCCTGGACCAGGCCATGACGCTGGGCATGCAGTGGCGCCGCGAGTCTCTGGACAACCGCGACACCATCGGCCTGGCTCCCATCGACTACGCGGGGCGCCCGGTCTCGGGCTCGGGCCTGAGCGCCACCACCTGGGCGCTGTTCGGCGAGGACCAGATCTTCCTGCGCGACAACCTGGCGCTGACGCTGGGCCTGCGCATGGACCACCACCAGAAATACGGCAACAACTGGAGCCCGCGCGCCTACCTGGTCTACCACCCGGCCTCGGAGTGGACGGTGCGCGGCGGCGTCTCGCGCGGCTTCCGTGCGCCCAACCTGAAGGAAAACTCGGCCAGCGCCGCCACGCAATCTGGGGGCAACGGCTGCCGCAGCCTGGCCGGCATGGGCTGGACCAGCACCAGCGTCAACGCCGACGGCACGCGCGGCTGCTACATGGCCGGCAACCCCGACCTGCAGCCCGAGACCAGCACCAACTTCGAGCTGGGCACCAGCTGGGACCGCAATGGCTGGGCCCTGGGCGCCACCTACTTCCACACCAACTTCAAGAACAAGATCGACTACCAGCCGCTGGGCTTCTACAACGGCTTCTGGTGGACCCGCATGGCCAACGCCCAGCGTGCGCGCACGCGCGGCCTGGAAGGCTTCGTGAACGTTCCCCTGGCCAAGGGCCTGACCTGGAACACCAACATCACCAAGATGTTCGAGTCCAAGAACCTGAGCACGGGCGCCTCGCTGCTGGCCGTGCCCGAGCTGTCCATCTACTCGTCGCTGCAATGGCAGATCCGCCAGGGCTGGTCCGCCATGTTCAGCGCCCGCCACGTGGGCAAGGAAGTCGTGACCACGGGCACGGCCACCACCTTCGCCAAGGCCTATACGACCTTTGACGTGTCCATGAACTACAACGTGACCGACACCCTGACCCTGCGCGCCGGCATCATCAACCTGGCCGACAAGGAAACCCGCACCATCGGCGCCAACTACGACAACGGCGGCCGTACCTACTTCGTGGGGATGACGGCGCGGTTCTGATGGCGCGGTCCTGATGGCCCGTTGCCGGCCCTTGCGCTGACCCAGACAAAGCGCCCGTTGTGACGGGCGCTTTTTTCATGGCGAGGAGCAAAGCCTCACTCCCAGACACCGCCCTGCGCAGGGGGCTTGCGCGTCAGCAATTCCTCGTCTGTCAAGGGCCGGCCTGTCCAGACATTCACCTTCGAGGCGCCGGCCGCGTTGGCCAGCTCGCGCAAGGCCCTCAGTTCCACCTGGGTGAATCCGCCCTCGGGGTCGCCCAGCGGATGGATGACGATGTGCGGGGAGGCCGCCAGCCAGGCACGCCGATGCATGCGCCTGAGCTGGTACTTCAGAAGCTGCTCGGCCAGGATGAAGTCCGATATCAGCGAACGCGGGTGGGCGAAGGGATTGACGACTTCGGCAGGCTCCGATGCAGCCGCGAGCCTGGCCTGCGGGCCGGCCGCGAGAATCCGGCGTCGGGGCGGCGGACTCAGGGCCAGCTCGGGAACCTCCGACAGGGTCTGCCCGGTCTTCGGATCCTTCAGCGTCAGGCGCTCGGGAGAAATCTGTACGTAGATGAGTGATACGAAGGCAGAGAGCATGGATATCCATCAATCGATTTTCTGAACCACGGTCTGGCCCGGCAGCAAGGCCCGGCCATCACCACCGCGCGGCAGCATGGGCGCGACAGGCTGGCCGGTCTGGCGGTCCAGCAGCAGCGAATGCGCCTCGCCCGGCGCGAACAGATGGCCTTCGCCCCACTGCCGCAAGGCCACGACCACGGGGAACAGGTCCAGGCCCTGGGCCGTGAGTACGTATTCCTGGTAGGCCGAGCCTTCTGCGGCCGGGCGGGTTTCGAGGATGCCGGCCTCCACCAGCCGGCGCAGCCGGTCGGCCAGGATATTGCGGGCCGCGCCCAGGCTGCGCTGGAAATCGCCAAAGCGGCTGATGCCATCGAAGGCATCGCGCACTATGAGCAGCGACCAGCGGTCGCCGATCACATCCAGGGAGCGGGCCACCGGACAGGGCTGCGGTGTGTCAGGACGGGTGTCTTCTTTCATGACGTCATTGTGGTTGCATTTCAAAACTGATTCAACTAGCATCCAACCAGTTTTGTTTTGCAACCGGATTCAACCCATGAACGCCTTCCCTGCTCCGGACACGGTCCGCATGCCGCGCAGCCTGGTGCTGCTGTTCGCCGCTGCCAGCGGCCTGAGCGTGGCCAATGTCTACTACGCCCAGCCGCTGCTGGAGGCGCTGGCGGCCGACTTCGGCATCAGCCATGCGGCCGTGGGCGGCGTGGTCACCGCCACGCAGGCCGGCTGCGCGCTGGCGCTGCTGCTGCTGGTGCCGCTGGGCGACCGGCTGGAGCGGCGGCGGCTCATGCTTTTGCAGTTGCTGGGCCTGGTACTGGCCCTGGCGGCCGTCAGCACCGCGCGTTCGGCCGTTCTGCTGCTGGGGGGCATGCTGGCCGTGGGCCTGCTGGGCACGGCCATGACGCAGGGGCTGATCGCCTATGCGGCCAGCGCCAGCCAGGCGCATGAGCGCGGGCGCGTGGTGGGCGCGGCCCAGGGCGGTGTTTTCATCGGCCTGCTTTTGGCGCGCGTGTTTGCCGGCGCCGTGGGTGACCTGGCTGGCTGGCGTGGCGTCTATGCCTGCTCGGCCCTGTTGATGCTGGCCCTGGCCTGGCTCCTGTGGCGGCAACTGCCCCGGCTGGCGGTGCCCTTGCATGCACCCAGCTACACGCAACTGCTCGCCTCCATGCTCCAGCTGCTGCGCCAGGACCGCATGCTGCGCACACGCGGCATGCTGGCCCTGCTGATGTTTGCCACCTTCAACATCTTCTGGAGCGCCCTGGTCCTGCCGCTGAGCGCACCGCCCTACAGCCTGTCGCTCACGGCCATCGGCGCCTTTGGCCTGGCGGGCGTGGTGGGCGCACTGGCAGCAGCCCGTGCCGGCCACTGGGCCGACCAGGGTTTCGCGCAGCGCACCAGCCTGGGCGCGCTGGTGATCCTGCTGCTGGCCTGGGCGCCGATTGCGCTGCTGGAGCAGTCGCTGTGGGTGCTGGTCGCCGGCATCGTGCTGCTGGACCTGGGCGGCCAGGCCCTGCATGTGACCAACCAGAGCCTGATCTTTCGCAGCAACCCGCAGGCCCACAGCCGGCTGGTGGGCCTGTACATGCTGTTCTATGCCGTGGGCAGCGGGCTGGGCGCGCTGATTGCCACCAATGCCTACGCGCGGTTTGGCTGGCACGGCGTCTGCGTGGCGGGGGCGGCGTTCAGCCTGGCGGCCCTGGTGTTCTGGGCCATGACACGGGAGACGGCTGCCCAGGCCAGCGTTCCCGCCTAGACCCGGCTCACCAGCTCCGAAGGCACCCGGCCCAATGCCTTGCGGAACATGGTGGAAAACGCGCTGGGGCTGTCATAGCCCAAATCCAGCGCCACCTGCGTGACCGAGGCGCCCGCAGACAGACGCGACACCGCCGCCAGCAGGCAGGCCTGCTGGCGCCAGGCGCCAAAGGCCATGCCTGTGTGCTGCTGGAAAAACCGGCTGAAGGTGCGCAGGCTCTTGTTCAACGCCTGTGCCCAATCCTGGGGCGTGGCGCGGATGCTGGGCTGGGCCAGGAACTGCTTGCACAGGGCGGCCAGCTTTTCATCGCGGGGAATGGGCGCGAACAGCGGCAGGCTGCGGGCCGAGGCCAACTCGTGCAGCACCAGCGTGACCAGGGCACCGTCGCGGCCCGCTTCGTCGTACAGCGCCGGCAGGTCGGCGCAGGACAGCAGTAACTGGTGCAGCAGCGGGGTGACGACCAGGGCCTCGCAATGCACACCCGGGCGGGGCGCAGCAGCCGGTTCGATGTACAGGCTGCGCGTGCTCACGCCCTGCATGCGCACACTGTGCGGCTTGCTGGCCGGAATCCACACGCCGCTGTAGGGCGGGATGGTCCAGGCGCCGTCGTCGGTTTCCACTTCCATCAGCCCGCTCATCCCGTAGAGAAACTGGGCACGCCGGTGGCTGTGCGTGGGCAGCAGCGTGCCAGGCGTGTAATCGGTGCCGATGGCCAGCACATCGCGCGCCACGGCGTCCACGGAATGCAGCGGGATGTTGAGCATGGGAATGTCCGGAAAACAGCCAACAGGCTTTGGCAGGAATTCGAGGATTATTGACCTATCCGCGAAAGCAGGCCAAACCGCGGCATCCTAAGGTTCAGTCCTTGCTCGTTTTTTCCAAAGGACTGTCTGTGTTCCCTCTCCTGCTGCTGGCTTTCGGTGTGCTTGCCGGCGTGACCACCGTGCTCTTCGGCTTTGGCGGCGGCTTCGTGGCCGTTCCGCTGCTTTATGCGCTGCTGACCTCCATCCACGGCGCGGACTCCGCCATTGGCCAGGCTGCCATGCACATTGCCGTGGCCACCTCCACCTGCGTGATGATTTTCGGCGCCTCCATGGCCACGCTGCGCCAGCACCGCGCGGGCGCCCTGCCCTGGGATCAGGTACGGCCACTGGCCGGCTTCATCGCGGCCGGCGCCGTGGCGGGCGCGGCGGCCGCCACCTGGATCAGCGGCGACTGGGTGCGCTGGGCTTTCATTGCCTACCTTGCGCTGACCATTGCCGACGCGCTGCTGCGCCCGGGCTTCGTGCACGGCACCGCCGCCGGCATGCAACCAATGGGCCGGCGGGCGGCGGCCACAGCGGGCCTGGCCATTGGTGCGATCGCGGCCTTCCTGGGCGTGGGCGGCAGCGTGATGACCGTGCCGCTCATGCGCCGGCGTGGCGCGAGCATGGCGGCGGCCACGGCCATGGCCAGCCCGCTGTCCCTGCCCATGGCCGTGGCGGGCACCGCTGCCTACATGCTGGCATCGCGGGGCGCGGGGCTGGGCCCCTGGCATGTGGGCTATGTGGACCTGCAGGCCTTTGCGCTGCTGACGGCCGGATCGTGGACGGGCATCAGGCTGGCGGCCCCGCTGATCGGCCGCATTCCCGATGCCCTGCATGCCAAGGCCTACCTGACCCTGCTGGGCCTGGTGCTGCTGGTCATGATCATGGCCTGAGCGCTGCGCTCAACCCTCCTGGAAGATCGCCTCGATCCGGGTCTCGAACACCCGGGCGATGGCAAAGGCCAGCGGCAGGCTGGGGTCGTAGCGGCCCGTCTCTATGGCATTGACGGTCTGGCGCGACACGCCCAGCAGGTCCGCCAGCGCAGCCTGGCTCCAGCCGCGCTGGGCGCGCAGTTCACGGATGGTGTTTTTCATGGGAGGGGCACTTTGGCGGAACAGCTCATCGGCTGCGCAGCCAGTGGGCCACCGAAGCCGCCACCCAGAGCGCACCCATCAAGGGCCACACCATGAACATGCTGAGCTTGGGAAAACCTGCCATTTCCAGGAATCCGTAGGTGAAGGTGATGCCGGCCGTGCCCGCCGCTGCAATCGCCAGCTGCTCCAGCATGGACTTGCGCAGGAACTCGTCGGTATCGCGCACCAGGCGCACGATGGCCCGCACGGCCAGCGCAAACGCCAGCATGGGGCTCAGCAGCAGCGCTGTGCGCAGGGCCCCGGCCTGCATGTCGGCACTGAGCAAAAGCGCCCCCACAAGCAGCGCCATGTAGAGCAGCAGCGCAAATCCAAGTTCCTTCTGGTAGCGGCGGTTGGTGACCGTTGTTTGATTCATGGAAGTCTCTCGCAATGTGTAAAGGATGCTTGACATTGTGCGATGTCATCTGCGGACATGTCAAGCAAGCTTTACATCGGTACTGAACGCCCCGCCGTACAATCGCCGCCGTTGGTGCCAGCAGCCCCAGGGGCTGCGGTTAAACGGGAAACATGGGGCGGCCAGATAAAGCCGCCCGCATGTACTGCCCCCGCAACAGTGAGTGAAACGCCGCGTGCATGGCACCGGCCCCCGCCAAACCCGTGCCACTGGGCGTACAGCCCGGGAAGGCCTTGGCGAGTGCGTCACCAGTCTGGATACCGGCCAACAGGCGGCCGGCCGCGCATGCAGCGCAGCCGGTCTTTGTGGTTTCCGTGCCGGCGGGGTCGCTGGCGCGCAACTGGCTCGCATCCATGCACACCCTCGCCCTCGCGCGCGCCCCTAGCGCCGCTCTTCTCTCGCCCTCGGCGTTCCCCGTACTCCGCACGTTGTCCGCCCTGGCTGCGGCCTCGCTGCTGGCCTGCCAGGCCCAAGCACAGGCACAACAGGCGCAGCGCGCACAGGCCTCCCAGCTCGATACGGTGGTCGTCACCGCCTCGCGCAGCGAACAGTCCCTGCGCACCGTCACGGCCGACATGACCGTGATCGACGCCGAGACCATTGCCCGCAGCGGCGCCACGGGCGTGGCCGACCTGCTGGTGCAGGTGCCGGGCGTGCAGATCAACCGCAATGGCGGGCCGGGCCAAGTCACCTCGGTCTACCTGCGCGGCACCAGCAACCAGCACACTGCCGTGTTCATCGACGGCGTGCGCTACAGCTCGCAGGAGCTGCAGGGCGGCGCGGTCTGGTCCACCCTGCCGCTGGCGCAGATTGACCGCATCGAGGTGCTGCGCGGCCCGGCCGCAGCCATCTATGGCTCAGACGCCATGGGCGGCGTGATCCAGATTTTCACCAAGCGGGCGGACGGCCAGACCCGCGCCTATGCCGAGGCGGGCATAGGCAACCAGGGCACCAGCAAGCTGGCCACGGGATTTCAGGGCGGGGCCAACGGCTTCACCTATGGGCTGAACCTGGCTGACGAGCGCAGCGACGGCTTCGACGTCTACCCCGGCAACACCTTCTCGCCCAACCCGGACAAGGATGGCTACAGCAACACCTCGCTGGGCCTCAACGCGGGCTACAAAACGGGCATCCACCAGATCGACGCCAGCCTGCTGCACAGCCGCCTGCGCACCCACTACGACCAGAGCCCGCCGCCTTTCGACGACTACGACGTGGTCAAGAACACCACCGGCAGCCTGCGCTGGCAGGCCGGCTGGAACGCCATGTACAAAAGCGTGGTCCAGATCTCCCATACCGACAGCCAAAGCGACCGCCACACCCAGTCGCCCGAAAGCGCCAAGGGCCGCTCCACCAACTACCTGCTGCAGAACCTGTTCACGCTGGGCCAGCACCGTTTCAACATCGACCTGGAGCGCCGCGAGGACAAGCTGGACACCCAATACGCCTGGACGCAGAACACCGACAGCCGGCGCGTGCAGAACTCCCTGTCGGCCGGCTGGCGCCTGACGGAGGGGCGCCACCAGTTCGACGCCAACCTGCGCCACGACCAGGTGCGCGACCAGCAGAACAAGACCACGGGCGGCCTGGGCTACGGCATGCAGATCGACGAGCGCTGGCGCTGGGTGGCATCGGCCGGCACGGCCTTCAGAACTCCCACGCTGTACGAACGCTTCACGGGCCAGGCGGCGGCCGACCTCAAGCCAGAAAGCAGCACCAACGTGGAAACGGGCCTGCACTATGCGGCCGGTGCCAACCGCCTCTCGGCCGTGGTCTACCGCAACAAGTTCAAGAACCTCATCACCTACGACTGGAACAGCGCCGTTCCCTGCAACTGCTACCGCAACTGGCAGAGCGTGGAAATCACCGGCCTGACGCTGTCGGGCAGCACGCGCCTGGGCAGCGCCAACCTGGGCGCCTCGCTGGACTTCATGAACCCCGAGAACCTGGAGACCGGCAAGCTGCTGCCCTACCGCTCCAAGCGCATGCTCAAGCTCAACGCCGACACCCAGGCGGTCGGCTGGACGCTGGGCGGCGAAGCGCAGCTGTACAGCGGCCGCTACGCAGACGAGGCGAATACCTTCAAGCTGGGCGGCTACGGCGTGGTCAACCTCTACGCCCAGCGCCAGCTGACCAGGCAATGGACGCTGCTGGCCCGTGTCAACAACATCGCCGACCGCGACTACGCCCCCACGCGCGGCTATGCAAACGCAGGCCGCACCGTGTTCGTCAGCGTGCGCTGGACACCTCTGCCCTGACCCCCATGCACCTGCTTGTGCGCCTGCTTGTGCGCCTGCCCCGCATCCTGCTGCTGACCGCAGCCCTGGCCTGCGCGGGCGGCACGGGCAACGCCTTTGCGCAAAAGGCGGCGGATGGGGGAACGGGCGGGGCAACCACCGCCTACACCGTCACCGACATGCGCGGGCGCCAGGTGCGCCTGGAGCGCGTGCCGCAGCGCATCGTCTCGCTGCTGCCCTCGCTGACCGAATCGCTGTGCGCGCTGGACGTCTGCGAGCGCATCGTGGGCGTGGACGAGTTCTCCAACCACCCGGCGCGCGTGGCCGCCCTGCCCAAGCTGGGCCACACCTTTGCCCCCCTGGTGGAGGCCACCGTACGGCTCAGGCCCGACGTGGTGCTGATGGCGTATTCCGCACCCGTCATCTCACAGCTGGAGCGCTTCGGCATTCCTGTGCTGGCGCTGGACGCCAACGACATGGCGCAGCTGGAGCAGGTGCTGCACAAGCTCGACCAGCTGCTGCAGGTGCAGCGCGCCAACGCCTTGCTGGCGCGCATGCAGGCCGAAGTCGACCAGCAGGCCAAGGCGCTGGCTGCGCACGGGCCCGCCGGGCAGAAGGTGTATTTCGAGGTGGACGCCACGCCTTACGCGGCGGGGCCGGACTCCTTCATAGGCCAGCTGCTGCAGCGCCTGGGCGCGCGCAATGTGCTGCCGCAGAAACTGGGTCCCTTCCCCCGCATCACGCCCGAATACGTGCTGCGCCAGCAGCCAGAACTCATCATCCACACGCCGCAGACGCCATCGGCCAGCTTTGCCACCCGCCCCGGCTGGAGCCGCATGCCCGCCGTGCGCTCCGGCCGCATCTGCGCGCTGGACCTGGTCGAGACGGACGTGGTCTCGCGACCCGGCCCGCGCCTGGGCGAGGCGGCACGGGCGCTGGCCCGCTGCCTGGAGATGCGGGGCACGGCGCCTCGTTGACTTCGCTGGCCTGCTTGGCCCGCTTGGCCGATGACCCTGCCTACTCCAGCACCACGGCCGTGCCGCTGGCAGACACCATCAACATGCCGTTGCCCTGGCCCAGCACTTCGTAATCCAGGTCCACCCCCACCACGGCATTCGCGCCCAATTCCTGGGCGCGTTCCTCCAGCTCCTTGAGCGCAATCTCGCGCGCCCGCTGCAGCTCGCGCTCATAGGTAGCCGAGCGCCCGCCCACGATGTCGCGCAGCCCGGCAAACAAATCCTTGAACACATTGGCGCCCAAAATCGCCTCGCCCGCGACCACGCCGCAGTAGCGGGTGATGCGGCGGCCTTCGATCTGGGGGGTGGTGGTGATGATCATGAGAAATCCTCGGTGGTGAGTGACGGAGATAAGCCTTGAGCGCCAAGCCGGCCGGCGATCGGCTCAATCCAGGCCAAAGAGTTGTGGCAGCATAGCCCCCTTTCCCGCATCCCCAACAGACCACGAATGCCCGACCTCGACCGACAGTTCGCCCACATGCGCACTGGCCAGATGTACAACGATTTGTCGCCCGAGCTGGTGGCGGCGCGGCAGCAGGCAGTGCTGCTGGCGAATGCCTACAACGAAGCGTTTGCCGGGCCTGCGGATGAAAGGCAGGCGCTGCTGGGGCGTCTGCTGGGCAGCATGGGTTCGCGCGTGCATTTCGAGCCGGGCTTTCGGTGCGAGTTCGGCCGCAACATCCATATAGGCGACAACTTCTACGCCAATTTCGACTGCATCATGCTCGACGGCGGCGGCATCCATATCGGCAACGATGTGCTGCTGGCCCCGCGCGTTGGCATCTATACGGCCAACCATGCGATCGATGCCGCCGAGCGCGCGGCGGGCGGCTGCTTTGCCAGGCCGGTGCACATTGGCAATCGGGTCTGGATCGGCGCGGGCTGTCATCTGAATCCGGGTGTGACGATTGGTGACGATTCCATCATCGGCTCGGGCAGCGTGGTCACGCGGGACATTCCGTCGGGAGTGATCGCTGCAGGGGTACCGTGCCGCGTGGTGCGCGCGATCACGGAGCAGGACAAGACCGGCTTTCTTGCCTAGGCCTGCATGATCCGGACTCCACGCGGCTGCCCGATCAGCCCCATAATCTGGCTTCAAAATTTCACGACACCAATGACACAGTCCCTCAAAGAACTCCTTGCGGCCAAGGCCGCGCTGGACATGGAAATTGCCAAGGCCCGCACCTCGGCGGCCGACGCTGCCCTGTCCAAGGTCCAGAAGCTGGTGACCGATTTCGGATTCACACAGCAGCAAGTGTTCCCCTACATCCCTGAAAAAACCAGTGCGCCGGCGAAGTATCGCGATCCGGCCACGGGAGCGACGTGGACAGGCCGGGGCAAGCCTCCGAACTGGATCAAGGACCAGGATCGCGAAGACTTCCTCATCGAAAGCAAACCCGAAGCGGCCCAAGGTCCGTTTCTCGCCGAAATGGCGGCAGCGGCAGCTCGCAACTGAAAGCGCTGCACACGGCGGCACGCAGGATGCCGTGCGATGCGGTGGAGTTCCGATGCGAAGGAATCTGTGCCTTCCGAAAAAAAGCCCTCTGAGCATTCAGCGGGCTTTTTTTCGGCCTGGCGCCGGCAGCGTAGTCACTGCCGGCATCTTTCGAGGGCGTGCATCGCGCTCCGGCAGGAGGACCAGCCGGGCGTTTGCGGCACCGCCAGCCCTCAGGCGTGGCTGACCGGGCAGCTGCCTGCCTTGCCCATGATGCTGTCCGCAGGCGCCTGCGCGCGGTCATTCAGGCCGTAGTCGCGCAGCACCTGGGTGACGCGCACGCGGTAGTCCTTGAAGATCTTGTCGCGGCCGGCGCGCTGGGCGCTGAGGTGGGCTTCCACGTTGCGCCACTGGACGACGGCTTCCTCGTCGCGCCAGGTGGTGACGGACATGACTTTCTCGGGGTTGAGCGTGCTCTGAAAGCATTCCACGGAGATGAACCCTTCCATGGGCTTGAGCATGGGGGTGAGCTTGTTGACCAGGTCCACATAGGTCTGGTTCTGGCCGGGCAAGGCCTGCAGTTCGAACAGTACGACAACCATCTTCAACTCTCCTTTTTTTCGGGAACAGAGATTCCGGCGCCGCGCAGCGCGGCTCCGGCGTGGGGGGAAATGGGTGAATGGGCGGCGCCGCAGGTTCAGCGGCTGCGCTCCAGGTTGGCCAGCCAGGCAGCCAGCACATCGCGCGCAGCCAGCGCCAGCAGGCCGCCGTATTTCTGGGCATCGGCGCGCAGGGTGCGCGGGTCCACCTTGGCCATGCCGAGCTCACAGGCATGGCCGACCAGCCAGCGCTCCAGCCGGGCCGCATCGGCCTCCAGATGGAATTGCAGGCCCAGCACCTGCGGGCCCACGGCGAAGGCCTGGTTGGCGCCGATGGCGGTGCCGGCCAGGTGCACGGCGCCTTCGGGAATGTCGAACTGGTCGCCATGCCAATGGAGCACGGGCACGCCGTCCAGTTTGGCCAGGGGCGAGGCCAGGCCGGCGTCGGTAAGCGTGAGCGGCGAAAAGCCGATTTCCTTGACGCCCAGCGGATAGACCCTGGCGCCCAGCGCGCGCGCAATGAGCTGGGCGCCCAGGCAGATGCCCAGCAGCGGCTTGCCGCTGTCCAGCCAGCGGCGCACGGCCGCCAGCTCCTGGGCGACGAAGGGATAAAGCGCCTCGTCATAGGCACCTATGGGGCCGCCCAGCACGACCAGCAGGTCGGCACGGCCCAGGTCCAGGGTGTCAAGCTCGCCGATGCTGGGATCGACGTACTGCACTTCGTAGCCGCGGCTGGCGAACTCGGCATGCAGGGTGCCCAGGTCTTCGAAGTGGATGTGGCGCAGCGCGATGGCTTTTTTCATGGGAGGAACTCAGGTGGATACAGGAGGGTGGCTTGGAACGTACGGAGCCCGTCAGGCGCCGGGCTTGAGATCGACGTGGATATGGCCCGCCGAGGGGAAGGTGCAGCAGGCCAAGGCATAGCCGGCTTCCTTTTCCCTGTCGCTGAGGCAAAAGTCCGCCTCCAGCCGTGAACTGCCTCCCGTGATGCGGATGCGGCAGCTGCCGCAGATGCCGGCCCGGCACTGGCTGCGGATGGCAATGCCCACGCCCTCCAGGATTTCCAGCAGGCTTTTGCCGGACGCGGCTTCGACAATCTGCCCGCTGTGCGCGATCTGCAGCTGGCATGGCTGCACCGCGTCGCCTGGCTGGGCGGTGGATGCGGCAGGCGGCGTGAAGGCCTCGATGTGCTGTATGGCACCGGGAAAGCAGGCCCGCGCATGCTCGCGAAAGGTCTGCGCAAAGGCGTGGCCACCACAGATGACCACTGCCTGGGGCTGGCCCAGCGCCAGCAGGGACTGCTGCGAGGGGCGGCCCGGCACGAAGGGGCCGTGGGCGGCAATGTCTTCGCGCGTGATGTGGATACGCAGGTCGAACCAGGGGGCCGTTTCGCACAGCTGCTGCAGCTCCTGCAGGAACGGAATGTCGGCCATGCGCGCGAAGCACAGCAGCAGCGTGGTGCGAGGCACGCGCTGGCCCTGCTGCTGCAGCCGGTCCAGTTCGCGCAGCAGCGCCAGCGGCAGGGTCAGGCCGATGCCGCCGGCCAGCATGACCAGGGAGTCCAGGCCCAGCACCAGGTCGGCCGTGATGTCACCGGCCACGTGGCCGAGCGGCAGCGTGGAGCCTGCGCGCAGCACTGCATGCATGTGGTCGGAGACGCTGCCCCGGCCCGAGCTTTTGACGGCAATGTCGAACTGGCCGGCGCCGTCGTGCTCGCTGCAGGGCTCGTAGCGGGTGATGGAGTACAGCCGCTGCTGCACGGCGCCACTGGCGTCGGCATGCTCGACGGCCACATGCCGGCCGGGCCGCAGGCCGCCGAGGAACTGCGCCGAGGCGCCCTGCACGCGCAGGGTGTAGACCATGACGCCGCCCGCCTCTGCCCGTGCCGCGGCGCAGCGCGCCAGCGTGCTGCCTGCCTGGAGGGCGGCGCTCATGCCTGCATCTCCTCGAGGACCGAGGACACCAGCGCCACGCTGCCGCCCAGGTTGCGGCCCGCCAGGCCGATGCGGTCGATCAGGCTTTGCACCGAGTCGGTGTAGACACCGATCTCGTTGCTGTCGCCCACGTCGTGCAGGATGTCGCGCGCATGCGGCATGCCGACCATGGTGAAGACGGTGGACCAGGCGCCCAGTTCGTTGTTGGCGAACATCTGCACGGTCTTGAGGATGATGGAGCGCAGGTAACTGCGCTCGCGGTTGCTCAGGCCCTGGACGATGTCGGTGGCCACCGAGCTGAAGACGCTGGAGTGGCTCCATTCGTCCACGGCGTGGGTGCGCGTGACCTCGTGGCAGATGGGCTGGATGGAGCGGTCCTCGGCCATGGTCTTGAGGTAGTCGGTGATCAGGGTCTCGCTGGCGCAGGCAATGGCGAAGCGCGCCAGGCGGCGCTCCCATTCCGCGCCGCACTGCGCCAGCACGCCGTTGCGCCAGCCGACGAGGTTGAAGTCCGCGTAGTCCAGCGGCGCCAGGCCGCGCATCTCGTAGATGTAGTTGCAGGCCATGATGGACATGCGGGTGTGCAGGGCCTCGTCCAGCAGGGCCTGGGACATGACGTCCTGCAGCAGCGCACGGTTGGCGCTGGGCGGCGGGGTCTTGATGATGTCCTCGCAGGCCGGCGTGACCACGTTGCACTCGATGTAGATGGTCTTGAGGTTGTAGATGCCCCAGGCGTAGGACAGGCATTGGTCGCGCAGGTGCTGGGGTGCCTCCACCCATGCCTGGTGATCGCGAAACGGCAGCAGCGAGGCGGTGAAGTCCTGCCGGGCGGGGTCGAACGCCAAGCCGCAGTAATCAGGCAGGTCCTGATTCACGGCCGCTCTTGACTTCCAGAGCAGGGACAGCTTTTTGAGCGCATCGCGCACGGCGTCATCTGTCCGAGAGATATCGAGATTCATTTTTCAACTCCGTGTGATTGAACTTGATTGATCTGAGTCAAATCGCCTATTCCCTCCCCCCGCTTTCTCCATCCGCCGCAATCACCGATGGCGCTGCAAATGACGATGCACATGGCGCTTCAAATGACGCCGCAGATGGCAGATACGTTGTCATGGATTTCTTCACTCTGTCATATTCCACCTTGAATCAATCTGCCCGACTGCAGATTTCGGATGATTCGTGGCGGTATTGGATCTCATGACTTTCAACGTCTGGCGGCGAATTCTATGGAGAGAGCATGGATTCAAACAGACCTATTTTCGTCAATGAACCAGACCGCTTTTTTCAACGGTTTACATTGGCATGCCACCTTAATTGGTCTGCTCACCCGCTGAAACATGGTCGGAATCAAGACAGCTGCACTTTGTAGACTGCCCATTACCGATGCGTCCTGGTTTCCAAATCCTTCCATAACCCGGGCGTTGCCGATTCCCGTGCTTCAGCGCCTCCAAGACAGCCAATGCGACATGGACGATTTATCGCTCCCCAAAATCAATTCACTGGATCTTCAACAGGCAGACAGCGAGGCCTGGGATGCCATCGCGGCCGAGCGGATTCGCCAGTCGCGCTCGATTGAATTGATTGCCTCTGAAAACTTCGTGAGCCGCGCGGTGATGGAGGCGCAGGGCTCGGTGTTGACCAACAAATACGCCGAGGGCTACCCGGGCGTGCGCTACTACGGCGGCTGCGCCAATGCCGATGCCGTGGAGAACCTGGCCATTGCGCGTGCCAAGGCGCTGTTCGGCTGCGCGCACGCCAATGTGCAGCCGCATTCGGGCAGCCAGGCCAACCAGGGCGTGTACCTGGCGTTCCTGGAGCCCGGCGACAAGATCATGGGGCTGGACCTGCGCTCGGGCGGTCACCTGACGCATGGCTCCCGCGTGAGCGTGTCGGGCAAGTGGTTCCAGTCCATCAGCTACGAGGTGGACGCCCGCTCCCAGCGCATCGACATGGACCAGGTGCGGCGCATTGCGCTGAAGGAGCGGCCCAGGCTCATCATTGCCGGTGGCTCGGCCTATTCACGGCAGATGGACTGGGCCGAGTTCCGGCGCATTGCCGACCGGGTGGGCGCCATCTTCATGGCCGACATCGCGCACGTGGCGGGGCTGGTGGCCGCAGGCGTGTTCCCCTCCCCCGTGGAGCACGCCCATGTGACCACGACCACCACGCACAAGACGCTGCGCGGGCCGCGCGGCGGCATGATCCTCTCGGCCGACGCCGAGATCGCCAGGCGCATAGACGCCGCCGTGTTTCCGGGCCTGCAGTCCGGCCCGCTGATGCATGTGGTGGCGGCCAAGGCGGTGGCGCTGGGCGAGGCGCTCAAGCCCGCCTTTCGCACCTATGCGCGGGCCGTGGTGGACAACGCCCGCGTGCTGTGCGACCGGCTTTCGCAGGGCGGACTGTCCGTGGTGTCCGCAGGCACGGACTGCCATCTGGGCGTGATCGACCTGCGCCCCTGGGAGCTGACGGGCAAGGCCGCCGAAACGGCGCTGGAGCAGATCGGCATCACGGTCAACAAGAACGCCGTGCCCGGCGACGGCGCGCGGCCGCTGGTGACCTCGGGCATCCGCGTGGGCAGCGCGGCCTGCACCACGCGCGGCATGGGCGCCGACGAGTTCCGCGAGATCGGCGACATGATTCTTGCCACACTGGGCGGCATACGCAGCGGCACCATGAACGCGCGCACGCTCAAGTCCATCCACGAAGGCGTGTCCGACCTCACCGGGCGCTTTCCCCTGCCCTATTGAGGCATGCAGCGTCCGGCTTCTCCCAACCTGTCAGGGTTTTCGCAGCGCGTTGGCCAGGCGCAGCACGGCGGCCTCGATCTCGTAGGCCGTGAGCGAGGCATAGCCCAGCAGCCAGCCCGGCTGCCGCTGCTCGCCCGCGTACAGGCGGCTGAGCCCCTGCAGCAGCACGCCGGCCGCGGCGGCGCGGCGGATGGTGTCTTCCTCGGACCAGCCGGGCTCCAGCAGGCAGGGCACCTGCATGCCGCCCTGGGGCCGTGGCGCGGTGACGATGCCGGCCAGGTGCCTGCCTATGGATTCGAGGATGACCTCGCGCCGCCCCGCGTACAGCTTGCGCATGGCCCGCACGTGGGAGTTGTAGTGGCCGTCTTCCATGAAGCGCGCCAGCGTCAGCTGCTGGATCTGGGGCGTGTGCCCGTCCATGATGCTGCGCGCTTGGACAAAGGCGCGCACCAGCTCCTGCGGCAAGGCCATGTAGCCCATGCGCAGGCCCGGGTACAGGGTCTTGCCGAAGGTGCCGATGTAGATGGTGCGCGCGTGCTTGTCCAGGCCTTGCACGCAGGCGGTGGGCATGCCGTCGTAGTGGAATTCGCTGTCGTAGTCGTCCTCGATGATCCAGCGCCCGCTCTCGAAGGCCCAGCGGATCAGGTCCAGCCGCCGCTCCAGCTGCATGGTGACGCCCGTGGGGTACTGGTGCGACGGCGTGACATAGACGCAGGTGGCGCCGCTGCGGTCGGCATGCAGCAGGTCCGTGCGTATGCCTTGCGCGTCCACGTCGATGGGCAGGACCTTGGCCTCGGCCGACTCGAAGGCCTTGCGGGCGCCGAAGTAGCCCGGGTTCTCCAGCAGGATGGGCCGGCCCGCATCCACCAGCAGCTGCGCGCACAGGAACAGCGCCTGCCGCGTGCTGCTGAGCACCACGATCTGCCCGGCGTCCACCTTGGCGCCACGCTCCAGGTTGAGGTAGGTGGCTATGGCCTTGCGCAGCGGCTCGGCGCCCTGCGGGTCGCCGTGCAGCAGGACGCTGGCCCGGTAGTCCTTGAGCGCCTGCCGCTGCAGCCGCTCCCAGACATCGGTGGGAAAGGTGCGCGTCTCGGGCAGGCCGGTGGCAAAGGCCCGAATGGTCTGCTGGTCGGCGATGCCGCCGCCGTCAACAATGGCCTGGCCGCGCCGGCTCAGGCCGGCGCCGGCCCTGCCCGCTGCGGCCACCTGGGCGCTGCGCTCGTGCTCGGGCGAGCGGCCGCGCCGCGCCGCCCGGCCCCGCAGCTCGGTGCCGATGGTCTCGGAGACATAGCTGCCCGATCCCTGGCGCCGCACGATGAAGCCGTCGCGGTGCAGCTGGGTGTAGGCGTTCTCCACCGTGTCGCGGGCAATGCCCAGCGAGTCGGCCAGCGAGCGCGTGGCCGGCAGCTTCAGGCCCGGCAGCAGCGCCCCATCCAGGATCAGCGCACGCATGGCGCGCTGCACCCGCTGGTGCAGGTCCAGCTGGCGCAGGTCGGCATCTCCCATGCGGATCTTCAGGGTCTCAAGCTCGAAGGTCTTGCTCATGCGGTCTGCCGCCTTTCATCTCATTGCACCTCTTGGGCAGGCCATTGTACTGACGCAAACGCTGCGCGCTCATTGCAAAGTGGTCTGAAACAAGAGAGCGAAGTGTATGGATCATTCAGTCCACTTCGGCGCTCAAATACCCCTTTCCCAAGACAGCCAGGAATCCAACCCCCAAGGAAAACGAGAAGACCATGCCTTCATCAGACACACACTCACCCCTTCGCTTCAGCGACCTCATCCACCCCGTGGTGGCCGGGCTGATCTCGGTCATCGTCAACTACGGCGGCACCTTCATCCTGGTGTTCCAGGCCGCCAAGGTGGCCGGCCTGAGCCCGGAACTCACGGCTTCGTGGGTGTGGTCGATTTCGATTGGCGTGGGCGTCACCGGGCTGGTGCTGAGCTGGCTCTCGCGCGAGCCCATCATCACGGCCTGGTCCACGCCGGCCGCCGCCTTCCTGGTGACGGCCCTGGCCACCACGCCGTATGCCGAGGCCGTGGGCGCCTATGTGGTGTCGGCCGCGGCCTTCGTGGTGCTGGGACTGTCGGGCTGGTTCGAGCGCGTGATCCGGCTGATTCCGCCCGGCGTGGCCTCGGGCCTGCTGGCGGGCATCCTGCTGCAGTTCGGCATCAAGGCCTTTGGCGGCATGAGCGTGGACCCGCTGCTGGCCGGCCTGCTGATCGTGGCCTACGTTCTGCTCAAGCGACTGACGGCGCGCTATGCGGTGGTCGGCATCCTGGCGCTGGGCCTGGCGTTCCTGCTGGCGCAGGACCGTGTGGACCTGTCCGGGCTGCAGCTGCGCTTTGCCGCGCCCGTGTTCACACGGCCGGAATTCACGCTCAACGCCCTGCTCAGCGTGGCCCTGCCGCTGTTCCTGATCACGCTGACCGGCCAGTACATGCCCGGCATGCTGGTGCTGCGCAACGACGGCTTCAAGACCAGCGCCAACCCCATCGTCACGCTCACGGGCCTGGGCTCGCTGCTGATGGCGCCGTTCGGCTCGCACGCCTTCAACATCGCCGCCATCACGGCCGCCATCTGCACGGGCAAGGAGGCGCATGAAGAGCCGTCCAGGCGCTGGATCGCAGGCATCGCTGCGGGCGTGTTCTACATCCTGGTGGGCGTGTTCGGCGTCACGCTGGCGGCCGTGTTCATGGCGTTCCCGGCCACCTTCATCACCACGCTGGCGGGTCTGGCGCTGCTGGGCACCATCGGCGGCAGCCTGGCCAATGCGCTGGCCGATGCCAAAACCCGCGAGGCCTCGCTGATCACCTTCCTGGCCGCCGCCGCCAACATTTCCATGCTGGGCATAGGCGGCGCCTTCTGGGGCCTGGTCATCGGCCTGGTCGCCCATGCCGTGCTCAACGGCCAGTGGCCGCGCCGGGCCGCCCGCAGCGAGGCGGGCACCGGCAACGTGCCCGCCGCCGATGCCGCCATCAAAAGGAGCTGAAACCATGTTTGCGACACAAGACACCACCGGCGGCACCGCCCAAGCCGCCGACACCCTGACCCGCCACGACCAGCACGGCCGCTATCCCCAGGCCGAGACGGTGGACGATTTCCGGCACAACCTGGCCACCGTGCAGGCGCGCATGGCCGCTGCGTGCCGCCGCGCAGGGCGCGACCCGGCCAGCGTGCGCCTGCTGCCCGTGAGCAAGACCAAGCCCGAGTCCAGCCTGCGCCTGGCCCACGCGGCGGGCTGCCGCATGCTGGGCGAGAACAAGGTGCAGGAAGCCTTCGGCAAGTGGGAGGCCATGCAGGACCTGGCCGATCTGCAGTGGTCCGTCATCGGCCACCTGCAGACCAACAAGGCCAGGCTGGTGGCACGCTTTGCCAGCGAGTTCCAGGCGCTGGACAACCTGCGCGTGGCCGAGGCGCTGGACCGCCGCCTGCAGGCCGAAGGCCGGGCGCTGGACGTGTTCGTGCAGGTCAACACCTCGGGCGAGGCCAGCAAGTACGGCCTGCCGCCCGACGAGGTGCAGGGATTTGTCCAGGCCCTGCCCGCCTTCAGTGCGCTGCGCGTGCGCGGCCTGATGACGCTGGCCCTGTTCTCCAGCGAGGCCGAGCGCGTGCGCCAGTGCTTCGTGCTGCTGCGCCGCCTGCGCGACCAGCTGCGCCAGAGCGCGCCGGCGGGCATCTCGCTGGACGAGTTGTCCATGGGCATGTCCGGCGACTTCGAGATCGCCATCGAGGAAGGCGCCACCGTGGTGCGCGTGGGCCAGGCCATCTTCGGCGCCCGCGCCCAGCCGGACAGCTTTTACTGGCCCGCAGGCGGCCCCGATCCTGCCGCCCTGGCACTGCCCTGAGCGCGCCCCCTCGCCACCCTTTTCGATTCAACCCTGACCCCGCTTGAGGACCTTGACATGCAAAAAGCCATGCAACCCCTTGATTCCCGCCTGATGAAGGCCTATGCCCGCCAGCCCGTGTCCTTCGTTCGTGGCCGTGGAGCCCTGCTGTGGGACGAGCACGGCACCGAATACCTGGACGCCATTGCCGGCGTGGCCGTGACCGCCCTGGGCCACGCGCACCCGGAAATCGCCGCCGTGATTGCCGAGCAGGCCGGCCTGCTGCTGCACACCTCCAACGTGTTCCGCATCGACTGGCAGGAACGCCTGGGCCAGCGCCTGTGCGCCCTGGCCGGCATGGAGACGGCCTTCTTCTGCAACTCCGGCGCCGAGGCCAACGAGGCCGCGCTCAAGCTGGCGCGCCTGCACGGCCACCGCAGGCAGGTGGCGCGGCCTCAGATCCTGGTGATGGACAACGGCTTTCACGGCCGCACGCTGGCCACGCTGTCGGCAACCGGCAACCCGGCCAAGCAGCGCGGCTTCGAGCCGCTGATGCCGGGCTTCGTGCGCGTGCCCTATGACGACATCGCGGCCGTGCACCACGCCGCCGCACAGCATGGCGACATCGTGGCCGTGCTGATCGAGCCCGTGCAGGGCGAAGGCGGCATCCGCCTGGCCAGCCCCGACTACCTGCGCCAGCTGCGCAGCCTGTGCGACCGGCATGGCTGGCTGCTGATGCTGGACGAGATCCAGACCGGCCTGGGACGCACCGGCGCCTGGTTCGGCCACCAGCACGCGGGCATCGCACCCGACGTGATGACCCTGGCCAAGGCCCTGGGCAACGGCATTCCGATCGGCGCCTGCCTGGCGCGCGGGCCTGCGGCCGACCTGATCTCGCCCGGCCAGCATGGCTCCACCTTCGGCGGCAACCCGCTGGCCTGCCGCGTGGGCTGCACGGTGCTGGACATCATGGAGAGCGAGGACATCCCCGGCCGCGCCAGGCAACTGGGCCGGCGCCTGCTCAACGGCCTGCAGCAGGCGCTGCACGGCCACCCCGACGTGCTGGCCGTGCGCGGCCAGGGCCTGATGGTGGGCATCGAGCTGAACCGCAACTGCCAGGACCTGGTGGGCCGCGCGCTGGCCCAGCAGCGCCTGCTGATCACGGTGACGCGCGAATCCACCATCCGCCTGCTGCCGCCGCTGATATGCGACGAGCGCCAGATCGACGACATCGTCGCCCGCCTGGCCTGTCTGCTGAAGCCGGCCAGCGCCGCGCAGGCAGGCGCGCCCGCGGCAGGCCAGCTGGCAGCTGCATGACCATCGACTCCCCCAGCCCTTGCCCCGACACAGGAACCACTCACCCATGTACGACGCATCCCTGACCCTGGCCGACTTCGACCTGCAGCTGGCCAAGGCCATCCAGAGCGAGAAACGCCGCCAGGAAGACCATGTGGAACTCATCGCTTCCGAAAACTACGCCAGCCCGCTGGTAATGGCGGTGCAGAACTCGGTCTTCACCAACAAGTACGCCGAGGGCTACCCCGGCAAGCGCTACTACAGCGGCTGCGAGAACGTGGACGTGGCCGAGCGCCTGGCCGTGGAACGCGCCATGGCGCTGTTCGACTGCGACTACGCCAACGTGCAGCCCCATGCCGGCGCCCAGGCCAATGCCGCCGTGTTCCTGGCGCTGGCCCAGCCCGGCGACACCGTCATGGGCATGAACCTGGCCCAGGGCGGCCACCTGACGCATGGCAACCCGTCCAACTTCTCGGGCCGCCACTACCGCATCGTCCCCTACGGCCTGGACCCCGCCACAGGCCTGATCGACTACGACGAGATGGAGCGCATCGCCCTGGAGCACCGGCCCCGCATGCTCATCGGCGGCTTCTCTGCCTACTCGCGCCACAAGGACTGGGCCCGCATGCGCGCCATTGCCGACAAGGTGGGCGCCGTGTTCTGGGTGGACATGGCCCATGTCGCAGGCCTGGTGGCCGCGGGCGAATACCCCAGCCCCCTGCCCCACGCGCATGTGGTCACCAGCACCACGCACAAGACGCTGCGCGGCCCGCGCGGCGGCCTGATCCTGTCCAAGGGACAGGACGAAACCTTCAACCGCCGCCTGAGCTCGGCCGTGTTCCCCGGCGTGCAGGGCGGGCCGCTGATGCATGTGATCGCCGCCAAGGCCGTCGCCTTCAAGGAGGCGCTGCAGCCCGGCTTCAAGGCCTACCAGCGCCAGGTGCTGGCCAACGCCCGGGCCATGGCCGCCGTGATCCAGCAGCGCGGCTACCGCATCGTCTCGGGCGGCACGGACAACCACCTGATGCTGATCGACCTGTCCGACCGCAGCTACACCGGCAAGGATGCCGACGCCGCGCTCAGCGAGGCGCACATCACCACCAACAAGAACACCGTGCCCAACGACCCGCGCTCGCCCTTCGTGACCTCGGGCCTGCGCATAGGCACGCCCGCCGTCACCACGCGCGGCTTCGGCCAGGCGCAGTGCGAACAGCTGGCCGGCTGGCTGTGCGATGTGCTCGATGCGCTGGACGCGCAGGAAGGCGCCCGCTTTGCCAAGGTGGCGGCGCAGGTGCGCGATCAGGTGACGGAGCTGTGCCGTCGGTATCCGGTGTATGAATGAACTACGGACATGAATCGCTCTCGGCACAGACAACAGCGCAGGGACTCCAAGCTACGTCCAGGCAAGAAGTAGAACCGCAGCAAGGACAGCAACTACCGGGAAAGGCGGTTTTTGATCCTGTCCACGCCGGCTTTGCCCAGCGCAAGTGATCGTCTTGCCGCCTCCTTCAACTGCGCGGGCTCTGGCAAAACCTGGCTGGCCAACGTACCCACTCGCAGGGCAGATTGCCGGACCTGGTTAACTGTCGAGTCGGCAGCATCACGCAACTCTTCCATGCTGGGCAAATTCTTGCTGGCTTCCCTCAGCGTACCGCCGACGCCGTCGGCAACTTGTGCAGCCCGGAGGCGGGCCTGAGTCCAAGCCTTGGACATCACCCCCTCCGGAACTTGCGAAAGCGTGGCAATGCAGGCATTCAGCAACGTGTGTTCAGACTCTGAAAGTGGTTTGCCAGTCTCCAGCAGAGACCTTAGAAAGTCACCCAGATCGGCAGCGATCGCCACATGATTGCAGTCCGGGTTGGCGTGGAGGAAGGTGGCAAGCTCTTGGGCAACGTCCTGCGGCTGACCCTGTCCAAGTTGGCTTTCCAGCAGCGGGACGGCCTGACCGACGAAATTCGGGTCAAACCCCCACTCTTCCACCAAATGCTCCACCAGCACGCTGCGCTGTTCCTGGTCGATTTTTCCGCCTACAGCAGCAATTCGTAGGGCAAGCGGTGCAATCAGGTCGAACAATGACAAGGCAAGCACATCGAGAGGCGTATTCAGGAATTTGGGGATCTCAATGACCCGAGATCCACGGCTGTTGGCAAACATGCGATAGAGCCCATAGCAAGCTCCTCCCGAGGCCAATGCAGCAAAAGCGACCCACCCAAGCGGTGTGGCAGCGGTTCCAATACCGATTGCGCCCAATAGCCCAGATGGCGCAAAGAATGTTGAAGCCACCAGACTCGACTTGGCGACTGCCGCGCCAGTTCCAGCAGCCCCCAGAACATCCCACAGCTCACGGCCCCGGTTGACCATTCGCAAAGAGCGATAGGCGTTCTCTCCAATCGCCAACTTTGCCTTGAACCGCAGCGGCTCGGCAACAACCTGCTCCACACCGTCCAGAGTGAAATTTTCGCTGGAAATTTCGTGGATTTGCTTCATGCCAGCGCCGCTTGGAATTGCGCAACAAACAGGCGAATCCTGTCTTGCAGATCTGGAGAATCCATCTCTTTCTTGGCTCCGTAGGCAATGCCCAATGCAATCGCCAGCGGGCTCAACAACGCTCCAAGTAATGTTCCTATCAGCGGTACTGCGCTCAACAATGCACCGACCACCAAGGCAACCGCTGTGGCGAATGCCAAGGTGGGGAACTGGTCTAACGTAAGAAAGATGAGATCAAGAATCTTCCGCCCGATGCGCACCAGTCGGCGTCCGACCTGCGATGACAAGCGCAGCAGATTGGCCAGGATGGCCTTCGCATCAGCGGAAACGTTCAAACCCTCGATTTTTTGAAGCAAGGCGCGTTCAGTGCGTTTGGTGTTCTGAAAGAATTTCGCCTCATTGGGTATTTCACCCTTGTCGTGATCATCAGGTTCGCTGTTTGACTGGCTCGCTTGCGGCACTATTTCCATGGCGGCGGCTTGTATCAGTGAAGAAAGGACACGGAACGGAAGCCTGCATTATGTCGTTACACATGCCCGCGATCTGCATGGCTTCATCAGTCGAAGCCCATTCTTTTCATTCGTCATGACACCGGCATGCTCCGCACTGCCTTGAACCCCGTCAAGGACTGGCGCAGGCGCCGTCCATCCCAGCCATCTCCGCCAGCTTCTGCATGCGCGAGCGCTGCTCCAGGCAGGCCTGGTGCTGGGCTTCGGCCGCCTTTTGCTGCGCCAGCTTCGCGGCCTTGGCGCGCTCGGCCTGCAGCTGGGCAATGCGCTCGCGGATCTGGGGCATGGCGGCCACGGCGGCCTTTTCGCCTTCAAGAATGGCGCTGGCGCGCTGGGTGAAGTCGGCCGGGCCGATGTCCAGCACCTTGGGGCGGATGGTGATATCGGCGCGGGCCAGCTCGGCCTGGCCCAGCTTCTGGCCCATGATGGCAATGGACTGGCCCAGGGCGCCCAGCATGTTCTCGGGCGCCTTGCCGCGGGCCTTGTTGGAGATGTCCACGGCGATCACCAGGTCGGCGCCCAGCTGGCGCGCGGCGTCCACGGGCACGGGGCTGGTGATGCCGCCATCGACGAAGTGGAACTTGCCGATGGCCACGGGCTGGAACACACCCGGAATGCTGCTGGAGGCACGCACCGCCTGCCCCGTATTGCCGCGCGCGAACACGGTGCGCTCGCCGTCTTCCAGCCGCGTGGACACCGCCACGAAGGGCTTGGCCAGTTGCTCCAGCGGCTTGCGGCCCACCTGCTCGTTCACATAGTCTTCCAGCTTCTGGCCCACCAGCAGGCCGCCCGAGGACAGCTGCAGGTCGCGGATCCTGGTCTCATCCAGCGCCACGGCCTTTTCCTGCAGCTCGAAGGCGTTCATGCCGCCCGCATACAGCGCCCCCACCACGCTGCCCGCGCTGGTGCCGGACACCACCGCAGGCGCAAGGCCATTCGCTTCCAGCATCTTGATGACGCCGATATGGGCAAAGCCCTTCACGGCCCCGCCGCCCAGGGCCAGACCGATCCTGATGGGCGCCACGGGTGTGCCCGGCGCGGTGGGCGTGGACTCGGGCGTGGCCGCCGAGGGGCTGGGCGGGTTGCTGCCGCAAGCGGCCAGCCCCGCCAGGCTCAGGTACACCAGTGGACGCAAAAGGGCTTGGAGGCGCATGCCGGAAGATCCTGCTGTCGGATGACGAGATTCGGGGCGGGCAGTATAGCGGCAGGGGCAAACCACCACCGGCGACGCATCATGCTGCGGACGGCAAAGGGCGCCCTGGGGTCGCTCAGGGATGCGTGGGCTCAAACCGCTGGATTCGCGCCAGCACGTCCGCCATGGCATCGCGGGCTTCGGCAAGGTCGTAGTCGGACTGCAGGTTGAGCCAGCTTTGCGCGTCCGTGCCAAAGAAGACCGCAAGGCGCAGCGCCGTATCCGCCGTGATGCCGCGCATACCCTTCACGATCTCGTTGATGCGCCGGGGCGGAACATCGATGGCCTTTGCCAACGCGTACTGGCTCAGGCCCATGGGTTCGAGCCACTCCTGCATCAGGATTTCTCCTGGGTGCGGCCATTTGACTTCGCGGGTCATGTTGTAGTCCTTTCAGTGGTAATCCACGATCTCGACCTGGCTGGCATGGCCATCTGCCCAGACGAAGCAAAGGCGCCATTGCTCATTGATCCGAATGCTGTACTGGCCCCTGCGGCTTCCTTGAAGGGCCTCCAGTCTGTTGCCTGGCGGAATGCGCAGGAACTCCAGGGAGGTCGCTGCGTTCAGCTGCACCAGCTTGCGCATGGCAGCGGCCTCCAGGTTGGCGAACCGCGCAACGCGCTTGCCAAGCATCAATGCCTGGGTGTCTGCACATCTGAAATCGAGGATCATGGATCAATAATAACGACTCCCGTTATTAGCTGATGCTTACCCCGCCTGCAGCTAGGCCCTCTTGCATCAACTCCGGGGACTGAGCAACTCCCGCATCCCCTGCACAGCCTCCCGCAAAAACCCCCAGACCGCCTCGATGCGCTGAACCTGCCGGGCATCCGAGGGCATGCTCATCCAGAAGGTGCGGGTGAAGCAGGCCTCGGCGGGCAGCACGCGGCTGAGCACGGGGTCGCGGTCGGCGATGAAGGCGGGCAGCACGGCCAGGCCGGCGCCGGCGCGCACGGCCTCGTACTGGGCGGTGATGCTGGTGCTGCGAAAGGCAAAGCGCTCGGGCTGGAACAGGGTGGACAGCAGCTGCAGCTCGCGCGTGAACAGCAGGTCGTCCACGTAGTGGATGAAGCTGTGGTGGCGCAGGTCCTCGGTGCGCGCCACCAGCGGGCGGCGCGCAAGGTATTCGCGCTGGCCGTAGAGGAAGAGCCGGTAGTCGGTGAGCTTGGTGACCACGGCCGAGCCGCGCGTGGGGCGCTCCAGCGAGATGACGATGTCAGCCTCGCGCCGCGACAGATGCAGCAGGCGCGGCAGGGCCAGCAGGTCGATGCTCAGCAGCGGATGGCGCTGCGTCAGCGCGGCCAGCTGCGGGGCCAGCAGCTGGGTGCCGAAGCCCTCGGTGGCGCCCACGCGCACCAGGCCGGACGGGCCCTGGCTGGCGGATTCGGCCGCCAGCGGCATGCGCTCCAGCCCGGCGGCGGCGCGCTGCATGGCGTCTGCCACGCCCAGCAGCTGTCGGCCGGCCTCCGTGGGCCGCCATTGGCCCGCTTCGCGTTCGAAGAGCACGGCCCCCAGCTGCTTTTCCAGGGCCTGGATGCGGCGCGACACCGTGGTGTGCTCCACGCCCAGTTGCCGCGCGGCGGCAGCCATGCTGCCGCTGCGCGCCAGCTCGCCAAAGAATCTCAGGTGGTCCCAATCCATGGGTCGAGGCCGCCTCAGTCGGCTGCGGCGCGGCGCGCGGCCAGCGTGCTGGGCGCACGCGCCAGCTCGTCGTTTTGCCGCACCAGGACGGCCATCATGTCCATGAACAGGCCCCGCTGCTCCTGCGGCAGCGGCTCCAGCATGCGCTGCTGGGCCCGCAGCACCGAGGGCTCGGCAGCGGCCAGCAGCGCAGCGCCTTCTGCGGTGACCGACAGCAGGCGCACGCGCCGGTCGGCCGGGCTGGTGTTGCGCACCATGAGGCCGCGCGCCTCCAGCCGGTCGATGACGCTGCCAATGGTCGAGGTATCGAAGCCGATCATCCGCGCCAGCGTGCGCTGGTCCACGCCGGGCTGGCGCAGCACGGCCGACAGCGCCGCGTACTGCACGGGGGTCACGCCGAATTCCTGGGTCTCCTCCATGAAGACGGCCACCGCGATCTGCTGCAGGCGGCGGATGTGGTAGCCGGGGTAGTTTTCTAGTTCTGCGGGTTGGTAGTCCATGGCCATTGCGCTCTTTTCCGGGTCCCTGCGGGCAAGCGCAGATGTTCGCATGAACCGCGCCCTCCGTTGGCCTTGGCTGGCAGACAGGTGATTCACCCGGACACGCTGTCCGCCGTCGTTTTGCCTGCATCCAGGGAAACCCCAGGCTGGCCTGATGCAAATCAACACTACACTCATCGTCAGCATACTGTTTAATTATTCGCGACGCAGCTGACCCGCAGGCTGGCGACACGCACCACGAAGCACAGGACATCCATGAGCACCAGCATTTCTTCCCGGGCGCTGCCCGTTCTTGTGGCAGGCGGCGGCATTGGCGGCGTGGCGGCCGCTCTGGCCCTGGCGCGCCAGGGATTTGCCGTCAAGGTGCTGGAGCAGGCGCCGCAGCTGGGCGAGATCGGCGCCGGCATACAGCTGGGGCCCAACGCATTCGCGGCCTTCGACGCGCTGGGCATTGGCGAGCTGGCCCGTGGCCGCGCGGTCTATACCGACGAGATGGTGATGCACGACGCGCTCGATGAGCGGCTGGTCGGCCGCATTCCCACGGGCGAGGCGTTTCGCGCCCGCTTCGGCAACCCGTATGCGGTGATCCACCGCGCCGACATCCACACCTCGCTGCTCGAAGGCGCGCGCACCCACGGTCAAATCGAGACGCTGACAGGCACCCGCATCGAAGCCGTGCAGCAGGAGGGCGACACCGTCACCGTGCGCGACCAGCACGGTCAGGTCCATGTGGGCCAGGCCCTGATCGGCGCCGATGGGGTGAAGTCCGTGGTGCGCCAGCAGTACGTGGGCGATGCGGCGCGTGTCTCCGGCCACGTGGTGTACCGCGCCGTGGTGGAGAAGACCGACTTCCCCGAGGACCTGCGCTGGAACGCGGCCAGCATCTGGGTCGGCCCCAACTACCACCTGGTGCACTACCCACTGCGCGGCGGCGAGCAGTACAACGTGGTCGTCACCTTCCACAGCCGCGAGCGGGAGGAATGGGGCGTGCGCGAGGGCAGCCGCCAAGAGGTGCAAAGCTACTACAGCGACTGCTGCCCGCGCGCGCGCCAGCTCATAGACCTGCCCAAAAGCTGGAAGCGCTGGGCCACGGCCGACCGCGAGCCCATTGGCCAGTGGAGCTTCGGCCGCGCCACGCTGCTGGGCGATGCGGCCCACCCTACCCTGCAGTACATCGCCCAGGGCGCCTGCATGGCGCTGGAAGACGCGGTGACGCTGGGCCAGGCGCTCAAGCGCTGCGGCAACGACTGGCCGCAGGCGCTGCGGCTGTACGAGCGCTCGCGCATCGCCCGCACGGCGCGCGTGGTGCTGTCCGCGCGCGAGATGGGCCGCATCTTCCACGCCAGCGGCGTGGAGCGTCTGGTGCGCAACGACCTCTGGAAGGGCCGCACGCCCCAGCGTTTCTACGACGCCATGGAATGGCTGTACGGCTGGAAGGCCGAAACCTGCCTCGCCGAAGACTGAACACAAGGAGACCGCCATGCAAGAACTTGGCCGCCTGGAAGACCTGCCCCAGGACTACCGCGACGAACTCACGCGCAACAACCTGGTGCCGCTGTGGCCCAGCCTGCGCAACGTGATGCCGCCGCACACGCCGCGCCCGCGCACCCAGCCCATTGCCTGGCCCTACCAGGCCATCCGCCCGCTGCTGATGCAGGCCGGCGAGCTGACGCCCATCGAAAAGGCCGAGCGCCGCGTGCTGGTGCTGGCCAACCCCGGCCATGGGCTGGAGAAGATGCAGGCCAGCTCCTCCATCTACCTGGGCATGCAGCTGCTGCTGCCCGGCGAGTGGGCGCCCTCGCACCGCCACACGCCCAATGCCGTGCGCATGGTGGTGGAAGGCCAGGGCGCATGGAGCCTGGTCGATGGCGAGAAATGCCCCATGGAGCGCGGCGACCTGATCCTCACGCCCACGGGGCTGTGGCACGAGCATGGCCACGACGGCGACGAGCCCGTGGTCTGGCTCGATGTGCTGGACCTGCCCCTGGCCTACTACCTGGAAGTCACCTACCACGTGGACGGCCCGCGCCAGCCCGCCCTGCCCGGCCGTGGCGACCGGGCGTATGCGCGCGGCGGCCTGGCACCCACGCAGGTGTTCGCCCGCAGCGCCAAGGCCTACCCCATGCTGCGCTACCCGTGGAGGGATGCCCGCGCCGCGCTGCTGGAGCTGGCCGCCGACCGGCCGGACCTGGACTGCGTGCAGCTGGCCTACACCAACCCCGAAACCGGGGCCGACTGCGAAAACATCCTGGGCTTCTACGCACTGATGCTGCGCCCGGGCCAGACGCTGCAGCTGCCCGCGCGCTCGCCGGCCTGCGTGTTCCATGTCATCGAGGGCGGCGCCAGCGTGGCCGCCGTGGACCGCCATTTCGACCTGGCCCCGGCCGACACCTGCTGCGTGCCCGGCTGGGCGCCCGCCACGCTGGCCAATGCCAGCGCCAGCGAGCCCGCCTTCCTCTTCCTGGCCGACGAGGCTCCTTTGCACCGAAAGCTGGGCCTCTACGAAGTCCGGCCTTGAATCCTCCGATGTCTCTTTACTCCCCCATCGCCAATACCATGACCGCCCCCCAATACCTCTGGACCCCGCCCCCCGTCCAATCCCTGCCCGTGCGCGGCAGCACGCAGCGCCTGCCTGTGAACCGCCTGTTCTTCGTGGGCCGCAACTACCACGCCCATGCCGTCGAGATGGGCCGCCCGGTGGACAAGAGCGTGGAGCGCCCCTTCTACTTCACCAAGGCCCCCTCCACCCTGACCGAATCGGGTGCCACCGTGGCCTACCCACCCGAGACGAACGACTACCACTTCGAGATGGAACTGGTGGTGGCCATCGGCAAGGCGGGCTTTCGCATTGCGGCGGACCAGGCGCATGAACACATCTACGGCTACGCCTGCGGCCTGGACATGACGCGCCGCGACCTGCAGCTGGTGGCGCGCGACAAGGGCCGGCCCTGGGACCTGGGCAAGGATGTGGAGCAGTCCTCGGTGGCCAGCGAGATCGTGCCCATGCCGGGCCAGGTGATCGAATCCGGCGCCATTGCGCTGGCCGTCAATGGCGAGACCAGGCAGCAGTCCGACGTGGACAAGCTGATCTGGAACATCCGCGAAATCATTGCCGACCTCTCGCTGTTCTATCACCTGCAGCCCGGCGACCTGATCTACACGGGCACGCCCGAAGGCGTGGGCGCCGTGCTGCCGGGCGACCGCATCACCGGCCATGTGCAGGGCGTGGGCGAGATCGCGCTCACCGTGGGCCAGCCTGAATAAGACCGGGGAGACCATCACCATGAAGCTCTACAGCTTTTTCCGCAGCGGCACCTCGCACCGCCTGCGCATCGCGCTCAACCTCAAAGGCGTGCGCCCTGACTATTTCCCCGTGGACCTGCGCGTGGACGAGCAGGCCCAGGCGCCGTTCAAGCAGGTCAACCCGCAGGGCCTGGTGCCGGCGCTGACGCTGGACGATGGCCGCACGCTGATCCAGTCGCCGGCCATCATCGAATGGCTGGAGGAGCGCCACCCCGAGCCGCCGCTGCTTCCCGCCGACCCTGAGGAACGCGCCCAGGTGCGCGCGCTGGCCGCCATCGTGGGCTGCGACGTGCATCCCATCAACAACCGCCGCATCCTGCAGACCCTGCGCCGCCAGTTCGGTGCGGACGAGGCCGCCATCAACGCCTGGTGCGCCACCTGGATTGCCGACGGCTTCGATGCCATCGAGGCCCTGCTGGCCCGCGACACGCGGCGCGGCGACTTCTGCTTCGGCCACGCACCCACGCTGGCCGATGTCTACCTGGTGCCCCAGGTCGAAAGCGCACGCCGCTTTGGCGTGGACCTGGACCGCTGGCCGCTGATCAGCGCTGTGGACAGGGCCTGCGCGGCCCTGCCAGCCTTTGCACAGGCTGCGCCCCTGGCCCAGCCTGACGCCGGCTGAACCCCGCCGCACCTTCGCCGGCAGCCCTACCCCGCCCCGAGTCCTCGCCAGAAGGACCGGGGCATTGCAAGCAGTGAAAAAAGCAGATCCAACAGGAGACAGACTGTGAAAGCATCCCCATCCAACCGCCTCGGCGCCGCCCCCTCCCGCCGCAAGGCCCTTGCAGGCGCCGCCCTGTTGCTGGCCTCCATCGCCCCGCTGCATTGCGCCTGGGCACAGGCAGGCTCCAGCAGCGCCGCCAGCTTTCCCACGCGCCCCGTCACCGTGATCACGGCCTTTGCCGTGGGCAGCGGCCCTGACGCCGTGCTGCGCATCGTGGGAGAAAAGCTTGCCGCCCGCTGGAAGCAGGGCGTGACCGTGGACAACCGCCCCGGCGGCGGCGGCTTTGTCGCCATCGAAGCCGCACGCCGCGCCAAGCCCGACGGCTACACCCTGCTGCAGCTCGACAGCGAACATGTCTCCGCCCTGCCCTACCTCTACAAGCAGCGCAACTTCCATCCGCTGCAGCACTTCGACCCCGTGGCGCCGCTGTTCCTCACGCCCTTCTTCGTCGCCGTGCCCACGAACTCGCCCTGGAAAAGCATGGGCGACCTGATCAAGGCGGCCAAGTCGGAGCCCGGCAAGGTCAGCTACGGCTCCTGGGGCGTGGGAAGCCCCGGCCACCTGGGCGGCGAATGGCTGGACTTCCTGACCGGCAGCAAGATGACCCATGTGCCCTACCGCGAGGTCAGCCAGCTCTACACCTCGGTGGCCAATGGCGATCCGGCCTGGAGCTTTGCCAGCATTCCCTCCAGCCAGGGCATCTACAAATCCGGAAAGATCCGCTACCTGGCCGTGGCCGCGCCCCAGCGCATCGCCCAGATGCCCGACGTGCCCACCGTGGCCGAGTCGGGCGGCCCCGCCGACCTCATCGTGAACTCCTTCGTCTCCCTGCTGGCGCCCAAAGGCGTGGACGCCGCCCTGCGCGACAGGATCCATGCCGACGTGGTCGCCGTGCTGCAGGACCCGCAGGTGCGCGAGAAATTCGCCACCTTCGCCTTCCAGCCCATCACCTGGGAAGTGCCGGAAATGGAGAAATTCGCCAGGACCAAGGCGGACCAGTACAAGCTGCTGATCCAGAAGGCGAACATCAGCCTGGATTGAGCCCGCCGCCTGCCTCAACCCTGCGACTGCGGATTCGCAAACCCCGCCACCTGCTCGTAATGGCGAGCAATGGCACGCAGCTCGTCCTGGCTGATCAGCTCGTCGATATGGCCGAAGGGCTGCCCGCCGCTGAGCTCGTCGGCCTTCATGATGATGAAGTCGGGTGGCGTGGAGCGGTTGGTCAGCACCACCTGGCTGGTGGCGGGCAGGCGGCTGGCCTCATAGGCGGCCAGCAGCGCCAGCGGGTCGCCCTGCGGATCGGCAGCCAGCAGGTCGGCCAGCACCCGCGCATCGCGCATGGCCTGGGCCGAGCCGTTGGAGCCGCGCGGATACATGGGGTGGGCGGCATCGCCCAGCAGGGTCACGCGGCCGAAGCTCCACTGGTCCACGGGGTCCTTGTCCACCATGGGGTACTCGAAGATGGTCTCGGCCGAGCGGATCAGGGCCGGCACATCCAGCCAGTCGAAGCTCCAGCCGCCAAAAATCTCCAGCACATCCTCCATGCGGCCGGCGCGGTTCCAGTCGTTCATGCGCATCTGCGGGTCGCGGATCTCGGCCACCCAGTTGATGCGCTGCATGCCCTGGCCGTCGACGTTGTCCTCGATGGGATAGATCACCATCTTGCCGGTATCGACCGAGCCGATACGCAGGTAGCTCTTGCCCGTGAGGATGGGCTTGAAGCGCGAGACGCCGCGCCAGGTGTTGATGCCGCCGAAGGCCAGCTCCTCCTGCGGATAGAACTGGCGCCGCACGGCGGAGTTGACGCCATCGCAGGCCACGACGATGTCGGCCGTGGCGGACGGCGGCACATGGCCCTGTGCATCCGGCGCGAAATGCACGGTGGCGCCATGGGCCGACTGGTCCACGCGCACGCAGCGGTGGCCCGTGTGCACGGCACCCGGGCCCAGGCGCTGCACGGCGGCCTCGAAGAGAACGCGGTGCAGGCGGCCCCGGTGTATGCCCAGCTCCGGCAGCTCGTAGCCCGCATGGCGGCCGCGCGGCTCGCGGTAGACGAACTGGCCGTAGCGGTTGAAGAACACGCTTTCCAGGTTCTCGATCGCCTGGGCCTCCAGCTGCGGCTGCAGGCCCAGGTCGCTGAGTTCGCGCATGGCATGCGGCAGCAGGGTAATGCCCGCGCCGATCTCGCGGACCTCGGGCACGGCCTCGAAGACTTCGCAGGCAATGCCTCTTTGATGCAGGGCCAATGCCAGGCACAGGCCTCCGATGCCGCCCCCCACGATCGCTACTTTCATCCGCTGACTCTCCATGCTTTCTCCAGGGGCGCTGTTGGCGCCCGTCCCGCCTACTCGGCGGTAATCCCCCGCGCCTTGACCAGATCGGCCCAGCGCCGGGCGTCCTTTTGCACCAGGGCCTTGAACTCGGCCGGCGTGCTGCCGGCCGGATCCATGCCCTGGGGCGCAAAGGCATGCCGGACTTCCTCCGACGCCAAAATCGCACGGATCTCGCGATTGAGGGCATCGACCTGGTCCGCCGGCATGCCGGCCGGCGCAAACACGCCGTACCACATATCCACGTTCACATCGCCCGCCTTGGCCTCCTTGAGCGTGGGCACATCGGGCAGCAGCGGGTGGCGCCGCTGGCTGCCAATGCCCAGCGCGCGCAGCTTGCCGGCCTTCACATGCGTCAAGGCCACATGAATGGGCAGGAACATGCATTCCACCTGGCCGCCAAGCAGGTCCGTCAGCGCCGGCCCTGTTCCGCGATACGGGATGTGCGTGATAGACACCCCGGCCGTGCTCTTGAAAAGCTCCATCGCCATATGGTGCGGAGTGCCCACTCCCGGCGACGCGTAATTGATGCGGCCCGGCGAGGCCTTGGCGGCCTTCACCAGATCGGCCGCCGTCTGATAGGCGGAGGCCGTGGGCGTCACCAAAATCAACTGCCCCCAACTGGTCAGCGTCACAGGTTCGAGGTCTGTCAGCGGATTGAATGGCAATTTGGGATACAGCGATGCATTCATCACCAGGGTATTCACTGTCACCAAAAGCGTCTGGCCATTGGCGGGCGAGCGCACAACGGCCTCGGTGCCGATATTTCCAGAGGCGCCCGGCTTGTTCTCCACCACCACGGGCCGGCCCTGGCGCTTGGCCAGCAAAGGTCCGATGGTTCGCGCTATCGTGTCGATTCCAGTCCCCGGAGTGAAAGGCACAATCAATTTCAGAGGCACACTCTCGGTACTGGCGATGGCACCTGCTACGGGTAAACCCAATACTCCCAATCCGCTCGTCTTCAAAAATTGCCGTCTGCCAACAAAATTTCGCATGTAGACCTCTTTTGTAGTTAGCATGCAAACGCATGGTAATCATGCACCAAAATGGGCACAATTGGTGGAAATCGAATGAATACTGGACACTTCTGCAAGAATACTAGACGCATATGGACACGATGACGCCTGCACCACTGCCGCTATATCAGCGCCCTGGCTTTTTGCTGCGGCGCGCCCACCAGATTTCGGTCGGCATTTTTGAAGAGCAATGCCGCCCCCTGGGACTGACGCCGCCCCAGTACGGCGCCCTGGTCCTGATCGACGCCTCCCCCGGCTCCGACCAAAGCTCCCTGGCCCGCGCCATGGGCTTTGACAAGGTGACCACGCTGCGCCTGGTGCGCGGGCTGGAAGAGCGCGAATACGTGCACCGCGCCCTGAGCACGCGTGACCGCCGCCAGCACGAACTGACGCTGACCGACAAGGGCCGCGCCCTCCTGGCTGCCAGCGTGCCGCTGGTGGACCAGGCCTACCACCGCCTGGTGTCCCCGCTGGAAGACGGCGAGCTGCAGGAGCTGCTGCGCCTGCTGGCCAAGCTGGAGTCCGGCCTGGGCGCCAATGCCCGCGTGAAGCTGGAGCCGCTGCGCAAGCCCGGCGCCCGCGCCGTTCAGTCCCCTGCTCCTGTGGCTGCTCCTGCCGACGATGCCCGCCTGCCGGCCACCGGCACGGACTGAGCCGCTGACCGCCTGAACCATCATGGCCTGCGCCTGCCGCAGGCCATGCTCTTTTTTGCGCCAGCCTGTGCAAAAACGCACATGAATACTGCACATATCTCCATTGCTTGCGAAAAACCGCACAGCTACCATGCGATGAACGCCCGGCGCACGCATGCCGGGCTGACACCACCGCAACAGGAGACAAGCCATGAATGCATCCACGTCCGCCAAGGTTTTGGCGCCCACGGTCAAGCTGCTGATCAACGGCAAGCTGGTCGAATCCCAAAGCACCCAATGGCGCGATGTGGTCAACCCGGCCACGCAGGAAGTGCTGGCCCGCGTGCCCTTTGCCACGCCCGACGAGGTCAACGCCGCCGTCGCCAACGCCAAGGAAGCCTTCAAGACGTGGCGCAAGACGCCCATTGGCCAGCGCGCCCGCATCTTCCTGAAGCTGCAGCAGCTGATCCGCGAGAACATGAAGGAGCTGGCCGCCCTGCTGACCGCCGAACAGGGCAAGACCCTGCCTGACGCGGAAGGCGATGTCTTCCGCGGCCTGGAAGTGGTGGAGCATGCGGCCAACATCGGCTCGCTGCAGCTGGGCGAGCTGGCCAACAACGTGGCCAACGGCGTGGACACCTATTCCGTGCTGCAGCCGCTGGGCGTGTGCGCGGGCATCACCCCCTTCAACTTCCCGGCCATGATTCCGCTGTGGATGTTCCCCATGGCCGTCGCCACGGGCAACACCTTCGTGCTCAAGCCCTCCGAGCAGGACCCCATGGTCACCATGCGCCTGTGCGAACTGGCGCTGGAAGCCGGCATTCCGCCCGGCGTGCTGAACGTGGTCCACGGCGGCGAGGACGTGGTCAACGCCATCTGCGACCACCCCGACATCAAGGCCATCAGCTTCGTGGGCTCCACCAAGGTCGGCACCCATGTCTACAACCGTGCCAGCCTGGCCGGCAAGCGCGTGCAATGCATGATGGGCGCCAAGAACCACGCCATCGTCATGCCCGACGCCAACAAGGAGCAAACGCTCAACGCCCTGCTGGGCGCAGCCTTCGGCGCGGCAGGCCAGCGCTGCATGGCGCTGTCGGTGGCCGTGCTGGTGGGCGATGCACAGAAGTGGATTCCCGAGCTGGTGGAAAAGTCCAAGACCCTCAAGGTCAGCGGCGGCACCGAGCCCGGCACCGACGTGGGCCCGCTGGTGTCCTGCGCGGCGCTGTCGCGTGTGGAAAGCCTGATCGAACGCGGCCTGGCCGACGGCGCCAAGCTGGAGCTGGACGGCCGCAAGCCTCAGGTGGCCGGCTACGACAAGGGCAACTTCGTCGGTCCCACCGTGTTCAGCGGCGTCAAGCCCGGCATGAGCGTGTATGACCAGGAAATCTTCGGCCCCGTGCTGTGCCTGGCGGCTGCCGACAGCCTGGACGAGGCCATCGAGTTCATCAACGCCAACCCCAACGGCAACGGCACGGCCATCTTCACGCAGTCGGGCGCGGCGGCGCGCAAGTTCCAGGAAGACATCGACGTGGGCCAGGTCGGCATCAACGTGCCGATTCCCGTGCCGGTTCCGCTGTTCTCCTTCACGGGCAGCCGCGCCTCCAAGCTGGGCGACCTGGGCCCCTACGGCAAGCAGGTCGTGCTGTTCTATACGCAGACCAAGACCGTCACGGCGCGCTGGTTCGACGACAGCACCACCAGCCAGGGCGTGAACACCACCATCAGCCTGCGCTGATGCACAGGTGGGCGGGCCTGGATTGATCTGGGGCAGGCCCCGGCTCTGGGATGATGGCGGCATGCGTTTTCCAATGACCGCCTTCCTCTCCCGGGGCCTGGGTGCCGCCTTGCTGACCACCCTGGCCGCCCTGCCCCTGACCCTTCACGCGCAGGCCGGTGCAGCCTGCGACCCGGCCTCCACCGCCGCCGCCAGCCGCAATGCCTGCGCGGTCCAGGCCTTCCAGGAGGCCGACACCGCGCTCAACATCCGCTACCTGGACGTCATGCAGCAACTGCCCCAGGGCAAGCGCACGGGCCTGCGCCACGACCAGAACGGCTGGATCAAGGGCCGCACGGCACGCTGCAAGGCCGCCACGCGCGACAGCGAAACCCAGCCCGAAGGCCCGCGCCTGTACCACGAATGCCTCACGGCCGCGACACAGGAGCGCATGCAGGCGCTGGAACGCTGGCTGCAGCACTGACCGCCGCACGCACCGACAGGCACCCACAGCCACCGACAGCCCCCAGAACAACAAGGGCCCCAGAGCCCAACGCAGGAGACAAGCCAGCCATGGACTTCGAACTCAACGACGACCAGCGCGCCTTTGCCGAATCGGCCCGCGCCTTTGCCCAGGCCGAACTCGCGCCCCATGCCGCGCACTGGGACCGTGAATCCATCTTCCCGCGCGAGGCCATCGCCAAGGCGGGCGAACTGGGCTTTTGCGGCCTGTACGCGCCCGAGAACGCCGGCGGCCTGCAACTGCCGCGCCTGGACGCCACCATGGTCTTCGAGGAACTGGCCGCCGTCGATCCCTCCACCACCGCCTTCATCACCATCCACAACATGGCCACCTGGATGCTGGGCACCTGGGCCACCGACGCCGTGCGCGCCGAATGGGGCGAGGCCCTGACCAGCGGCCGCAAGCTGGCCAGCTACTGCCTGACCGAGCCCGGCGCGGGCTCGGACGCCGGCTCGCTCAAGACCCGGGCCGAACTGGCGAGCCATGAATACATCATCAACGGCGCCAAGGCCTTCATCAGCGGCGCGGGCAGCACCGACATGCTGGTGCTGATGGCCAGAACGGGCGACGCAGGCTCGGGCGCCAGCGGCATCTCCGCCTTTGCCGTGCCTGCCGACCTGCCCGGCATCAGCTACGGCAAGAAGGAAGAAAAAATGGGCTGGAACAGCCAGCCCACGCGCGTCATCAGCTTCGACAACGTGCGCATCCCTGCCCAGAACCTGCTGGGCCGCGAGGGCGAAGGCTTCAAGATCGCCATGAAGGGCCTGGACGGCGGGCGCATCAACATCGCCACCTGCTCCGTGGGCGCCGCCCAGGGAGCACTCACCCAGGCCCAGCAGTACATGCACGAGCGCAAGCAGTTCGGCAAGCCCATTGCCAGCTTCCAGGCCCTGCAGTTCAAGCTGGCCGACATGGCCACCGAACTCGTGGCCGCGCGCCAGATGGTGCGCCTGGCCGCCTCCAAGCTCGATGCCGGCGCGCGCGACGCCTCCACCTACTGCGCCATGGCCAAGCGCTTTGCCACCGATGCCGGCTTCATGGTCTGCAATGAAGCCCTGCAGCTGCACGGCGGCTACGGCTACATCCGCGAATACCCGCTGGAGCGCCTCATGCGCGATGCCCGCGTGCACCAGATCCTCGAAGGCACGAACGAAATCATGCGCGTCATCATCGCGCGGCGCATGCTGGAAGGCGATGCGCCGGACATGATCCGCTGATCCATCCACATCCCGCCCGCGCCATGCCCGCCCGCCCGCTCTCCGACACCACGCTGCACCTCATAGACGCCGTGCGCGAAGCCCTGGCCGGCTGCGACGACGTGCAGGAAAAGCGCATGTTCGGCTGCCATGTCTTCATGGTCAACGGCAAGCTGTGCCTGGGCGTGGAAGACGACGAACTGCTGGTGCGCCTGCCGCCCTCGCAGCACGCCGCCGTGGCCGAGACGCCGGGCCTGCGCCCGCTCTCGTCCAAGGGCCAGATGGACGGCTACTTCTTCATCGGCCCCGCCGCCTACGCCACGCGCCAGCAGTGGCAGCACTGGATTGCCCAGGCCCTGGCCTTCAACCCCCACGCCAAGGCCACGCCGCCGAAAAAGCGCAAGCCCCAGACCAGCGAACCCGCGCCCGCCGACGCAAAGACACCGCCAGCGCCGCCCGCCCCGGCCGGGCGCCGCACACGCAAGCACCCCATCTTCGGCGACGAATAAGCCCCCTTTGCAGGAGAGCCCCATGCCCATCCGCATCGTCCAGCTAGGCAGCCCCCGCCACGCCGATGAAGGCCTGCGCATAGGCACCGTGCGCCGCCCGCCGCGCGGCGTGCCCAAGGCCGAATTCGCCAGCCGCGACTACTACGACGTCTGGTACCCCGAACTCTCGCCCCAGCCCGACACCATGCACACCGCGCTCGAATCGCACCGCCTGCAGGACCACGGCCAGCAGGCCGAGGCAGACAAGCTCTGGCAGCAATTCGTGCGCAAGTTCCGCAAGGAAATGGCCGAGCCCGCCGCCAGCCGCACCCTGGACCTGCTGGCCGCCCTCTCGCAGCACAGCGCCTTTGCCATCGGCTGCTACTGCGAGCAGGAGGCACGCTGCCACCGCGGCATCCTGCGCTCCCTGCTCAAGGAACGCGGCGCCGACATTGCGAACGGTGACAAGGACACCGGCGACATGAACCCCGGCGAAAAGTACACCGACGACACGGTCCACTGAGACACACCACAAGCTTCACAACACAGGAGACAAGCACATGCAGATCGCATTCATCGGACTCGGCAACATGGGCGGCCCCATGGCCATCAACCTGCACAAGGCAGGCCACACGGTCAAGGCCTTCGACCTCTCCAAAGACGCCTGCGCCAAGGTCGCTGCAGAGGGCGTGAGCATTGCCGCCAGCGCCGAGGACGCCGTGCAGGGCGCCGAAGCCGTGGTCTCCATGCTGCCCGCCAGCCAGCACGTGGAAGGCCTCTTCCTCGGCCGTGACGGCGCGGCCGGCCTGCTGCAGCGCATTGCCAAGGGTGCGCTCATCATCGACAGCTCCACCATCGCCGCCGCCACCAGCCAAAAGGTCGCCAAGGCCGCACAGGCCGCAGGCATCGCCTTCATCGACGCCCCCGTCTCCGGCGGCACGGGCGGTGCCATTGCAGGCACCCTCACCTTCATGGTCGGCGGCAGCGACGCCGACCTGGAGCGCGCCCGCCCCCTGCTCGAAAAAATGGGCGCCAACATCTTCCACGCCGGCGCCGTGGGCGCGGGCCAGACCGCCAAGATCTGCAACAACATGCTGCTGGGCATCCTCATGATCGGCACCAGCGAAGCCATCGCCCTGGGCGTGGCCAACGGCCTGGACCCCAAGGTCCTCAGCGAAATCATGCGACGCAGCTCGGGCGGCAACTGGGCCCTGGAAAAATACAACCCCTTCCCCGGCGTCCACGAAAACGCCCCCGCCTCCAAGAACTACGCAGGCGGCTTCGGCACCGACCTCATGCTCAAGGACCTGGGCCTGGCCCAGGAAAACGCCATGGCAGTCAAGGCCTCCACGCCGCTGGGCGGCATGGCCCGCGCCATGTACGCCATGCACTCCATCGCCGGCAACGGCGCCCTGGACTTCTCCAGCGTCATCCGCTCCCTGCAAAAGAACGGCTGACCGCCAGGCTCAGGCCAGCGGGCAATGCCCTGCACCCGCACCCCTCAATCCCGTATGCCCGCGCCTGCGTCGGGCCGCCTGCGGGGTTGCAGTCCTGCCGCAGGACAGGACT